>JAFXIT010000027.1 GCA_017532825.1 Clostridia bacterium
AATCGTCAAGAACAGCAACGTCATAACGGGACTTACCACCGCCGCAGGCATGTGGGCGACCGCCACGATAGGCATCGCCTTGGGATACGGGTTTTACACCGTTGCGGTCATCGCCGTTGCGGCAAGCCTGGTAACCACGACCTTCCTTACACGGGTCGAACGCAAGAGCAAGCTGTCCATCCACGTCTACGCAGAGGTAAACCTCCCCGAGCGTGCGGGAGCGATAACCGAGGAGATACGCCGCACCATCGGCGGAGACATACTCATCGAGGCCGCCGCCGCAAAAAGCGGTATAGCGGGGGATATAGGACTGTACATAACCATGTCCCGCTCGCAAAACTGCGACCAGCTCCGTGAGCGCATCGAGGCCATTGATGGCGTGTTTTTCGTCATTATTGAATAAAAAAGTATAAGAAAAAAGCAGTATGACCGAAAGATCATACTGCTTTTTGTTTTATTGTGTCATACTCCCGAGTAGGCGGCAAATCCGCCGTCGACGGGTACCACCACACCGTTTACAAAGCCGGAGGCCTCGGGGCTGACAAGCCACAGGAGGGTACCTGTGAGGTCGTCGGGGGTGCCGAAGCGGTTTTGAGGGGTGTGGGCAAGTATCTTTTGAGAGCGGGGGGTATAGCTTCCGTCGGGGTTGAGAAGGAGGGTGCGGTTCTGCTCGGTGACAAAGAAGCCGGGGGCAATGGCGTTTACCCGTATGCCGACGGGTGCAAAGTGTACTGCAAGCCACTGGGTAAAGTTGCTCACAGCCGCCTTGGCCGCCGAGTAGGCGGGTATCTTGGTCAGGGGGCGGAAGGCGTTCATCGAGGAGACGTTGAGCACCGTAACACCCTCACGGCCTGCCATCTGGGGGGCAAAGACCTGGGTGGGGATCAGCGAGCCCAAGAAGTTGAGATCCAGAACGTCGCCGATTCCCTCGGGATCAAGGTCGAAGAAGGTCTTTACACCCTCTGCCTTGTCCGAGAGGTCCTCGGGGAAGAAATATTCCTTGGTAGTCGTACCCTTGGGGCTGTTGCCGCCTGCGCCGTTTATGAGGATGTCGCAGGGGCCGAGCCTCTCAAGGATGACCTCGCTTGCAGCCTCAACGGCGGACTTGTCAAGCACGTCGGCGGGTACGGCAAGGGCGATGCCGCCCTCGGCCTCTATCTGGGCTGCAAGGGCGTCAAGCGCCTCCTTGCGGCGGGCGATAAGGGCGACCTTTGCTCCGCAGGCGGCCAACGCACGGGCAAATCCCGAGCAAAGAACTCCGCTTGCGCCTGTGATAACGGCTACACGGCCCGAAAGGTCGGGCTTGAAGGGGAGAAATACCGACACTTTATTTACCCTCTTTTATCTCACGGCGGATGGCACGCAGACGCTTCATAACGTCGTTCTCGCCTCTGCCGAAATAGTCGTGGAGAAGCTTGTACTCGGCGTAAAGCTTCTTGTAAAGCTCGTGGTTTTCGGGGTCGGGACGGTAGACAAGGTCCTTAAGGCTTGCCATGTGCTCGGCCGCCTCGCCGATGGTGTCGTAACCGCCACGCTCTGCGCCTGCGGCGACCGCACCGAACATGGCGCTTCCGAGGGCGCAGGCCTGACCCGAGCCGGAGATACGGATCTCTCTGCCGGTGACGTCGGCGTATATCTGCATCATCATGGCGTCCTTCTCGGCAATGCCGCCTGCGGCGACGAGCTCGGTAACGGGAACGCCGTACTCCTCAAAGGTGTCGATTATCATCTTGGTGCCGTATGCGGTCGCCTCGATGAGGGCACGGTAGAGCTCCTCGGGCTTGGTCGTCAGGCTCATGCCGATGAACATGCCCGAAAGGTCGGTATCGACCAGAACCGAGCGGTTTCCGTTCCACCAGTCGAGGGCGAGGATGCCGCTTTCGCCGGGCTTCTGTGCCGAGACCTTCTCCCGCAGGAGCTTGTGTATGGAGATGCCCTTTTCACGGGCCTCTGCGGTGTAGGATTCGGGTATGCAGTTCTTGACAAACCAGTCAAAGTGGTCGCCCACGCAGGACTGGCCCGCCTCGTAGCCGTAATATCCGCCGATGATGCCGTCCTCGACGACACCGCACATACCCGGTACTACCGACTCCTTGTCGCCAAGGAGCATATGGCAGGTCGAGGTGCCCATTATCATCAGCATCCTGCCGGGAGTGACTATCCCTGCGGCAGGAACGGCGACGTGGGCGTCGATATTTGCCATACCGACGGCGGTGCCTTCCTTAAGTCCGCAGAGCTTTGCGCCCCGGGCGGTGATGTCGCCCGACTTAAGTCCGAGGGCGTAGATGTCACGGGAGAGCTTTTCGTCGATGAGATGCTCAAGTCTCGGGTCGAGCTCCTTTAAGAACTCGTTGGAGGGGTAGCCCTCACGCTTGTGCCACATGGCCTTGTAGCCTGCGGCGCAGGCGTTGCGGCATTCCTTGCCGGTGAGCATCATGATTATCCAGTCGCCTGCCTCGATGAGCCTGTCGGCACGCTCGTAGATCTCGGGAGCCTCGTCAAGAAGCTGCCAGGCCTTTGCAAAGAGCCACTCCGAGGAGACCTTGCCGCCGTAGCGGGCAAGACGGACGGGGTCCTTCTCTATTGCAAGTGCGTTTATTTTGTCTGCATAGGGCTGTGCGGCGTGGTGCTTCCAGAGCTTGACGTAGGCGTGCTTATCGTGCTCAAATTCGGGCAGGAAGCAAAGGGGAGTGCCGTCGGCAAGGATGGGAAGCAGGGTGCAGGCGGTGAAGTCGACAGAAACACCGATGATGTCGTCGACCGATACGCCCGCCTTTTCGACTGCCGCAGGGACAGCCTCGGCAAGCACCTCAAGGTAGTCCTTTGGGTGCTCAAGAGCCCAGTCGGGAGGCAGGGGAGTGCCGTCCCAGAGCTTATCGTCCATCACCGCATGGGTGTAGACCTTTTCGGCAGAAGCCAGCTCACGCCCCGTCGCCACATCGACGACGAGGGCGCGGCCGCTGAGTGTACCGAAGTCAATTCCAACAGCGTATTTTCCCATGGCTTACTTCTTGTTGGTGCCGTAGAGAGGACCGAAGTTTTCGCAGGCACGGAAGTCGGCGCCTTCGGGATCGGCGGTGCCGAACATACCCCAGGCGGAGGGACGGAAGATCTTTTCCTTGGGAACGTTGTGCATGGCGACGGGGATGCGGAGGATGGAGGCGAGGGTGATAAAGTCAGCGCCTACGTGGCCGTAGCACAGCGAGCAGTGGTTGGCGCCCCAGTTGTTCATGACGCTGTAAACGTCTGCAAAGGCGGGGTTGTCGCCGCCGACACGGGGGGCAAACCAGGTGGTCGGCCAGGTGCGGTCGGTACGGGCCCAGATGTGCTCGGCGACGTCGGGATCGAGGTCGCAGGACCAGCCCTCGGCGATCTGGAGGATCGGGCCGAGACCCTTGATGATGTTTACACGGACCATGGTCAGGGGCATGCCGCCCTTGGTCATGAAGGTGGAGGAGAAGCCGCCGCCACGGAAGTAGTCAAGGTCGGCAGGACCCCAGGTGGTAGCCTTGAGGCAGTCGTCGACCTCCTTGTCGGTGACGTTCCACCAGGGCTTGATGGCGGGCCGGCCGTCTATCTCTTCACAGCCGGTGCCGTCGAGTGCGGCAGAGCCGGAGTTGATCATGTGGATGAAGCCGTTGGCGGAGAGACCGGTGAGGTCCTTGCCGGTGCAGCGCTTTACAGCGTCGGGGCTCCAGTAGGTACGTACGTCGCAGAAGACCTGGGCGGTATTGGTAAGCAGGTAGCCAAAGAGCATTGCAACACCGTTGAGGGAGTCGTTCTCGGTGGCGACGATGTAGGGGGAGCGGCGGCCGTTCCAGTCAAAGCTGGAGTTGAGCATAGCCTCGAAGAAGTCGCCGTTGGTCTTGTGGTCGTTCCACTGACGCTGACCCTGGAAGCCGGAGGCGATGGCGTTGTGGCCGAGAGCTTCCTCGGCAAAGCCCATCTCTGCGAGCTTGGGGTTGCCCTCCATGAGGTCCTTGACGATGAGCATCATCTTGACGGTGGTCTCCCACTCCTCGTCCTTCTGCTCACGGCTGTGCTTCTTTTCGGGACGGTTCTTATCAAAGCCCTCGGGGCAGTGGAGCTTGACCCACTCGATGGCCTTCTCAAATTCCTCGTGATCGTAGATGCCGAGGTCGAGACGTCTGGTGAACTCGCTCATATCGATGTATTCGTTTCTCATGCCGAGATAGTCGCTGAAGAAGTCGGGGTTAACGACACTTCCGGCAATACCCATCGAGACAGAGCCCATGGCCAGGTAGCTTCTGCCCTGCATGATGGCGGCGGCAAGACCGGCACGGGCAAAGCGCAGCAGCTTTTCCTTACCGTCGGGGGTTATGCCGGAATCGGTGGCATCCTGGACGTCGTGGCCGTAGATGGAGAATGCGGGGAGACCCTTCTGGTTGTGGCCTGCAAGGGCAGCGGCGAGGTAGACTGCGCCGGGGCGCTCGGTGGCGTTAAGACCGAAGATGGCCTTGGGGCGGGTGGGGTGCATATCGATGGTCTCGGTACCGTAGCACCAGCAGGCGGTGACAGAGATGGAGACACCTACGTTGTTTTCAAGGAACTTCTTTTCGCAGGCTGCAGCCTCTGCAACACGTCCGATGGTTCCGTCGGCGATGACGCACTTGACGGGGGAGCCGTCGGGATAGCGAAGCTCGGAGGAGATGAGCTCGGCGACGTTGACAGCCATGCCCATGACCTTGTCCTCAAGGCTTTCGCGGATGCCGTTCATACGCGCATCGATAATGGGGCGTATGCCTATGGCGGGATAGTCGGCGATGATCTTGTTCATAATAAAATCCTCTCTTTCAAGAATGGAATTTGATGCTAGGTATATTTTACTCTGTTTTTTGCGTTTAGGCAATACCCAAATTGACAGTTACATTGCAAAATTCTTTTCAGAGTGGTATAATGTAGCAAGTGAGGTGGGTCATTTCCAATGAAACGGTATCAAAAATCCCTGCCAACGTGGGTCAAAGCCCTCTGTCTCGGACTTTTTCCGACAGTACTGACCCTTATATGCGAATTCAACGCTGCCCAGAGCTTTTCCTCAGTGTGGCATCTTATTGCCGAGCGCACCGGAGCGCTGGTATTTTCCTGCCTTATGAGCACCCTCCTTTTCGGACTGTTGATAGTCCTTATCGGACGGGGCTGGATCGCCGCACTCTGCCAGGGGATCCTTTGGTTTATCCTTTCGGGCATCGAATTTTTCAAGGCCGACGTCAGCGGAAGCCACTTTTTACCCTCCGACATAGCCCTTATCACAAGCTTCGGAGATACCGTCGGCATGGCAAAGCTCCGCTTGGAGCCGGGGCTTGTGCTGTGTGCCCTCGTCATCGCCCTCTGCGTTACCCTTCTTTGGTACTTCTCTGCCGACATCAGACTCCCTGCTCTGCCGAGAACGGCCGTCTCGATCGGGATCGCAGGGGTGTTTGCCATCGGACTGCTGACCCCTGCGTTCTCCTCAATGCTTGGGGTGAACTCGGTCAAGAACGTAAACGTCTTCGTCGCAAGAGCGAAGGTTTCCGATAACGGCTTTTTTGCCTTCTTTGCCGACGAGACCAGAGCCCTGCTTGACAATGCCACCGTCGACCCCGGCGGGTATTCCGAGGCCGCCGTTGCCGACCTACTTGCCAAGGGCAAAAGACCCACGGGAGAGGGCGAACGTCCAAACGTCATAGTAATACTTTCGGAATCGCACGCCGACTTTCGCAGCTTTGAAGAGCTTGAGGTGTCGGATGAGAACTACGCCTGCTTCGACCGCATGATAAGCCAAGGAGCGGGCGGAGTGACGGTGGTGCCGGCGTTTGGCGGATATACCACAAAAAGCGAGTTTGAGGTCATAAGCGGACTGCCCGTTCTCAATGCGGGAGACGTCAGCACCCCCCAGGATTTCATTACCGTGGACGATGCGGAGGGAATGCCCGACGTATGGCGTGAATTTGGCTACGAAACGGTCTATGTCCATCCCTTTAAGGAAGCCTATTACCTGCGGAATACCGTCTATCCGAAGTACGGCTTTTCAAGGCTTCTTTTCCGTGAAGACCTACCGCTGGGGGACTATCCCTACCGACACTACGGCGACGATAAGCTGGTCTTTGACACCGCCCTCTCGCTTCTTTCGGAGAGCGAAAAGCCGGTATATATGCATATAATGTCGATGCAAAACCACCAGCCCTACTACTATGGACTTGAAAAGGGACAAAGCGAGCTTGACTACTACCTTGAGGGCATAGCCCACACCGACAGGCGTCTTGGGGAGTTTCTTGACAGTCTTGAGGGTATCTACGAGCCAACCCTTGTATTCTTTGTGGGCGACCACATGCCATTTTTCAGCAGCGGCGGGGAAAACGTATACAGCCGTCTGGGCATAGACGATACCAACTGCGGACGGGTATATGAGCAACGCTTTGCCATCTGGGCAAACTACAAAGCGGAGCTGTCGGAGTTTGCAAGGGATAAGTTTTCACTTTTCTACCTGCCGCACATGCTCCTTGCTACGGCGGTGGGGGAGGAGCTTCCCGATTTTTCGGCGGCAATGCTTGCGCTAAAGGAGACCTGCCCCGTATATACAAGGCCCTATCAGCTCGATTCGGAATTTGTGCGGTGCGAGGCCATAGATATAATTTCCTACGACCGCCTGAGGGGAAGGGAATACTCCTCCTTCGCAAAATAAAATACGGTGGCCGTTTAAAACGGCGTCCAAACGGGCAAAGTCCTCTTGAAAGTGAGGTCTTTGCCCGTGAATTTTAGAAAAAGCATACTATTGGTAGTTATCAGCCTTGCCATACTGTCGGGCTACGCCGCGGCGGTCTGCGTGAATCAACGGGAGATAGCCGCAGAGGTGGTGCGCCTGCATATCCGTGCCGCATCCGATTCCGCCGAGGACCAACGCCTCAAGGAGGAGGTGCGTGACCGACTGCTTAGGGACTTTTTCTCCGAGGAGCTGCCCTCGGACAGAGCGCAGGCCGTCACGGTGCTTTTTGAGGGGCTTGAGCGGATAGAGTACTTAGCAAGAGACGAGCTTGCCTTGCAGGGGTGCGATGCGGAGGTAAGGGCCTACCTCACCGCCGAGTATTTTGATACGGGATATTACGACGGATTTACCCTTCCTGCGGGCAAATATACCGCTTTGAGGGTGGATATCGGTCCGGCAGAGGGAAAAAACTGGTTTTGCGTGATGTATCCTCCCGTCTGTATGCCCGCCTCGGGTCTTTCGCCTGCAAAGGCGTTCGGACGGTTTAAAATGGTCACAAGAGAGCCCTCCAAGCTCAAAATAGGCTTTAAGGTGCTTGAATGGGTAGGCGATCTGAAGCGGCTTTTGGGACTGTAAAAAAAGAAAATTGTTATTGCAATGGAGCGGCGATTGCTTTATAATAAACACATACCCCGATCTGTATAAGAGGGAGAGTGTAAACTATGGAATTTAAAAAGATATCAGAGCGCAAGCTTGAATGGAGCAAGGATTGTCTGTACGGCAGAAGCCGGACGGTATTTGTCTCGGAGGACGCCGTGGAGGTCGCCGATACCTATACGGTGCTTGCCGAGTTTAACGATATTTCAAGTTGCTATGCGACCCTTTACGTAAACGGAATTGGCACGCAGGGCTACGGCTATACCGAATGCCGCACCGGCCGCCGCCGCAGGGCTGCGTTCGTGGTAAACTGCAAGGACGGGCTTACAAGCCCCGTCAGAGTATCTGCCGTCGGTTTCCCCGACCTTGACAAGGTCGACCTCTTCCCCGGCAGACGTGAGGACCTGATAGAGGCCGCCAAGGCCGACCGTGCCCGTCCCCATGAGGTAAAGCCCGGGTTCAAGCTTGAAAGGGATATGCAGCTTATTTCCCACTGCAACACCTCGGGTGACATCAACTCCAGGTTTGAGGACAATATCGAGTATCTCCGTGAGCTCTGCCCCTACATCCGCAGTATGGGATTTAACGGTATCGAGTCCTACGTCAAGTGGAACCTTGTCGAGTACGAGCAGGGAAAGTACGACTGGAGTCTGTACGATAATATAATCGACCTCGCCGCAGAGTACGACCTTAAGTGGTTCCCCCTCATCATCGGCGGAAGCGCCTACGCCCTGCCCGAGTGGTACAGAGAGCACACCGAGGGCTTTGTGGGATTTTCCTGCCTTGAGCACGGCCTTGAAAACAACGTTCCGACCATATTCAATGACCAGCAGACCCCCTACGTGGTAAACTACCTCCACGAGCTTGGCCGTCACTACGAGGGCAACGAAAATGTCTTCGGCATCCGCCTGGGACCGAGCGGCAACTACGGCGAAAGCCAGTATCCCGCCACCGGCAACTGGGGCTACAAGGGTCAGCACGAGCATATGCACGTGGGCTGGTGGGCCTACGGTCCCGATGCCGACCGCCGCTTTGGTGAGTACCTCGAAAGAAAATACGGCGACGTGGCCACCCTCGCCGCCGCATGGCAGGAGGAGATCGCCTCCTTTGCCGATGTGCATACCTTCCTGCCCGCAACCGCGACGGTGCTTCGCAAGCGCAAGGACTTTGTCGATTGGTATATGTATGAAATGACCCTCTGGTGCGACAAGTGGGGTGTCTGGGTGCGTGACGAGCTCAAGTCCCACGATATCTACCAGTCGGCAGGCGGTTGGGGAATGTGCGAAAGCGGCACCGACTTTACCGACCAGACAAGGGGCATGATACCCATTAATGGCGGCATCCGCGCCACAAACGAGGATGAGAGCTACGAGCTCAACTTCGCCATCACCCGTATGCTTTCGAGTGCGGCAAGATTCTACGGTGTCAAGTTCGGCTCCGAGCCTGCGGGCCACGGTACCGCGCGAAGCATCGTAAACCGTCTCTATAACAACCTTATAAACGATTCCTGCCATCTGTTCTACTACCACGGCAACTTCACCTCCTACGACTTTACCGCAGAGCAGTTTTCGAAGTACGGCCCCCTGCTTGAAAAGAGGGCAAAGCCGGTCATCGACGTTGCCGTAGCCTATCCCGATACCATGTCCAAGCTGTCGGATTCGGCAGTAAGATACCTCGATGCATCGGCCTTCTATAACGTCGTATACCCCCTGAGGAGACGGCTTGACTACGACTTCTGCTCCGAGCGTATGATGCTTGACGGCGCACTCGAGCGCTACAAGGTGCTCATCTTCCCCTGCCTGGGTCACGAAGGTGAATATATGGAAAAGGACGCACTGGAGGCGGTCGATCGCTTCGTCAAAAACGGCGGCACGGTCATCCTGCCCCACATCCAGTCCAACGTCCGCCAGGGCATCGCCACCGTCGAGGGTGACTATTCGATATTCAACGCCTGGTGCAGAGGGGAAGTCGGCAAGGGAAAGGTCATACGCATAAATACCCTCCGCTGTCCGCTTGAAAACTATATCGACGGCATCGTCGAGACCCTGCAGGGCATCGAGGGTATGGACCAAAAGACCTACGCAATGCTTTCGGCGCAAAACGAGCGGGGAGTATACCTCAGTGCCCTCGAAAACGGATATATTGCGGTGTATAACGATCTTGAGCGTGAGAGCGAGCTTGTTATGGCAGACGGCAGACGGGTTACCCTTGAGCCGCTGTCGATAACCTTGATATAAATTGAAAGGGAGATAAAGAAAATGGCAAAGATCAAAGTTACCATCTGGAACGAATTCTATCACGAAAAGGTAAACGACCGCGTAAAGTCGATCTATCCCGAGGGTATGCACGCCTGCCTTAAGGAAGGGCTTGCCTGCGACGACTTCGAGATCCGCCTTGCCGACCTTGATATGCCCGAGCACGGCCTGACCGAGGAGGTCCTCAACGATACCGACGTCCTTCTTTGGTGGGGACACTGCCGCCATGATGCCGTTTCCGACGAGGTTGCCAACCGTGTCGTTGCCCACGTCCGCAACGGAATGGGCTTTATCCCCCTCCATTCGGCCCACTATTCCAAGCCCTTCACCCGTCTTATGGGCTCTACCTGTAGCCTTTACTGGAGAGAGGTCAACGAGCACGCCAGAGTGTGGTGCGTCAACCCCGCCCATCCCATTGCCCAGGGTCTTCCCCAGCAGTTCGTCATTGACCATGAGGAGTGCTACGGCGAGCCCTTTGGAATTCCCCAGCCCGACGATATAGTCTTTATCACCTGGTTTGCAGGCGGCGACGTCTTCCGCGGCGGCTGCACCTTCACCCGTGACAGAGGCAAGATATTCTACTTCCATCCCGGCCACGAGACCTTCCCGAACTATAAAAACGAATATGTGCTGAAGGTCATCTCCAACGCCATCCGTTGGGCGGCCCCCGCACCTGCAATGCCCGATCGCGGCAACGACTACCGCAATCCCCTCGAGCCCGTAAACGACTGATATGCTTTGACCCCATCCCCGTGCCGGGATGGGGTTAAATTTTTTTAATCAATATATATCGGGAAATAGCCGTAATATAGGGATATGCAGTGGGTAAAAGTTGCAAAATATTGCGATTTACGGCAAAAATCATAAAAGGTCGGCCCTGCCTGAACACTCGCGGCGGGAGGCAATCTGTGATATCATATTAAAAAAAGAGAAACGGTGAAATACAATGGAATTTTTATTTGACGGCGTGCTTGCCATCACCTGGCAGCAGTGCGTGATGTACGCCGTAGGTGGGCTTCTGATATGGCTCGCAGTGAAAAAAGACTTTGAGCCGGCCCTCCTGCTGCCCATGGGCTTTGGCGCAATACTTGTCAACCTGCCCTTCTCGGGTGTTCTTACCCAGGAGGTCGCAAACATCGGTGAGGCTACGGGTATAATCCAGTGGCTCTTCGAGGTCGGCATCGAGGCAAGTGAAGCAATGCCCCTGCTGCTGTTTATCGGCATAGGCGCAATGATAGACTTCGGTCCTCTGCTTGCAAACCCCAAGATGTTCCTCTTCGGAGCTGCGGCACAGTTCGGTATATTCATGGCCGTCATCGTCGCAGTACTTCTCGGCTTTGACCTTGTCGACGCCGCCTCCATCGGTATCATCGGTGCGGCCGACGGTCCTACCTCGATACTGGTATCCCAGGTGCTCAAGTCCAACTACATCGGACCCATCGCCGTTGCGGCCTACTCCTATATGGCACTGGTACCCATCGTACAGCCCTTCGCCATAAAGCTCGTTACCACCAAAAAGGAACGCCGTATCCGTATGGAATACCGCCAGACCGGCGTTTCCAAGACCGCAAGGATACTCTTCCCGATAATCGTTACCGCCATTGCAGGCCTTATCGCCCCCACCTCGGTCGCCCTTGTCGGTTTCCTGATGTTCGGCAACCTGCTCAGAGAGTGCGGCGTGCTTGATAAGCTCTCCGAAACCGCTCAGAACAGCCTTGCAAACCTCATTACCCTGCTGCTTGGTATCACCATCTCCTTCTCGATGAAGGCCGACCAGTTCGTAAACGTCAACACCCTGCTTATCATGGGCATCGGCCTTGTAGCCTTCGTGTTCGACTCCATCGGCGGCGTCCTCTTTGCAAAGCTTCTCAACCTCATCTTCCCCAAGAAGAAGATAAACCCCATGGTCGGTGCGGCAGGCATTTCCGCCTTCCCCATGTCCGCCCGTGTTATCCAGAAGATGGGTCTGAAGGAGGATCCGCAGAACCACCTTCTCATGCACGCCGTCTGCGCCAACGTTTCGGGTCAGATCGCATCGGTGCTTGCCGGCGGTATGATACTCAATCTTGTGCCTAAAATGCTGGGGTGATATAAATGGAACAGAATCTTTTGTACGCTCTTGAGCTCACCGGCCAGGGAATGGGCGGTATATTCGTCGGAATGGCGCTTATCGCCATCGTGACCGCAATACTGGGCAAGCTCACCTCAAAGAAAAAGTAAGACCGAAATTGAAAAGGACGGAGAATTTTCTCCGTCCTTTTTGTTTTACAGTATACCCTTGGGGAGGGTCGGGTCCATCGGCGCCTCACGCTCAAAGTGCGAGGAGAGGATGACCGGTGTGCCTGTTTCGGCGCTCTTGAATACGCTTGCCATGACCTCAAGCACATGGAAGGTCTGCTTATAGGAGGTGCGGGGCGGTCTGCCGGATTCGATGGCCTTTGCCATATCGGCAAGCCCCAGACAGCGGGAGTTTTCGGTGTAGTTAAACTCGATGGGGTATTCCTCTGCTTGGCGAGTCTCGCCGTTAAAGAAGGTCACCGTACCCTTAAAGTTATTTGGGTCGGGTACGTAGAGGGTACCCTTGGTACCGTATATCTCGATGTTTGTCTGGCGGGTATTGTAGATGTCAAAGGAGGTGAGCATCGAGACGGTAACGCCGCTGTCAAAGGTCAAAAAGGACTCGATGTGGGTCGGGGTGTTAACACGGATGATCTCGCCCTCGTGGGGTTTTGCGGTGATAAGACGGGTCTCGTAGCCTTTTTGGGTGTAGCCGTAGACGCTTTTGATGCCGCCAAGCAGGTTTATAAGGGCGGTTATGTAGTAGGGACCCATATCAAAAAGAGGGCCGCCGCCACGCTGATAGTAGAAATCGGGGTCGGGGTGCCAACCCTCCATACCGTGGTTTGCCATAACGCATCTGCCGCCGATGACCTCGCCGATAAGTCCGCCGTCGATGAGCTTTCGGCAGGTCTGTATACCGCCGCCCATGAAGGTGTCGGGGGCGCCGCCGAGCATCAGTCCCTTTTCCTTTGCAAGGGCGACCAGCTCCTCGCCCTCGGCAAGGTCGGCGCCGAGCGGCTTTTCGGAATAGACGTGCTTTCCTGCAAGCAGAGCTGCCTTAGTCACGGCATAGTGCTGGTAGGGACGGGTGAGGTTGAGGACGATGTCTATCTCGGGGTCGGCAAAGAGCTCCTCCATAGTATCGTAAAGCTTGGGGACAGAGTAGGCCTGCTGTGCCTTTTCGGCCCGCTCCCTTATAAGGTCGCAGACGGCGACCAGCCGAAGCTCGGAAAATACCTTGCTGAAATTTTCAAGGTATATTCCGCTTATGCAGCCGACGCCTACCATACCGACGTTCATCATATAAATTCCTCCGTGTGGATATTACTCAAAAAGAGTACCCGATACAGGTACTCTTTTTAAATTTACTAATTTCTGTCAAGCTGGACGCTTGCGATCGCAAACGAGGCGATGACACGGTCGACCGCTCCGCTTTCTGTCAGCGACTGGAGAAGGGTGGTGCTGGAGCCCTTATAGCGTGCAAAGAGGCTTACGTAGGAAACGTATACCAGCTGGTCACGGTAGAAGGGGGTGGAGTTGAGCATTTCGGCTTCCTTCTGGGTCAGTACGCCGAAACGGACGGCGGCGGAGATCGCATCGAGGTAGTAGAAGTCGGGGTTGGGGCCTGTGTCGGTGTAGCCCAGCGTACGCAGGATAAAGGTCAGATACTGCGATGCCGAGATATACATATTGCTTCCGAAGAGGTCGTTGCCTATGCCGAGGGTTATGCCGTTGTCATAGCAGTAGCGGGCGTAGGACGAAAACCAAGCGGGAGTGTCGCCGAAGGGGGAGGGATCGGTAAGCGCAAGCGCCGCTCTCTCCTGTCCCAGCAGTCTTACAAGCATCGTAAGGCTCTCGGTACGAAGGGTGACTCTGTCGAGCTGATAGCCCTGATCGGAGCCCTTAAAAAGACCGATTATCTTGAGGGTGTCGGCAAGACGGGTGTATTCGGGGGTGTAGAGCTCACGGCTTTCTATGGTGAACTCGCCCATGATATAAAGGGTGAGGTCCCCGTCGATGGGCTCGACCGTCGCATCGCCGCTTTCGGATACCATCACACGGCTGCCTGCGGGATAGTACATATCCTTTGCGCTCCAATAGTAGGCATTGGCAAGGTCGATGGTGCTGCCGTCGTGCATGCTGAAGCTCGATTTGGGGGAGTAGATGACCGTACCCGGCTTTGCAACTACCTTTTGGTCGTTGGAGATGGTGATGAGTCTGTAGTTGTTGACCGGCGGAAGGATTATGCCGTCGGGTGCGTAGGCGTTCATTATGCTCTCGGCGGTATCCTCTGCAAGGTCGTCTGCCTTGATCTGAACAAGGGCAGACTCACCTGCCGCTTGGATGCGGTCTACGTAGCCCTTGTTTATGCTTTCTGCCTTTTGGGCAAAGCCCGACTTGGTCGAGCTTTTGAAGGCGGTAAGGACGTTGTTTATCAGGTATGCACGGGAGATAAGGGGGTTGGATGCGGTACCCGCTGCGAAGACCTCTGCGGCTGCGGCAAAAAGCAGAGCCGTGATGCAAAGCAGGGCTATGGCAAGCTTTGTGCGTGTACGCAAGAAAAAACCTCCTGTCATTATAAATATAATTACATTATACACTATACGTCGGCTTTTGTCAAAACGGAAATATTTTCCTTACTTGAAAAAAGCAGATAATACTGATATAATCTATTTTATTCAGAGGGTACGGACCCTATTCCAAAGAAGTCCAACGGAGGAATGAATATGTATAAGCTTAAAAGAGTGTCCTCAAGAGAGGAATTCAGAAAAAACATCGCCGCAAACGATAACTTCGTCGATATCGACATACTGCCCTGGGGCGGTGACTACCGTCCGAAGTGCCGTGCAAACGTCTGCTCCGACTTTACCCGCGGCGGACTTTGGGTCTACCTCGAGGCAGAGGAGCATCCCGACGATATGCGTATCACCCAAACAAAGCCCGACGGCTCGGTCTGGGAGGACTCCTGCCTTGAGATGTTTATCTCTCCCATACCCGGAAGGGGATACTTCAACTTCGAAAACAACCCCCTTGGAACGATCCTCTGCGGTGTCCACGTCGGCGAGATCGACGGTCAGCCCGGCGGCAACGAGATGTCTGATTTCGATATGGTCGCCACCCGAAGCTATATCGGCAATGGTCTTGTTCGCTGGTCGGTGGAGTTTTTCGTACCCTGGAGCTACTTTAAGCGCTACCTTCCCGACTTCGATCCCAAGCCCGGCGATCTGATGAAGGTCAACTTCTATAAGTGCGGAGACAAGACCTCCCACCGTCACTATCTCTGCTGGAACCGTGTGGGCTGTCCGCAGATAAGCTTCCATGTCCCCGAATATTTCGGAGATATGACGGTTTAATAGTAACCGTAGGAGCCGTCCTCCTTCTGGATGTATACGTTGCTTCCGTCAAGGCTGACGGCAAAGCGTGCCTTGAGCTCGTCGGACTGATACACCGATATGATATAGCAATGGAAGCTCTTTATGACCATCTGTCCCTCGTAGCTTGCACTAAGCAGCTCGGGGTCGATGCCGAGCATACCCGAGGCAAGGTTGACGGTGTAGCCGCAGGCATCCTCCCTTGAGACCGCACCCTCCTGCTCGGAGTAGTCTCCGCCGCCTGTGTAGGGGACCGAGGAGGAAAGCTCGGTGCCAAAGAGGACGGTGTCGGCTCCGTCCACGGTGAAGTAGATATGCAGGCTTCTTCCGTAGCCGTCGCAGAAGGTGGCACGGACAGAATCAAGAAGCCCCGTAACGTCGGATGCGGAGGCAACTGAGCCTATTGCACCCGAGTGGGCAAGGTCGATGCGTGCAATGTCCTCGGCAAGCTCTATCCAGTTTACCGCAAGGTCTAAGCCGAGAAAGTCCTCCAAAGCGCCCATAAGGGTCACGGGGTCAAGCTCGTCGCTGTAGGAATATCCCTGCGTTTTCTCCCCGCCGCCCCTCATATCGTAGAGCACGACCGTGTGGGTGATGCTCTGCGAGGAGCCCGACGTAGCTGCCGAGGTAGCCTCGGTCGTTGAAATGCTGCCCGAGGAGGTGTCGGAGGCAGAAGAGCTCGCAGACGTCGCAGTGGTGGAGTCGGTCGGGGAGGGCTCGCCCCTTCCGCAGCCGCAAAGCAGGATCGATATGATAAGCGCAAGCGCCGATACAGTCTTTTTCATTTTGTACGGTTCCTTTCAAAATCGCAGTAGTTTGAAATAATTATACCACATTTTTACTTTTTTTCGCAATAGCGCACCGACAAAAAAGTTCTTTTGGGAAGGGGTTTTTCAAATGGATATAAAAAGCTGTCCGCTTTTTGAAGGACTTAAAAAGGACGAGCTTGAGCGTGCGCTGACATTTCTCCGTGCCAAGGAGGAACGCTTCCCCTCGGGAAGGCAGCTCAACCGCTGCGGAGAGCCGATTGCTTTTTTCGGATTCGTGCTTGAGGGCAGGGTGGAGGTGTATACCGACGATATCGACGGCAACCGAATGCTGATGGCATCGGTCGGACCGGGCGGGAGCTTTGGCGAGTCGCTTGCCTACCTCGGGAGCGACGCATCGGTATATATCGTTTCCCTTGGAGCAAGGGTTCTGACCATGTCGGCCGTGGGACTGCGCCTGCCCGGCGACAGCTTTGAGCAGATGCTTGCCCACCGTTTTACCTCGATGCTTGCACGGCGTGCCCTTGATATGAACGAACGCATACAGATACTCTCCAAACACACCCTCAGGGCCAAGATAGAGACCTACTTTGCCTTCGCCTCGGCAGGAAGGGAAAGCTTTAAGCTCAACCTAAACAGGGAGAGCATGGCGCTCTACCTCGGCGCCGACCGCAGTGCTCTTTCGAGAGAGCTTTCAAGAATGAAGCGGGAGGGCGTAATAGATTTCGATAAAAACAGCTTTACGCTTTTAAAAAGATAGGATGAAGAGAAATGATGAACCAAAGACTTTGCATGGCGGTAAACAGCATCGGCGGCACCACCGACGAGCAGATGGAGCTTTTCAAGCGGGTGGGCTTTGACGGCTATGCCATCGACTGGGAGGACGACGATATGGTCCGTGTCAAGGCCGTCGGTGACAGACTGGGGATGACCTTTGAGTACATACACGCACCCCTCGACCCCATTACCCGTATGTGGCGGGGAGGCAAGGAGGCTGACGAGGGACTCTCTGTCGTGCTTAAATGCCTTGAGGACGCCGCCGCAGTCGAGGTACCCATCGTCGTCTGCCACGCTATCGGAGGCAAGCCCGAGCTGGTAAAGGAGCGTGAGGGACTTGACCGCTACGGACGTATAGTCGAGCGTTCAAAGGAGCTGGGCGTGCGTATCGCCATCGAAAACACCGAGGGCGAGGCCCATCTTGCGGCGGTGATGAAGGAGTTTTGGGAGGACAGTTGGGTCGGCTTCTGCTGGGACACCGGTCACGAGCTTTGCCACAACTCGGGCAAGGATATGATGGCTCTCTACGGCGATAAGATAATCTGCACCCACATAAACGACAACCTCGGGGTAAAGGATTTCTACGGAAATACCGACTGGACCGACGATTGCCACCTTCTTCCCTTCGACGGTATCTCCGATTGGGAAAGCGTGGTCGACCGCCTCAATAAGTACGGCTACGACCGTCCGCTCTGCTTTGAGCTTTCGAGGTCGAACAAGCCAAACCGCCACGAAAGCGATATCTACAATATGCTCAGCCTTGAAGACTACGTCATGGAGGCCTACAAGCGTGCCTGCAGGGTGGGAGCGCTCAAGATGCGAAGGGCAAAAAGAGGATAAATAAAACGGGAGGAAGATGAGAATGAGGAAGATGAGAATTATTTCGGCGATCCTTCTTATGGGACTGGGACTGTCTGCCTGCGGAGGAAATACCGCCAAGCCGACTGCCACCACGCAGACCGATCCGCCTGCTACCACCTCGGCACAGACGACTGCCGCACAGACTACCGCCGGTACGACAGCACCGCAGACCGACGATGTATCGGTGGGTGAAGCGAGAGCCAAGGGATATATCATTGCTACCGACTATATGCCAAACGACGGCTCGACAGATGTCGCCGCAGAAATTCAGGACCTTATTTTTAACAATCCCAACCGTACCATCTACTTCCCGGACGGACTGTACATAATAAGAAGACCCATCAAGACCTATGCGGCCAGGGAGCTTTCGGTCGATATACAGCTTTCAAATTACGCCGTCATCAAGGCGTCCGACAAATGGGCCTCGGAGCAGGCGATGTTCCTTTTAGGCTCTCTTGAGCCCTCGGTACACATCAACGACCCGGGAAGCAACTATTCCTTTACCGGCGGCGTTATTGACGGAAACGGAAAGGCCATCGGTATTGCGATCGAAGGCAGCCGTGAGACGGTCATTCGGGGCGTTTCCATCAAAAACGTACGGATCGGAATACAGGTGTTCCAAAACTATACGGGATACGCCTCGTCCGATGCCGACATCTCCGACGTAAATATTACCGGCAACGGCACCAAGGAGTCCATCGGCATCCAGCTTTTCGCATACGACAACACCGTGACCAACCTACGCACCAGCAACGTCTATACCGGTGTCGAGATATACTCAAGCGGCAATATGCTGCGAAACGTTCATCCGTTCTACAACCTCGGCGAGGACAATTATGCGGGAAGCCGTGCCTTCGTAGACTATGCGGGGACCAATTTCTACGACTACTGCTATGCCGACAACTTCTCGACGGGCTTTTACAGCGAAAAGGGCTCCAACACCTACGAAAACTGCTTTAACTACTGGTATGCCGATTGGGCTACGGAGCAGGTCGCCTTCAGCTTTGAGGGACAGTTCGATTCGGTCATCGCCTATCCGCATTTGGGCTTTAACGGCAGACAGGCCGACAGGGTACTGCTCAGGGTCGGCGCAGAGGGCGGCACGGGCGTGGTCATCACCCCCATCGTAGATGCCGAGCTTCTTACCGACTTTGGCTTTGAGGAATACCTCCAGGGCAGGGTAGTGACAAAGAAATAACACAAAAAGACTCTGCGCAGGATAACTGCACAGAGCCTTTTTTTATTCAAGAACTATCTGGGTCTCGCCCGAGTCCTCGGGCTTTAAAAGTGCGCCTGCGGCGGGGACGTTTCTTGTGCGGTAGCGGGAGAAGTTGGTAATACCGCTTTCGGAGGCAAGCTTGGCACCCGAGAGCTTTGCCTTTCCCTTAAGGGTCATGACCCCCACGCCGGCGGTGTTTTTGGTGGTCTTGGGTGCGATGGCGGCGGAGTTGAACACTACCGCACGTCCCGTGTCGGAGAAGACGGCGAGCTCGCACTCGGAGGTTATATGCACCGCCGAGGCAAGGGGAGATTTGTCGGAGTAGGCGGCGATGAGGCGCTTGCGGTTGGTCTTTGTTTCGTAGGCGGACATCGGTACCCTTGCGCACTTGCCGTTTGCAAAGAAGAACATCAGCCAGCCCTCGTACTTACCCTTGGAGGCGACGGCCATAAAGCTGAAGCTCTCACCCTCCTCAAAGCCGAGCTTCTGGGGGATGTAGCTGCCGAGCATCGATACCTTGGTCTCCTCAAGCTCGTTCGAGGCGATCTTGTAGACCTGCTGACGGTCGGTAAAGAACAGCAGTGTGTCTGCGTTGCTTCCCTCGATGACCTGGGCAATGCGGTCGCCCTCCTTGAGCTTGTGCTCACCGCTCATCCTCAGCGACTGGGGGGTGACCTTCTTGAAGTATCCGTCGGCGGTGACGAAGTAGTGTACCTGGTAATCCTCGACGGTCTCCTCGATCTCCTCGGCAAGCTCCTCGGCCTCGTAGACTATCTTGGTGCGGCGGGGGGCGCCGTACTTCTTTTTGATGGCGGTAAGCTCGTCGATGATGATCCTTTCGATCTTACGGCGGCTCTTTAAGATATCCTCGTACTCTGCGATACTGCTTTCAAGCTCGTCTGTCTCGGAGATGCGCTTTAGGATGTATTCCTTATTTATATTGCGCAGCTTGATCTCGGCGATAAAGTTTGCCTGTATCTCGTCAATGCCGAAGCCTATCATGAGGTTGGGAATGACGTCGGCATCGTCCTCGGTGTTGCGGATGATGGCGATGGCACGGTCGATGTCGAGAAGTATCTTTTTAAGACCCTGCAGAAGGTGGAGACGGTCCTTCATCTTGCCAAGCTCGTAGAATATCTTGCGCTTGACACATCCGACCCGCCATGCCGTCCACTCCGAGAGTATCTCGCCTACGCCCATTACCTTGGGTGTGCCTGCGATGAGGATGTTGAAGTTACAGCCGAAGGAATCGCAGAGGGTGGTGGTCTTCATCAGCTTTTGCATCAGCTTGTCGGGATCGGCGCCTCGCTTGAGGTCGATGGTCAGCTTGAGACCCTGCTTGTCGGTCTCGTCACGCATATCGGAGATCTCTCTGATCCTGCCCTCCTTGACAAGCTCGGAGACCTTGTCCATTATCGCCTCGACGGTGGTGGTGTAGGGTATCTCGGTTATCTCGATACATCCCTGCTTGGGGTCGTAGTTCCATACCGCCCTGACCCTGAAGCTTCCAAGCCCCGTGCGGTAGATGGAATCCATGGCGTCACGGTCGTATATCAGCTCGCCTCCGGTGGGGAAGTCGGGTGCCTTGAGGATGCCAAGCAGGTCTACCTCGGGGTCCTTGAGGTATTCGATGGTCGCCTCGCATATCTCTGCGAGGTTGAAGGAGCATATCTTGCTTGCCATACCGACGGCGATGCCGAGGTTGGGGCTGACCAGAATATTGGGGAAGGTGGTCGGCAGGAGGGTAGGCTCCTGCATGGTGGAGTCGTAGTTGTCAACGAAGTCGACCGTGTCGGAGTCTATATCCTTGAATATCTCGGCACAGATGGGGTCGAGCTTTACCTCGGTGTAACGGGGTGCGGCAAATGCCATATCACGGGAGTAGACCTTGCCGAAGTTACCCTTGGAGTCGACAAACGGGTGAAGAAGGGACTCGTTTCCCCGTGCAAGGCGGACCATCGTCTCGTAGATGGCCATATCGCCGTGGGGGTTGAGCTTCATGGTCGCACCGACGACGTTTGCCGACTTGGTGCGTGTCGAGCCCATCAGCCCCATTTTATACATTGTATAGAGGAGCTTTCGGTGGGAGGGCTTGAAGCCGTCTATCTCGGGTATGGCACGGGAGAGTATGACGCTCATCATATAGGGCATGTAGTTGTCTTCAATGGTCTTTGTGATGGGCATCAGCTGCGGCTCGGCCGCAGGAAGCTCGCTTTCACGCTTGAGAGTCTTTTTTGCCATGCTTTTTCTCCCCCTTCCTTACGATATATCGGCAAGCTCAAGATACCATGAGCCGTTTGTCGCAATATAATCCTTTCGGCCCTGGATGTTGTCTCCGAGCATCAGATCAAACATCTCGGCGGTGGCCTCGGCGTCGGTCGGCATTACCTTTATAAGACGCCTTGTGGCAGGACTCATGGTCGTCAGCCACATCATCTCGGGCTCGTTTTCACCAAGTCCCTTGGAGCGCTGGACGGTGTACTTCTTGCCCTCAAGCTTATCGGTTATCTCCGCCTTCTCCTTTTCGTTGTAGGCAAAGAAGGTCTCGTCCTTACAGGTTATCTCGTAGAGCGGGCTTTCCGCAATGTATACAAGCCCCTCGTTTATCAGCGTCGGCACAAGACGGTAGAGCATTGCAAGGATGAGGGTACGTATCTGGAAGCCGTCCTCATCGGCATCGGTACAGATGATTATCTTGCTCCAACGTAACGCCGAGAGGTTGAAGGCGGACAGACCCTTGTCCTTACCCTTGCCGCCGGCCTCCACACCGCAGCCGAATACCTTTATAAGATTGGTTATTATCTCACTTTTGAATATCCTCGGAAGCTCTACCTTGAGGCAGTTGAGTATCTTTCCACGTACCGGCATGATCGCCTGGAACTCGGCGTCACGTCCCAACTTACAGGAGCCCAGAGCCGAGTCACCCTCAACGATGTAAAGCTCTCGCCTTGACACATCCCTGCTTCGGCAGTCGACGAACTTCTCGATGCGGGAGGTGATGTCGACGTTGCCCGAGAGCTTTGTTTTGGCGGTCTGACGTGCCGATTCGGCCGATTCACGAATCTGACGGTTGCGCATGACCGTCTCGGCGATCTTGTCGGCCTCGGCACGGTTCTCGATAAAGTATACCTCCAGCGACGAGCGCAGAAACTCGGTCATCGCCTCGGCAATGAACTTGTTGGTGATAGCCTTCTTGGTCTGGTTTTCGTAGGAGGTAAGCGTCGAAAATGAGCTCGATACCATCACAAGACTGTCCGCAACGTCCGAAAACACCAGCTTATCGGCATCTTTTGCAAACTTCGTCTGCTTGAGGTAGGCCTTGATGGCCGACACGAATGCCGACCTCGTCGCCTTCTCGGGCGCACCGCCGTGCTCAAGCCAGGACGAATTGTGGAAGTAGGTGATCGAGGGCTCCTTGTTGCTAAAGCAGAACGCCACCGACAGCTTTACCTTGTACTCGGGCTTGTCCTCACGGTCATGGCCCTTGCGCTCGCCCTTTATAAAATGTACGGGCGTCACGGCGTCCATACCCGCAAGCTCGGCGACGTAGTCGGAGATTCCGTTGGTGTAAAGGAATTCACTTGTCTCGAACTTGTTTGCGGCTATCTCGTTTTTGAGCACGAATTTGATGCCCTCGTTGACTACCGCCTGCTTTTTGAGGGTCTCGACGTAGTACTCAAGGGGTATATCGATGTCGGTAAAGACCTCCAGGTCGGGTCTCCAACGGTGGACGGTGCCGGTGTCACGTCCGGAGTAGGGCTCCTTTATCAGCTTGCCCTCGGCTTTCGTGACGTTCTTGCCCTTTTTGAAGTTGAGACGGTAGATAAACCCGTCCCGCTTGACCGTGACGTCCATATATTCTGCGGTGTACTGCGTGGCGCAGGAGCCAAGACCGTTCAGACCCAGCGAATACTCGTAGTTCTGACCGTCGTTGGTGTTGTACTTACCTCCGGCGTACATCTCGCAGTATACCAGCTCCCAGTTGAACTTCTTCTCCACCGGGTTCCAGTCGACGGGACAGCCCCGTCCGTGGTCCTCTATCTGTACCGACCTGTCCATAAAACGGGTCACCGTGATGACGTTTCCGTGTCCCTCACGAGCCTCGTCGATGGAGTTGGAGAGGATCTCAAAGACTGCGTGCTCGCAGCCCTCAAGCCCGTCCGAGCCGAATATGACCCCGGGGCGCTTGCGTACTCTGTCCGCACCCTTCAGAGCAGTAATGTTTTCGTTGCCGTAGGACGACTTCTTTTCTGCCATGTCCTTCCGTCCTTATCTCATAAATTGTGGTTTTTTGCAGTTTTTTCCACAATATACAGTATACACGCTTTTTCCCGACCTGTCAAGTGTATGAAAAAAGGAGAGCTGTCAGCTCTCCTGCTTCTTCTCTATACGCTTGGCTGCCGCCTTGGCAATACGTCCAAAGCCCACGTTGGGATTGCCCCGTGCGGGCGATGCCGCCTTTTCATATATCGCATCGGCGTCCGTACCTTGGGGCAACAGCTCACGCAGACGCTCGGTGTTCTCTTTTGCAGCGTCCTTTCGTCCGCTCTTTTCGACCTCTATCTTCATATCGGCACCTCCCCGTGCCTATATGATACCAAAAATTTTTCCTCCTTGCAATACCCCCCTTGACAGCCGTGGTATAATATTATCGTAATACGCAAGCGCATTGGGGTGCATAACTGCTGAGACGCAACCACGGTGAAGTCGTGACTGCGAACCCATTGGACCTGATTCGGACAATGCCGACGGAGGGAAGATGCGCGGAACGTACAGTCCTGCCGCATCCGGCGGCACGGCCGTACACTACCGCTCCGACACCGTCGGCAGGGAGACGTCCCTGCCGATTTTTTGTTTTTGCGGTTACAATAAATTATACGTTTGAAAAGCCTGCCTTTTCCCTCGTTCGCTATCCTCCGGAGGATTAGATTTGTTTTATCGTCGGCTCTGCCGCCGATAAAACACCGCAAAAGCGAGCAGGGCGAGCCCGCATGCCGACCAAGCAGACCGTAAGGTCTGTGCGATAAGCATGCGCCTCATTTGAAAAGCCCGCTTTTCAAATGACAATCGGAGATGTGTATTATGGCTCGAAACAAAAAACTCGTCGTCCTCTGTGAGGGCGCAGTGCTGGTAGCACTTTCCTACGCACTTTCCTTTATCAAGATCCCCATCGGCGTCTCCTTCGGCGGCTTTGGCGGCTCAATCGACCTGGTCATGATCCCCCTGCTGGTCTTCGCACTCCGCCGTGGCGCATGGCAGGGCCTCGTCGCAGGCCTCGTCTTCGGTACCCTTAAGTACTTC
Organism: Clostridia bacterium; assembly: GCA_017532825.1. Lineage (GTDB taxonomy): Bacteria > Bacillota > Clostridia > Oscillospirales > QAMX01 > RGIG6452. The sequence continues at coordinate 23,973 of JAFXIT010000027.1, forward strand.
TTCGCAGGCGGCTCCGCCGTCAACTGGCAGTCTATGCTGTTAGATTACAGCCTCGCATATATGGCCGTCGGCGCTGCGGGACTTCTCAAGGGCGAGGCCTCGCCCCTCCGTTACGCCCTCGGTGCTCTGGTCGGCTGTGTCGCACGCTTTGCGGTACATTTTGTGTCCGGCGTGACTATCTATGCGCAGTATATGCCCGAGACCATGCTCGGCATCACCCTGCCTAACCCCACCGTCTATTCCATCATCTATAACGGTACCTACATGCTCCCCAATACCGTCCTCGCCGTCGCCCTCCTTGCCGCCCTCGCCCTGCCGCTCAAGAAAATTAAGCTCTGATACCCCCCTCGATAGTGTAACAAATGCCCCGCCACGGGGCATTTGTTACACTTATGTTACATCTGCTCAAAACCCGTTGACATTTTTCTTGCCTTCCCTTATAATTTCTCATGGTTGATAAAACCATATTTAATTTAGGAGGATATCCATGAAGAAACTTCTTTCTATGCTTCTCGTAGTGGCTATGGTCCTCGGCCTCGGCATTCCTGCCTTCGCCGCTGACGATGCTGCTTCGAAGGCTGCCGACCAGGCTAAGATCCTTGGCCTCATCGTCGGTAACGAGTACGGCGATCAGCAGCTCGACAAGGCTCTGACCCGTCAGGAAATGGCCGTCATTATGTACGCCCTCTACAACGGCGGTAAGCGTATGGACGATGCCACCCTTAAGACCTGGAACCAGAACGCCAACATCCTTACCGCAGTCGTTAAGGATATGGCTGACGTCGCTTCCTGGGCTAAGCCCTATGTTGCTTGGACCTGGTCCAACAACGTCTTCGCCGGCAACGGCCAGGGCTACTTCAACCCCAAGGCTAACCTCTCCGTCGTAGAGTGCGCAGTTCTTATGCTCCGTGCCCTCGGCGCCGATGAAGTTATCCATGCCGGTTGCGCCACCCCCGATGTCAACTGCAAGTGGAACGAGAACACCATCCTCACCGGTATGGCTATCGAGCTCTTTGCTGACGTCGCTTCCATCGACTACACCAAGGCTATCACCCGTTCCGACATCGCTGTTATGCTCGAGAACATGCTCGCCACCAACAGCTACGATGACGCTGCCGACACCTTCACCGGTACCAAGGCTATGCAGGGATACTACGGTGCTGCTGACCTCGCCGGCCTGAAGAAGACTGAGCTCTTCGTTAAGACCCAGGTCAACAACAACGGCACTCCTGACAAGGCTGAAGACGACTTCATCGAACTCGTCACCGCTGATGCCGAAGTCATCAAGGCCGCCGGCAACTTCAACGCCGACATGCTCTACAAAGAGTACAGCTGGTATCAGTCCGGCAACACCGTTCTGACTGCTCCCGAGCAGACCACCGGTTGGACCACCCTTATCGGCGAGAAGAGCACCCTCAAGGCTGAAGCTGCTTGGGCAGAAGATGCCAAGACCAACGCTATCGCCACCCTGAAGCTCGGCAACGGCTCCTACACCTTCGAGAAGAAGGCTCTTGCCGCTTCCGCTAACGTCGACTTCACCATCGCTGCCTACTACCTCTACACCAACATGGCAGTCGTTCCTGCTGTGTCTGCTGACCTCGCAGTTGTCAACGTCGCTGCTGCTGCCGATAAGAAGCTCACCGCTACCGCTTTCTCCCTTGCAGACATCAATGATGACGACACCGTTATCATCTACTGCAATAAGGACAACATCCTTGTTCTGACCGCTAAGACCTACTACGGCTGGATCAAGTCCACCACCACTGACGGTGTTACCACCCTCTCCGACGTCGACGCCCCCGGCGAGAACGTCTCCTTCTGCAAGTACACCTACGATGCCAACGGAGCCATCAAGGTCCTTGACACCATCGAAGGCAAGTCTGTTGCTAACTACGCCATCACCGGTACCGTTAACAACTCCAGCGAGTACACCCTTAAGTACGGCGAGACCACTCTGGTCTTCCCCGACACCAACGTTGATGCTTGGAACGTCACCCTCGGCGGCACCAAGGCTGCATACGTTTACAACAACCTCATCTCCGAGACCGGTGTTGTCGACTCCAAGAACGCTTACGTCTACATCGACGGCAATAAGCTTGTCGGCGTCGAGCTCCGCACTCCCACCGAAGAGACCCCCATTGTTCAGACCTACTACTACGGCTACACTGCACCTACCAGCACTGACCTCGCTATCCAGTACCTGCTGAACGTCACCACCGGCGAGTTCGTTGACTTCAACAACTTCAAGGTTTCCGGCGTTGAGCTCAGCACCATCACCTCCTCCGGCTTCTACACCAACACCAACGGCGCAACCGTCAGCGATAGCGATAAGGACCTCGTCCTCGTAGCTACCTCCGGCAATGCTCCTGTCAACGTCACCCAGTACCTCGGCGGCGAATATGCCGGCAAGATCTGGGTAGGCGGCGCTGAAAAGGCTGTTGGCAACGAGAAGAACAAGTATAACATCGTTTGCGTCGACACCGAGCTTAAGACCCTCCTTAACGGCGAAGATGCCAAGCAGGTTGCTATCCTTGTCACCGCTGCTGATGCCAACACCATCGGTAAGTACGTTGTCTACGATGTCGTAAAGGCCACCAAGGCACCCACCGCTACCTCCGCCTTCTACTACATCTCCGACTACACCACCTCCAAGAACGCTGACGGCAAGACCTCCGTCACCGTCAACGCTATCGATGTCAAGAACATCGCTAACGTCACCCTCAACTACGCTGACATCACCAAGGTCACTGGTCTCCAGACCGGTCTGGTCAAGGTCACCAACAACGTCGACGGCACCTACACCATCGCTCCTGCTGCTGAGTCCACCGGCTGGACTACCCTCGGCAACGTCACCCAGTACATCGGCGGCACCACCTACGGCAACAAGGTATGGATCGGCGGCGTCGAGTACACCATCGTTGACGCTTACGCCCAGGCCGGCAACTCGGTTGCTGCAAACGATAAGGTTCTTGCTAACAAGTACATCGTCCTCAACGGCGACGCTCTTACCCAGCTCCTCGCTGGCAGCGAAGTCAAGCAGGTCGTCATCACCAACGGCAAGACCGACAAGGATGCAGTTGCAGTTGTTGTTGCTGCTGACATGGTCGCAAAGCTTGTCTACGTTGCTCCGTAAGTTGAAACTCAACTTAACACCTAGCGATTAAGCTAAAGAAGAACGACCCTTCGGGGTCGTTCTTCTTTTTTTCCGTAATATCATCTTTACCTTTATTCTTTGTCCCGACATCCATCTCTGCATTTCCTCTCATCTCCACGCCCCACCCTCCACGGGTCGACTTCTTTTTTCTCTTTTTCTATCCATATTTCTGTCCGTATATAAAAAACTCACCCCTCACCATCCACGGGTCAACTCCCTTTTGCCATCCTCTGCCGCTATCATTCCTGTTTGATTATTTTTTCCACGCCTCGCCCTCCACGGGTCGACCTCCTTTTTTTCGGTAGTTTTTACCTTTTTACCGCAGGGGTCTTTTCAAACGGAGAGGGAAGTGATATAATATTATAATGAATATTATTTCTGCAAATTTACCCATCGGAACGGAAGGATAGCTATGTTTAAAATACTCAAAGCAAAAAGGCTCAACCCCCAGGTAAAGCTGATGAAGTTTGCCGCCCCCGAAATTGCCGCCAAGGTACAGCCGGGCCAGTTCGTAATGCTCCGCATAGACGGCTTCGGTGAGCGCATACCGCTGACCGTGGCAGACCACGACGCCGAGGGCGTTACCGTGGTATTCCAGGAGATAGGCAAGACCACCATGCAGCTTGGCGAGCTTGAAGAGGGCGACGCCATTGCCGACCTCGTCGGCCCCCTCGGAAAGCCCTCCCACCTCGGCGGCATCAAAAAGGCCTGCG
>JAFXIT010000028.1 GCA_017532825.1 Clostridia bacterium
AGGATGTCCCAGATGTCACGGGGATACTCCTCGTGCTCGACGATGAAGGCCTGACAATCGGTCTTAAGGAGTGCGGCGGTGACCTTTTTCCAGTCGACCCAGCCCTCGCCGATGGGCATATCACGGCGGTTGCCCGCCTCGTCAAAGAGGGTATCCTTATAGTGAGCGGTGACCACTCTGTCGGAGTAGCGCTCTATCCATTCCGCAGGGTCGACCTTGGCGGCGTATGCGTGGCCGACGTCGAGCTGGAGGTTGAGCAGAGGAGCGGAGTCGAATATATAGCTCTCGCCGCAGCCCTCGCCCACCGGCAGGAACTCGTGGGTGTGGTTGTGGTAGGAAAGGGTCATACCGAGCTCTGCAAGCCTTTTTGCGTAGTTGTTAAGTGCCTCACCGAAGGCAGAGAAGCCTGCAACGGTGGAGGGGTAGTAATTTCCGGGCATACCGGGGACGGAGACGTTCTTTGCGCCGAGGGTATTGTGGTTTTCAACGGTCCTGTCAAACTCACGAGCCAGACCGTCAAAGCCGGTATGGGTGGAGATGACCTCAAGGCCGTACTCCTTGACTATCCCTGCAAATTCTTCGACGGGAAGTCCGAAAAATCCCGCAGTCTCAACGCAGGTATAGCCGCACTCACGGATCTTTCCGAGCGTGTTTCGAAGCTCGTCACGGTCGTGTCCGAATCCGCGCACGGTATAAAGCTGGATACCGATCTTCATAAATTATCACCCTTTTTGCAAGATTTACCGCAGGTTTTTTTCAATCTTCGGTATGCAAAATTTCTTTAAGGTTATTATATCGTTATATGAGATTAAAATCAATAGCAGACAAAAATTTTTCCTCTCGGGCCAAACATTGTCGCGGTTATATAACAGCCTTGCGGTCAATACTTTAATCTGCGGCCGTGTTGCAAAAGGCCGCTCGAGGGAGGACTCTCATGAAAAAACGTTCCACTCTTACCGCCGCGGCGGTGGCGGCGGTATTTTTGCTCTGCTCGTCCCTTTCATTTGCAGGGGCGGCGGAGATGACCGAGCTTAAGGTGACCGAGCTCGTCCCCATCGGACGGGCGGTCGGAATAGAGATGTCAGCCAAGGGTGCGCTGATAGTCTCCTACTCCGATGCAAGCGGCGACAGTGCCGCCAAAAAGGGCGGACTTCGCCCCGGTGACCTTATAGTTTCGGTCGACGGCAGGGAGGTCTCGTCGGCACGGGAGCTGACAGACGAGATCGCCAAAAGCGGCTGTCGGACGCTGAGTATAGAGGTGCTCCGAAACGGAAGGTCACGGAGCTTTAAGGTCACCCCGACCTCCGGCCCCGACGGATTTCCAAGGATCGGCGCATGGGTGCGTGACAGTCTGGCAGGCATCGGCACGGTTACCTTTTACGATCCCCAAAGCGGTGTTATCGGACTGCTGGGACACGGCATCTCCGACGGTGAAAGCGGAGTGCTGATGCCCGTAGACAGCGGAAGTCTGATGCCTGCGAGGGTAAGCGGTGTCAAAAAGAGCCGACCCGGATGTCCCGGCGAGCTGACCGCAGTATTCGGCACACCTGCGGCAGGTGAGCTTGTTTCAAACTCCGAAACGGGGCTTTTCGGCCATGTAGCTGCCGACGAGCTCTATCCCGAGCTGTTTTCGGCCGACCCCATTCCCGTTGCGACGATGGATCAGGTAAAGACGGGCAGAGCCTATATCCTTGCAAACGTAGAGGGCGAGGAGGTACGTCAGTACCAGATCGAGATCTCCGCTATACTCGACCGCAATTCCGCGACAAGGAACTTCCGAATAAGGATAACCGACAGCGAGCTTGCGGAGATTACCGGCGGCATAGTGCAGGGAATGAGCGGCAGTCCCATCATCCAAAACGGCAGGATAGTTGGGGCGGTGACCCACGTCTTGGTCGATTCTCCGACCGACGGCTACGGTATCTTCATCGGCAATATGCTCTCTCACGCCGCTGAAAACCGACCGCTGCCTAACGCCGCCTAAGTCCAAAAAGGCAATATCATTCCCATCGGGTCTGGTATTGCCTTTTAAAATATTATTTGATTTTTTCGGCATTACTTGCTATAATCAAATACACAGAGGGCCTTTGCCCTTCAAACCATGCGACGCAGCCTGCCAAAGGAGAAAAAATGAGTCTGTTTAAAGTTTTTGCCATGCCCGTTATCGCCCTTGCGGCGGTCCTCGGCCTGCTTTTTACGCCCAAGTCTGTCGACATACCCCTGCGGGGTGTGCCTCTTTTTACCGAGCCGAGCTACGATTCCTACGCCCCGCTCTCTGCCGACCTCGGCAGTCACACCATCTCCCAAAGGATCACCGACGCCGAGGGCAACCGTTGGGGGAAGCTCGGGGAGTACTGGGTCGACCTTGACGCCCTTGAAGCCCTCCGTACCGACACTCCGCCCCTTACGGCGTGGTATGCAGAGAGCGACAAGCTCGGCGGCAGACGGTACGAAAGCTACTCCGACGGCCCTATCGACATCTCCACGGTGGCGCTTGCCTTCTATCCGAGCGAGGACCTTCGTGATATCCGCTTTTACACCATCGACTACGGCGAGGGCGGCGAGGAGGTCTGGACCGAGCTTCACGCATTTGACTCGCTCAAGGCCGACTCGGCCTTTCTTGCGGCGGTAAAATTTTACGGAGACCTGACCCTCTACGGCATATCCTGCACCGACATCGAGGGTGTTTCACACCGATACCTCGTAAGCATCAGCGGCCGCAACAACGCCCTGCTGCTTACCGAAAGATAAAGGAGCGTTTTTATGAAAGGACATTCACCTTGGAGCTACACCCCCTGCCGTATGCCCTTTTGGGAGGTCGGCGAGGTGTATATCTGCCGCATCGTCCCCTCCGAGACCGCCGTCAGGCTTGAATGGCTGCCCTGCGGAGAGGTAAAGGTCTACTTCAGAAAAAGAGGCGAGGGCGAATTTGCCCTTGCGGGCAGCACAAGCGTTTCCTTTTTTGAGCTGACGGGGCTTGATGGGTACACCGATTACGAATTTTACGCCCAGTCCGACTGCGGCCGCAGCCGTATCCGCCTTGCACGGACGGGAAAGACGGTGGGGACGGTGGTAAACTACCTCCACCCCGACGACGAGGCCTACGCCTTTTCGGGCAGGTACCTCTGCTCCCCCTCCCTGCTTATCCATCCCGACGGGTATATGCTGGCCTCGATGGACCTTTTTGCAGGCGGTATGCCCCAAAACCTCACCCTTATCTTCCGTTCCGACGACGGCGGTAAGAGCTGGTACTATCTCTGTGAGCTCTGCCCCTGCTTCTGGGGCAAGCTGTTTTACCACAACGGCGGGATATATATGTTTACCGTCTCGACCGAGTACGGCGACCTGCTCATAGCCCGCTCGGACGACGGCGGTCGGAGCTTCTCCTCCCCCGTTGCGCTTTTACGTGCCACCAACGGCAAGGGCGGTCACGGCGGTATACATAAGGCGCCCCAGAACACACTCATCCACAACGGCCGCCTCTACACCGCCATCGAGTGGGGCTCCTGGGCCAACCGTGACTACGGACATTCGGCCATCGTGGCCTCGGTCGGCGTTGATGACGATCTGCTCCGCCCCGAAAGCTGGAGCTTTACCGAGCCGGTGAGGTTTTCTCCCGACTTCGCCCCCGAGCTTGCCGACCTCTCCATGCCCGTTATGACCATCGAGGGGACGGTCGCCCTCACCCCCGAGGGTGAGCTTGTAGACCTTATGCGCTTTGGCAAGCGTGGGTATATGCTTGCTTATGCCGTCGACCCCGCCGACCCCGAGGCACCCCTTACCTATAAGGAGATAATCCCCTTTGAGGCTAATTTTTCCAAGTTTACCGTCCGCTTCGACCCCGTCTCAAAGAAATACTACTCCGTCGCCACACGGCTTTACGAGGGCTGTCCCGACAATGCCCGTGACCTTTTAAGCCTCATGGTCTCGGACAATCTAAAGACCTGGAGCGTCCTTTGCGACCTGCTTGACTACCGTGGCATCGACACCAAAAGCATCGGCTTCCAGTACGTCGATTTTAACTTTGACGGGGATGACCTCGTCTACCTCTGCCGCACCGCCTTCAACGGTGCGCACAACTTCCACGATGCAAACTTTTCTACCTTCCACCGTGTGGAAAATTTCCGAAAGCTGTAACTGCGCCCTCGGCGCAACTCATAACTCTAAACTCATAACTCAAAAAAAGACACCCTTGCGGGTGTCTTTTTTATCTGCAATTTTTAATATCCGAAAAATTCATTGAGGCGGGCCTGCAGTTCGGTCACGTAGGTCTGTGCGGACGATTCGATCTCGTACAGGTCTGCGAAGACGCTATCATGCATGTAAAACAGATCCATGCAGAAGCGGCCTTTCAACTTGTATACCTCGGATACCGGCATATCCTTTGCAAAAACGGTGCCCGGGAAGATATAGTCCATTACCATCTCGACCGATTCCTCGTCGGGCAGTATATTTGCAACAAACTCCCTTGCACCCTCGGGGCTGTTTACGATCTTTGCTATCTCGCCAAGTGCGTAAGCAGTCCTGCGGAGCTCAGAATTTGACGTCGGGATGCAAATTCCGTTTACCTCGACTGAGGTGTAGGCGGGACTGTCAGCTCCCTCAAACGTCGGACTTGGCAGATATCCTACGGAGAATCCGAATCCCGAAGGAGATACCTTTTTGTAGACGTATAGCTCATCTGCTTCGGAGTATGCAAAAGCTATCCTGCCGAGGTCAAACTCATTGGAAATAGAGCTGCTGCTGAGTGTACTCAATCTGTAAGAGATCTCTCCTGCGCCGCCGCTCCACTTTTCGGCGTAGGTCGCCGCCCTGATTGCATCCTCAACCGAGGGGGCGCGCCACCTGCCGTCCTCTCCTCTGGTCGGTGTAACTCCCATGCTGTTGACCATTTTCATCAGCGTACGGTGGTCAATTCCCAGCCCGTCCTTGTCGGTGTTGGCAGTAACCGCACGGCATATCTCTTCAAGCTTATCCCAGGTCCACTGTCCGTCCCTTACCAGCTGATAGAGCGTCTCGGCGGGATAGCCTGCGGCGGCAACCAAATCCTTGTTGAATCGCATACCGTCCATCCAATAGGGGACGAAATATTTTCCGGCAAAGTGTGCCGCCCAGACGTTTTTACCGTCAAGCTCCTTGGTCGCCTGTGTGAAATACAGCTCTACCGTGTCGGGATTCTCCACGTCAAAGCCTGCAGAGCAGATCTCATCGGTATTGAGCGGTTGAATGTATCCGTTTATTGCCATGGAGACCCAATAAGCCTGTTGGGTATATATCGCATCGTGTGTAAATTTGTTGCCGGACATATTTGCAACGGCATCCTCGTAGCTTATCTGATAGAAGCTCAAAACGGTGTCAAGCCGTTTTTCAAGCTCAAGATAAGCCTCGCCCAACTCCTTTGCAAGCTCGCTCTCTTCGTTGTATAAATTATAAAACTCAAGCTTGTTCTCACGGCTGCGGTTTCCTACCGTAACAATAGAAAATTCTTCCCCGTTAAATGTGGGCAGAGGCGTTTGCGTGGTCTCTGCTGTTGTTGCCTCGGTGGTCGCCGCAGTCGTCTCCGCTCTCGGTGTCGATTTGGTAGTGGCACTCGTTTTGGCGGTGGTCTTCTGCCAAGGAATCTCTTCCTTGCCCCCACAGGAGGCAAGAAGTGTCAAAAGCAAGACAAGGGGGAGCAGTATCTGCAGGACTTTTTTGGTTGTTTTCATTTGTTCTTACCTCCGTTTTGTTATATTTGCGGAACTTTCCGCACTTTTATTATATTATTTGTCATCTGCCGTAGGTGGCATCCATATCCTTATACTGCTCCTTGTAGACGTAGTCGCTCCATACGGTCCTATATCCGACATACGACGAGGACTCACTCTGGAAGGACAAAATATATCTGTAAAGCTTCTCGTATTTGGTAGCTTCATGGGAAGAAACAACCTCCCACAGGTTAAGATACAAATACCCTTCCTCGGAGCTTGCGGATTTGCTTACGCTATCATACCAATAAAACTCGCCGTCATACCTGACGTCGTAGACCCTTACCAACGGGTCGGAGTATCCCGTTGGTCTGGTGAAATCCGCTCCGCGGATGACCGCAGGAGTGCCCTCCTTTGTCAGATGTACAAACTCCTCCCACTTTTCCGTACCGCTTAAAATGTCCCCGTCGATATGGATAACGTAGCCGAGCTCCTCGGCAAGGTCTACCTTATCGTTTTTCAAAAGCGAGTAGGCATCTTTAAGGCTCATCTCGTCCGCACCGTTGAGGTAGACGTAGCTCGGTGCAGGAGTCTGATCGGTCTCATACCCAAAGAGCTTGTCTATCTCTTTCTGCATCCTCCGTCCGAACACAGAGCTTACACCGTCCGTATTCTCCAGATGCAAAAAGTAGGGGACCATATCCTTGACCACCTGGCGGGTGTCGGACGACAGTCTTGCGGTGTTAAAGGTGGTGTTGGGGAGGAGGTATTCAAGTATCATCTCGACCGACTCATCGTCCCGCATAAACCCTCTTGCAAAGGTCGCATACTCATCGGGGTCGTTAAGGACGGAGGCAAGTCTGCCCATGATGTATGCAGAGGTCTCGACCTCTTTATTTGCCGTCTCAAGCGAGAAGCCGTAGAGATCGGGGATAACGTGGCTGTACTCGGTGGCATCGGGTCCCATCGGGAAGGGAATATAGCCGTAATCGTCGGGCATAGATGTGTTGCATTTGCCATTTTCGAAGCCGAAGTCGCCGCACCAGAGGACCATGAAGCCCTGGTTGCCGGCATAGAAGTTATTCCTCCTGTCTCCGCTGCCATATTCATAATCCAATGCGACGCACACGTCACGGTCGTTAACTATTCTGTTGAACCATTCGACGGCCGTCTTAAATTCATCGGTGTCGGCATTAGTACGCCATTTGCCGTCGTTTCCGAGGGAATTTATGGGAATATTGGAGGCTATCTCAACGGTATCGTTAGTTAAGGTCTGATACCCGTCTATCCCCGTACTCTCGTCGGAGACCGCTCGGCATATCTCCTCGAATTTATCCCAGGTCCAAGTGCGGTCTCTGACCATTTGGTAGATATCCTCGGCGGGATAGCCGGCTTCGGCGCAAAGCTGCTTGTTAAAGGCAAGGGCGTGACCCCAGGGAGCGCTGAAGTAGCGGCCCGACACCGAAAACGCCCAGACGTTTTCGCCGTCAAGCAGCTTGGAGGCGTTTGTCATGTAGATATCGACCTGCTCGGGGTCGGATACGTCAAGCCCTGCGGCCTTTATCTTGTCGGTATTGAGGGGCTTGATATAACCTTTTACCGCAAGGGGTATCCAGTACTGGTGGCGGAAGTTGATGAAATCTCCCGTTGCCTTATTTGCAACGGCGTTTGCGACAACCGTATCATAGCCTGCATCAGCGAAGGTGATGACGATGTCGTGCTCATCCTCAAGGGCTTCATAGGTGCGGATGAGCTGATTTGTCATAGCGTTGGTGGCAGAGGTGACAAAGAAGGTGCCTACGTTATTTCCCCGTTCACCTGCAATGATAAACTCGTAGCCGTCAAAGGTCATTTCTGTCGGGGGTGTTGTTGCTGCTGTTGTCGCCGCAGTCGTCTCCGCTCTTGGTGTCGATTTGGTAGTGGCACTCGTTTTGGCGGTGGTCTTCTGCCAAGGAATCTCTTCCTTGCCCCCACAGGAGGCAAGAACTGTCAAAAGCAAGACAAGGGGGAGCAGTATCTGCAGGACTTTTTTTGTTGTTTTCATTTGTTCTTACCTCCGTTTTGTTATATTTGCGGAACTTTCCGCACTTTTATTATATTATAGGTGTATATACCTTGTCAACACCCTGCAGAAAAATTTTGTCAAAGGCAACTTTAACAGCGAAGGGTGCAACTTATAACTCATAACTCATAACTCATAACTCAAAAAAGACACCCTTTGTCGCACCTGCCGCAGGGCAGGAGCGCAGTTATGATCGCCTACGGCGAGTTTAGAGTTATAATTGGCTACGCCAAGTTATGATGTGCCTTTGGCACAGTTTGAAGTAACAAGGCGATCATATCATAACGCATAGCTTTGCTATGCTCACAACTCATAACTCTAAACTCATAACTCTAAACTCAAAAAAGACACCCTAAAAGGGTGTCTTTTTGTGTTCGCCAAAGGCGAATACGGCTTAGTCTTCTTCGTCGGACTTTTTGTCCTTTTTGGAGGGCTTCTCCTTGTCCTTATCCTTTTCCTTGTCCTTTTCCTCGGGGTCGGGGACGGGGTCAAGGCAGACGGTTGCGGCCTCTATCTGGTGGTCACGCAGCTCGGTGACCTTTATCTGCATACCTGCACAGCTGACCTCAAAGACGGTACCGTCCTCGGGTATCTCGCCGAGCGCGTTGAATACAAGACCGTCAAAGGTGGCAAAATTTTCATCCTCAAGGACCTCGTCAAGGTCGATGCCGAGGGCTTCGGCAAGCTCGTCAAGCTCGACCTCGCCGTGGATGCTCCAGGTGTTGGAGTCGACACGCTCGATGGCCTTGACCGTCTCCTCCTCGAAGCCGCCGACCAGCTCCTCAAGCAGGTCGTTCATGGTAACGACACCGCTCATGCCGCCGTGCTCGTCAAGCACGACCGCAAAGCTCAAGGCGCTCTTTTTCATATTGCGGAAGAGGACGTCGGCCTTGACCGATTCGGGGACGAAGTAGGGCGGAATGACCGCCTTTTGCATTATGTTTTCACGGGTACGCTCACGCAGACGGAAATAGTCCTCTGCGCAGAGGATGCCCTCGACGTCGTCGGCGCTCTCGCCGACGATGGGGTAGTAGGCGTGGCGGCTTTCGATGACGGTATCGTGCCAGGCGGCTATGTCCTCCTCCAGCCAGAGCATGGAGACCTCGGTACGGTGGGTCATGATGTCGCCTGCGGAGATGTCGTCAAATTCAAAGACGTTGTTTATAAACTGCTGTTCCTGCGGGTCGATCTCACCCGACTCGCCCGAGGCGTCGACGATCATACGGATCTCCTCCTCGGATGCCTGCTCCTCCTCTTGATTGGGGTCGACTCCGCAGAGGCGGAGGACGCCGTTGGTGGACTTGGTAAGCAGCCATACAACAGGTGCAAACAGCTTTGAGATGAATGCGACCAGTCCCGAGATGCCAAGGGCGATCTTTTCGGGGTTTTTCATGGCAAGGCGCTTTGGCACCAGCTCACCGAATACCAGTGTCAGGAAGGACAGGATAAGGGTGATGACGATAACGGATACGGTGTCGAGGGTTGCGACGGGGATCTTCACGCCCCAGGAGACCAGAAGGTCGACCAGGATCTCCGAGAAGTTGTCGGCAGCGAAGGCCGAGCCCAGAAATCCCGAAAGGGTAATGGCGACCTGGATAGTCGCAAGGAAGCGGGCAGGCTCACGGGTGAGCCGTGTCAGTCGGCGGGCACGCTTGTTGCCTTCCTCGGAAAGCATTGCAAGGCGGGCGTCCTTCATTGAGATCACCGCGATCTCGGCACAGGCAAATATGGCGTTGAGCAGTATCAGCACAAGCTGAAGAATTATTTGCCATAATAAATGGCCGTCGTCCAAGAGAAATTCCTCCAATTTGTTTCGCCCATCGGACAGAGACGGGCTTTTTTGTTTATTTTAAGGGTATTTGCTTACTTTTTTGATAGGGCACGGGTCAGCGCCTTGACCGCCTCGACGATGGGTATGACGCAGAGTGCCAGACCGATGGACACGGCGTATTCCGCAAGGCTGATGCTCTCAAAGCCGAAGGCCTTGGCAAGGAAGGGTACGAAAAGCACCGCCGTGGTCAGCACGAGCGAGAGAAGCGCCGAGCCGTAAAGGAGCATATTGTGCCCTCCCTTAAGGGCCATTGCCACCGACGAGGAGCGCATGGAGCGCATATTGAGGGAATGGAATACCTCGCAAAGGGACATGGTAAGGAAGGCCATGGTCATACCGTGGGAGCTTTGGGCTATCTCAAAGACGCCCGACTCCATATAGTGGCCGATGAAGTAGGCCGCAAGGGTGATAAGTGCGATGACGACGCCCTGATAGGCGACTGCGAAGCCAAGACCGTCGGCAAATACGCCGTCGTTTGCGTCACGGGGCTTGCGCTTCATGACGTCGGCCTCGGCCGCCTCGGTGCCGAGCGCAAGTGCGGGGAAGGTGTCGGTAACGAGGTTTATCCAGAGCAGGTGTACCGGCTTAAGGACGGTAAAGCCAAGCAGGCTTGCGGCAAATATCGCCACGACCTCGCTTAAGTTGGAGGCAAGGAGGAAGTTTATCGCCTTGCGGATATTGTCGTAGATGCGGCGGCCCTCGGCAACGGCGGTGACGATGGTTGCGAAGTTATCGTCGGCAAGGACCATATCGGCAACGTTTTTGGTGACGTCGGTGCCGGTGATGCCCATTCCGATGCCGATGTCGGCCGATTTTATCGAGGGGGCGTCGTTTACGCCGTCACCTGTCATTGCGGTGACCATTCCAAGCGCCCTCCAGGCGTTGACGATGCGGACCTTATGCTCGGGGCGGACACGTGCATAGACCGAAAATTCGGTAATGCGGCCTTCAAAGCTATCGCCCATAGCGTCGATGTCGGCGCCGGTGATGGCCTCGGAGGGGTCGGTGATTATCCCAAGCTCCATTGCGATGGCGGCGGCGGTGTCACGGTGGTCACCCGTTATCATGATGGGACGGATGCCCGCCTCCACGCACTGCTTTACTGCGCCCACGACCTCGGGGCGGACGGGGTCTATCATTCCGACAAGACCCACGTATATCATATCCCTCTCGAGGACGGCGGGGGAAAGGTCCTCGGGGGCGGCATCAAGCTTCTTAAAGCCGAGGGCAAGCACCCTCAGCGCTCGGTCGGCAAAGTCCTTATTGGCCTTAAGTGCCGCGGCACGGTCGGCCTCGGTCATCTCGACGACCCTGCCTTCCTTATATATATAGGAACAGCGGGAGATGACCTCGTCGGGAGCGCCCTTGGTAAACTGTACCGCACCCGCCTCGACGGCGTGGACGGTGGTCATCATCTTGCGCTCGGAGTCGAAGGGTGCCTCGCCGATACGGGGCATCTTGGCGGCAAGCTCACCCTTTATAAGGCCAAGCGTTGCGCCGTAGGCGACCAGTGCCGCCTCGGTGGGCTCGCCGTCGACCTTTCCCTCGGCGTTTATCTCGGCGTCGGTGCAGAGGGCAAGACCTGTGGCAAGGAGGCTTTGATCGTCGGAGACGAAGTCGGTGACGGTCATCTTGTTCTGGGTGAGGGTACCTGTTTTGTCCGAGCAGATTATTCCGGCACAGCCGAGGGTCTCGACTGCGGTAAGACGGCGGATGATGGCGTTATTCTTTGCCATCTTGGTCACGCCCATCGAAAGCACGACGGTCACGACCGCCGCAAGTCCCTCGGGGATGGCGGCAACGGCAAGGGATACCGCAAGCATGAAGGTGTCAAGTCCGAATTCAAGGGAGAGGCCTCTGCCCGAGAGGAGCTCTCTGACGACACCGAAGGCAAACATAAATCCGCAGATGCCCAGCACAAGGAAGCTCAACACTCGGCTGAGGGCCGAAAGCTTCTTTTGAAGGGGGGTACGGGAGTCCTCGGCCTCGATAAGCACCCCTGCGATCTTGCCCATTTCGGTGTCCATGCCCGTTCCGATCACGACGGCACGGCCTCGGCCGTAGACGACCGTCGAGCCCATGTAGAGCATATTGCTGCGGTCACCCAGCGCAACGTCGCCGTCGGCGGCGGTAAGGGGGGCGGCAGACTGCTTTTCGGAGGGGACCGACTCGCCCGTGAGGGCGGCCTCCTCTGCCTTGAGGCTGGCGCTTTCGATTATGCGGCAGTCGGCGGGGACGGCGTCGCCCGCTTCAAGCAGGACGATGTCGCCAATGACCAGCTCCGAGCTGTGTACCCTCAGCGTCTCGCCGCCGCGAAGCACCCTTGAGGTGGCCTCGGACATGGCCTTGAGCGCCTCGATGGCGTTTTCGGCCTTGCTTTCCTGGTAGACACCGAGCACTGCGTTTATCACAACGACGGCAAGGATTATTATGACGTCGGTCGGGAATGCGTTTTCAAGCACCGCCATAACTGCCGACACACCTGCGGCGGCCAGCAGGATGATTATCATGGGGTCGGCAAGCTGGGCAAGAAACCTTGCAAATATCGACTTCTTCTTGGCTTGCGCCAGACGGTTCGGGCCGTTTTGCTCAAGACGGGCGGCGGCTTCCGTGTGGGTAAGGCCCTCGGAGGAGGACTTGGTTTCTGCAAAGACCGAAGAGATCTCTTCAAGATAGTGTTTCATTTCCGGCATTTGCTCCGTACTATTTTAAATTTACCTCGCTGTATATAGCGATACTCATATAAACTACCACAAAAAAGGTGCTCTGTCAACGACCAAAACACCCCTTTTTGCGTTTTTTTACTTGAAAAACGGCGGTCGGCGTGTTATAATTTAATCAAATCAACTCCACACGGGCTTTTTTTGCACAAAAAAGTGCATTTGCAAAAAAATCTTTATCCGTATGGCTAAAACCTTTAAAACAAAGCTGTAAGGAGTAAAAAAATGTCACAATCCGATAAATCCTCCGCCCTATCCTCCCCCGTCTGGCTCCGCATTATCGGAACGGTCGTCGGGGCGGTGATGGTGATCCTCTCGCTCTGGCGCTTCGGGCTTTACTACCTCGGAGATACCGCCGTCGCAGAGCTGCACGACGAGTCCTTTTCCTGGCGCAAGGACGTCTGCACCCACAACATCCGCTACGAGTTTTCGGTCGACGGCGAGGTATACTCGGGTGCTACTCGGGTGCCCACCGATTCGACCTCCCTTGAGGGGGTTTCCGACAGGGTATACTATTTTTCCTTCGCTCCGAGCGTCAACGCCCTTGAGTACGACGCCCAGCCCTCCTTCTCCCAGATAGTATTCCTGGCCGTAGGGGCCGCAATTATCGTCTTTGTGAATAAAAAGACCAAAAACAAGTCCCAAAAGGGCTGATATCTTGACAAATATGGTTTTGACATATTGCCTTCTTTGTATTATAATATTCTGCGGACAATTTTTACCGGAAAGGTTATGAAGCATACATGAGATACACCGGAGTTACCGCAAGAGGAATCGTCGCGCCCATCTTCCGTCAGGGAGACGACCTTGTTGCCGCCGTTACCGCAAGCCTGCTTGCCGCCGAGGCCGACGAGGGCTTTGGATTTGACGACGGAGATATAGTCGCCGTCACCGAGGCGGTCGTCGCCCGTACCCAGGGCAACTATGCAACCGTCGACCAGATCGCTCAGGCTCTCCGTGAAAAGCTCGGCGGTGAGGATATGGGTATCGTATTCCCCATACTCAGCCGCAACCGCTTTGCCATCGTCCTGCGTGCCATCGCAAAATCCTGCAAAAAGCTCTACGTTCAGCTCTCCTACCCCTCCGACGAGGTCGGAAACGCACTTCTGAGCCTTGACGAGCTCGACCAGAAGGGTGTCAACCCCTACTCCGACAGCTTCGAGCTGGACGCCTTCCGTGAGAAGTTCGGACCCAACACCGTCCACCGCTTCACCGGTGTTGACTACATCGAATACTACAAGTCTCTGGGCGAGAATATCGAGATAGTCTTCTCGAACGACCCCCGTTACATCCTCAACTACACCAAAAACGTCCTCACCTGCGACATCCACTCCCGTTTCCGCTCCCAGCGCCTTATCAAGGCCGCAGGCGGCGAGAGGGTATTCCGTCTCGACGAGATAATGACCGAGCCGGTAGGCGACAGCGGCTGGAGCGAATTCGGTCTGCTTGGCTCCAACAAGGCAAGCGAGGACAGGGTAAAGCTCTACCCCCGTGACACCAAGGAGTTTGTCGAGGCACTCGCCGCAAAGCTCCGTGCAGTCACCGGCAAGCGCATTGAGTGCATGGTCTACGGCGACGGCTGCTTTAAGGACCCCGTGGGCGGCATCTGGGAGTTTGCCGACCCCGTCGTAGCCCCCGCCTACACCGACGGGCTTTCGGGTATGCCCAACGAGCTCAAGATGAAGTACTTTGCCGACACCGAGTTTGCAAGCCTCTCGGGCAAGGAGCTTGAGGACGCCATGCGTCAGCGTATCCGTGAGAAGGACGGCAACCTCGTTGGCAATATGCAGTCCCAGGGCACCACCCCCAGACGGCTTACCGACCTGCTTGGCAGTCTTTGCGACCTCACAAGCGGCTCGGGCGACCGTGGCACCCCGATAATCTTGATCAAAAACTACTTTACCAACTACGCTTCGGAATAAAACAACCTTATACTAATCAAAACACCCTTTGAGAAAGCCTCAAAGGGTGTTTTTTTGCTTTGTCGAAGCTTTATTTACTTCGTGCCGAATATCCTGTCGCCGGCGTCGCCGAGGCCGGGGACGATGTAGCCGTGGTCGTTGAGCTTTTCGTCGAGGGCGGCGCAGTAGATGTCGACGTCGGGGTGGCGCTCCTGAACGGCGGCGATGCCCTCGGGCGCGGCGATGACGCACATCAGCACAATATGCTTTGCGCCGTCGGCCTTGATAAAGTCAATGGCATCGGATGCCGAGCCGCCGGTTGCGAGCATGGGGTCGAGGACGAATACCTGTCTCTCGCCGATGTCGGAGGGCAGCTTGCAGTAGTACTTGACGGGCTTGAGGGTCTCGGGGTCACGGTAGAGACCGATATGTCCGACCTTTGCCGCAGGGATGAGGGTGAGCACGCCGTCTACCATTCCCAGACCTGCACGCAGGATGGGTACGAGGGCGAGCTTTTTGCCCGAAAGGGTCTCGGCCTTGGTCTTGCACAGGGGGGTCTCGACCTCGGTCTCCTCCAGCTGGAGATCACGGGTGGCCTCATAGGCCTCGAGGGTGGCGATCTCGCTGATGAGCTCGCGGAACTCCTTTACGCCGGTGTCCTTGTTGCGGATGAGGGATACCTTGTGTCTGATAAGGGGGTGGTCCAGGATCATTACTTTGCCGTTCATATCTGTCTCTCCTCTTTATTGAGTAATCTTTCGTTTCTTTCACGCTCTGCCTGGGGCAGGCGAAGGTATACCGGAAGCAGCTCGGCGGCAGATACGGTCCTTCCGAAGTCGGGAATGGCCGCAAGCACGCCGCTTGCACGCTGGAGTATCCTGTCCTCGGGGGGAAGGACACCTCTGCCGAAGCTCTCGACGGCCTTTTTTGCGCCGTCGCCGACGAACATTATCTCGCCCGAGGGAAGGATCGCCTCCAGCTCGGCGGCCGAGAGGGCGAGGTCTTCGGTAAGTCTGACACCTTTTCCGTTTTCGAAGCGGAAAAGTGCTGTATAGAACTGGTCTCTGCGTGCGTCCATCGCCGCACAGACCGTTCCGCAGAAATCTCGCTGTGTATAGGCCATTGCCGCAAGGGTGGAAAGGGCGATGGTCGGCTTATTTTCGGGCCAGGCAAGCCCCTTTGCGGTGGCAACGCCGATGCGGATGCCGGTAAACGAGCCCGGGCCTGCGGCCACTGCGACGGCGTCAAGCTCGGAGACCCCTATCCCTGCGTCCTCCATTGCCGCTATGGCAAGGGGAAGGAGGGTACGGCTGTGGGTAAGCCCGTCGTCGGAGTACCGCTCGAATATCCGTCCGTCTATCTCGACCGCCGCCGAGGCGGCACGGGCCGAGCTTTCAAGGGCAAGTATCTTCATTCTATTGTTATCCTCCGCACTGCCTCGCCCGAGCCCTCTATGGTGACCGATATGGCATCCGAGGGAAGCGCACCCTCGACTCGCTCCGCCCATTCGACCGCACAGACCGCCCCGACGTCGAGGTAGTCGTACCAGCCGATGCCGTAGAGGTCCTCCTCCGAGGAAAGGCGGTACATATCGAAATGCAGCAGCACCGTATCCCTGCCCTTTCGGTATTCGTTGACGATGGTAAAGGTGGGGCTTGTGACCCGACCCTCATATCCAAGCGCCGCCGCCATACCACGCACGAAGGCTGTCTTTCCTGCGCCGAGGTCGCCGTTGAGGCTGACTACCGCACCTTTAGGCAGGGTCTTTGCGAGCTCGGCTCCGAGCGCTTCGGTCTCCGAGGCCGAATGCGAGAGAAATTCTCCCTTCATATTAAAACAGTCCGCTTATGTTGCCCTTTCCGTCGACGGTTATGTTCTCGGCGGCGGGGACCTTGGGAAGGCCGGGCATGGTCATTATATCGCCCGTGAGCACGACGACAAACCCCGCTCCTGCGCTGACCCTTGCCGAGGCGACGTGGAGCTCAAAGCCGGTGGGTCTGCCCTGAAGGGTGGGGTCGTCGGAGAAGGAGTACTGGGTCTTTGCGATGCAGACGGGGAGGTTGCCAAAGCCGTCGGCCTCAAGCTCGGCAAGCTGCTTGGAGGCAAGGGCGGAGAATACGGCGCAATCCGCACCGTAGATGTTCCGTGCAACGGCGTTTATCTTCTCCTTGAGGGTCAGCTCAAGGGGATAGATGGGGGCAAAGTCGGCCTTTCCGCTCTCGGCGGCCTCGATGACGGCCTTGGCAAGCTCGATGCCGCCCTCGCCGCCCTTTGCAAATACCTCCGAAAGCTCGGCACGGACGCCGAGGCTTGCACAGTAGTCTGCGACCGCCTTCAGCTCGGCATCGGTATCGCTGCCGAAGCGGTTGAGTGCGACGACGACGGGTACGCCGTACTTTTTGACGTTATTGATGTGTCCGCCGAGGTTGGCCATACCCTTTTTGAGGGCGTCGAGGTCCTCGATGGCGAGGGTATCCTTGGGCTTGCCGCCGGAATACTTAAGGGCTCTGACCGATGCGACGATAACTGCGGCGTCGGGACGGAGGCCTGCGGCACGGCATTTGATGTCAAAGAACTTCTCGGCGCCGAGGTCTGCGCCAAAGCCCGCCTCGGTGACGGTGTAGTCGCCGAGCTTGAGGGCAAGGCGGGTGGCACGGACGGAGTTACAGCCGTGGGCTATGTTTGCGAAGGGACCGCCGTGCATAACGGTGGGCACGCCGCCGAGGGTCTGGACGAGGTTGGGGTCAAGGGCGTCACGAAGGAGGGCGGCCATTGCGCCGTCAGCCTTGAGCTCGCCTGCGGTGACGGTCGAGCCGTCGTACTTTCTGCCGATGACGATGCGGGCAAGCCTTGCCTTGAGGTCGTCAAGGTCGGCCGAGAGACAGAGGACTGCCATGACCTCGCTTGCGACCGAGATCATAAAGCCGTCTTCCCTTGCAAAGCCGTTGGTCTTGCCGCCAAGCCCGACGATGGTCTGGCGCAGGGCTCTGTCGTTTATATCAAGCACCCTCTTGAAGCTGACCGTTCTGGGGTCGATGCCGAGGGCGTTGCCCTGATGGATGTGGTTATCTATCATGGCGCAAAGGAGGTTGTTTGCGGCGGTGACGGCGTGGATATCGCCGGTAAAGTGGAGGTTGATATCCTCCATGGGTATGACCTGGGCATAGCCGCCGCCTGCAGCACCGCCCTTGACGCCGAAAACGGGACCGAGGGAGGGCTCTCTGAGTGCAAGGACGGTCTTCTTGCCGAGGATGGCAAGTGCGTCGCCCAGACCGATGGTGGTAGTGGTCTTGCCCTCACCTGCGGGGGTGGGGGTGATGGCGGTGACGAGGATGAGCTTACCGTCGGGACGGTCGGCGACCCTGTCAAAAAGCTCGACGGGGAGCTTTGCCTTATATTTTCCGTAGGGGACCAGCTCCTCTGCCCTGATGCCCACCTTTGCGGCGATCTCGGTTATGGGGCGAATGTCAGCCCTGCGTGTGATTTCAATGTCGGAAAGCATGTATTTTTCCTCCCTTTTTTGCATTGTTCTTACATTATATTATTATAGCATTTTTCGACGGTGGTTTACAACCCCTTTTTACCCCTCGAAAAAAAGAAAAAATTACTCAAAAGCTATTGTAATGCCCTTCAAATTTTGATAGAATAGCATCAAAGGGGAGTGGATGCTCCGATGTTCTTTTTTAAAAAACGCTCACAGGGTCTTGCCGCAAGCAAAGCGCTCTCCCGCATCAGCGGCAAGGCGGTAAGATACGTCGCCGAAAGGCGTGGCTTTGACCCCGTAGAGAAGGTCATCGGCCGAGAAGGCGTGATAAACGTCGGCGACGGACGGATAGTTATCTCCTGCGGAAAGGATACCCCGCTTGACAGGCCGA
The DNA here is from genome assembly GCA_017532825.1 of Clostridia bacterium. Lineage (GTDB taxonomy): Bacteria > Bacillota > Clostridia > Oscillospirales > QAMX01 > RGIG6452. Next base: position 18,077 of record JAFXIT010000028.1, read on the forward strand.
TAGAGGAGCTCACCTTCGGGGAGCTTTTGAGTAAAAACGGTGCGACCTTTACCTATTCTGACGGCGACGAGCGTGTCACCGTCACAGCCTACTACGTAGACTACCGAAAGTGAAACGACGCCGTCCCACGGGGCGGTTTTGAGAGGAGAAAACAACCATGGCAGAAAAATTTCGCGTAGCTATCATCGGTACCGGCAGCATTGCTCATGCTCACGCCAGGTCCTATCTCAAGATGGACGACGTAGAGATCGTCGCCGGCTCCGACATCGTTCCCGGCAGAGCAAGAGCTTTCCTCGACGAATTCGGCCTCAAGGACGCCGTTGCCTACGAGGACACCCAGAAGATGCTCGACGAGGTCGACCTCGACGGTGTCAGCGTCTGTACCTACAACCAGCAGCACGTTCCCTGCGCAGTCGCCGCACTCAAGAAGGGGCTCAACGTCCTGCTTGAAAAGCCCATGTGCGTTACCATGGAGCAGGCCGAGGAGCTTCTCCGTGCCGAAAAGGAGAGCGGAAAGTTCGTATCCGTCGGCTTCCAGCCCCGTTACGACCCCAACTCCAAGAAGATCAAGGAGATCGTCCAGTCGGGCACCCTCGGCAACATCTACTACGTCCAGACCGGCGGCGGCCGCAGAAGGGGTATGCCCGGCGGCAGCTTTATAAAGGCTGACACCGCAGGTATCGGCGCACTTGCCGACATCGGCTGCTACGGCCTCGATATGCCCCTTAACTCCCTTGGCTATCCCAAGCCCCTGACCGTTTCGGCCACCAAGTTCGACCGTCTGGGCAAGAGCCCCGTTATGAACCCCCAGTGGTACAAGGAATTTGAGGTCGACGACTTTGCAGTCGCCCTTATCCGTCTCGAGGGCGGCATCACCCTCGACTTCCGTATGTCCTGGGCAATGCACATGGACACCTGCGGCGCAACCTTCTTCCTTGGCGACAAGGCAGGCTTCAAGGTCAACCCCACCGAAGGCCTCTGGGGCGGCGCATGGGACGGTACCGTCGGCAGCATGACCCTCTATCACGACGACGAGTCGGGCAACTGCACCGAGACCCCCGTTCCCTACATCCAGCACAGCGTCGATATCTTCTACGAGAAGGTCAGAGCCTACGTCAACGCCTGCAAGAACGGCACCGGCGCTCCCGTTCCCACCCGTGAGATCATCTACAACCAGGCCATCCTTTCGGGCATCGTCGAATCGAGCAACCTCGGCCACGAGGTCGAGATCAAGATCCCCGAAGTATAAGCCGTTTTGTTGCATAATTCTTTTAAATCTTATTAAAAAGAGGGTTTTATTATGGTTAGAGTTGCATTATTAAGCCGTTGGCACCCCCACGCCACCGGTTACGGCAAGCACTTTGCTTCCATGCCCAATGTTGAGATCGTCAGAGTTTGGGACGAGATCCCCGAGCGTGGCGAGGAGTGGGCAAAGGAGATGGGCGTACCCTTCGAGGCCGACCTTGACGCCGTTATCAACGCCCCCGACGTGGACGCAATAGTCTGCGTTGCACCCACCTCCATGCACAAGGAGATATTCCTCAAGGCCGCTGCGGCAGGCAAGCACATCTTCACCGAGAAGGTCATGACCGCCAAAAAGGCCGACGCTCTTGAGATCAAGAAGGCCATTGACGAATCGGGCGTAAAGTTCTGCATCTCCTTCCCGATGCTGACCAACCCCGCCATCCGTTATGCCAAGAAGCTCGTTGAGGACGGCACCCTCGGCCGCCTGAGCTATCTCCGCATCCGCAACGCCCACAGCGGCATTTCGAGCGGCTGGCTCCCCGAGCACTTTAAGGACCCCGTCACCTGCGGCGGCGGCGCAATGATGGACCTCGGCGCACATCCGATGTACATCAGCTCCTTCCTTATGGGCAAGCCCTACAAGGTCAACGCCAGCTTCAACAAGGTCTACGACACCCCCGTTGACGACAACTGCGTTTCGGTCATCGAGTTTGAAAACAAGGTCCTCTGCGTTTCGGAGACCGGCTTTGTCACCTCCGAGTCCCCCTTCCAGCTTGAGCTGAGCGGCAGTGCGGGTACCTTTATGATGAACCAAAACGGCAACCTCCTCTCCGCAGGCAGCGGCTGGACCACCCCCGAAATTCCCGGAGAACTCGGTCTCCCCTCGGCCGAGCAGCAGTTCATCGACGCTATCGAGAAGGACACTCCCATCGCCTTCGGCACCACCGAAGCCGTCGCCCTTACCGAGCTGATGGATCTCTCCTATATTTCCTATCACGAGGACAGACCCGCTTACGCCTCCGAGCTGTAAGCAAGGGCACAAAACCACGGGGGGACCGCCTTCTTTTGAGGTGCGGTTCCCCCTTTTTTCCGTCTTTTTGACCGAAAGGGGACGTTTTTATGCAATTTAAGCGAATTTTACGCTCTGCCCTGCTTGCGGGCATGACCCTCCTGTTCACCGGATGCGGCGTTTCAAGGATCGAGCCCGACGAGACGACCGCCGCCTCATCCGAAACGACCGCCGCAACCACCGTTGCGACGACCGCCGCCGAGACCTACTTCCCCCTGCCCTCATTTACCGAGGGTGTCGAGCTGTTGCCCGACCCACGCAGGGAGGACGGTCTCTATATCCGCTCCCAGGACGGCACTCTCCCCCTTCCGGAGCTCAACAAGGGTATTTTTCTGCCCTCCGGCACACCGCCGAGCTGGGCGGTGGCACAGTGGAGCTCCGGTCCCTGCCTCTGGGACGAGCGCACTATCGACGGGCGTACCATCACCGACGGTCAGACCAAGTGGGCGACCTTCGGCGAAAACGGCGAGATGACCCTCCGCATAAACACCGTCCCCTACTACAACGGCAGTCCCGTCTCCCTTGCCGACCCATGGCCGCATCTTCTTGTCGAGAGCGAGAGCTTTGAGGTCAGCCCGCTGGGGCTCGGCGACGCCGAGAGCCTGGTCGTTTCAATGGACGTCCGCCTCAAGGACTCCCTGCTGACCCCCATTGAGGGCGACGAGGTGGTGGCGGCACAGCTTTTGTGCTACCTCTACGTCACCGAGCCGACCGGCACCGACTTCGTCTGGTTTGGTCTTCAGCTTTTTGACTCACGGGGCGGCCAGTCCTTCTATTTAAACCTCGACGAGAGCTCGGGCAGGATGATATACTCCCTTTCGACCTCCGACACCTACAGCGGCGGCAAATATCCGACCGTCCGACGCTCCGACCATTCTCCGAGAAATGACGATTGGTTCCACGTCGAGGTCGATCTGCTTCCCCACCTTAAAAATCTCGTTGCCACAGGCATCGCAAACGGCTTCTTTAGCAAGATAACCTCCCTTGACGACATCTGCTTCAGCGGCACCAACATCGGCTGGGAGATACACGGCAGCTACGACGTCACCGCCGAAATAGCCAACTATTCACTTCGTCTGGTGCGGTAGTGTTTCACGTGAAACATACTGTCACTTCTTTGTCACCTCTCTGTTTCACGTGAAACATTTTGACAATACGAAAGATTGTCAAAAAACTGTCTTGAAAATGTCAATAACGCTTGGTATAATATAAACATAACAAAAGCAAGGGGATAATTAACTTGGCGGAAAAACAACGAAACGGACGCATAGTGACCGTTTGGAACCAAAAGGGCGGCGTCGGCAAGACGACTACGGCGGTAAATCTCGCCGCAGGACTCAATCTTGCGGGCTATCGCACCCTGCTTGTCGACTTTGACCCCCAGGCCAATGCGACGAGCGCCTACGGTATCGCAAAAAGTGTCAAAAACGATATATTCTCGGTCATGGACGGACGTTGCACCGTTCTTGAATCGGTCATTGAGACCCGTTACGGCGACCTTCTGCCCTCGGGTCTTGATCTCGCAGGCGCCGAGGTGGCCCTCGTCGGCCGTGAGGACCGTGAAAACGTGCTCAAGCTCATACTCGATCCCCTTCGTGAGCGGTACGATTTTATACTCATAGACCCGCCGCCCTCTCTGACGCTGCTTACCATCAACGTCCTTTCGGCATCCGATTCGGTGCTTATCCCCCTGCAGTGCGAATATTTTGCCCTCGAAGGGCTTTCGATGCTGGTCTCAACGGTGAAAAACGTCAAAAAACGTATAAATCCCAACCTTGAGATCGAGGGCATCCTCTTTACGATGTACGACGGGCGTACCAACCTCTCCGGACAGATCGTCCGTGAGGTAAAGAGGTACTTCCCCGACAGAATATACAAAACGGTAATTTCCCGCAGCGTCAAGCTCAGTGAGGCACCCAGCCACGGCAAGCCCATCCAGTTCTACGACAAGCACTCACGCGGCTGCGAATGCTACACCGATCTGACCAACGAATTCATTAAACGAGCCTCGCTCAGGTAAGGAGAGCCTTATGTCCAACAAAAACAGCGGCCTCGGCAGGGGTCTTGACCTGCTTCTCGGCTTTGACGCCGCCGACGAACCCGAAAACACGGTGCGCCTTGACATCAACGCCCTTGAGCCCAACCGTGCCCAGCCCCGTAAGAATTTCGACCCCGAGGCACTCTCGGCGCTGGCCGAAAGCATCTCAAAGTACGGCATCATCACCCCCATCGCCGTCAGACGTATCGATGACGGCAGATATTCCATAATTGCAGGCGAGCGCCGTTACCGTGCCGCCCGCATCGCAGGACTTAAGGAGGTCCCCGTCAACATCCTCGAGGTGGACGCAAACACCTCCCTCGAGCTTGCAATGGTCGAAAACCTCCAGCGTGAGGACCTCAACCCCATCGAGGAGGCCGAGGGCTTCAAGACCCTCATCGAGGCCTGTGACCTCACCCAGGAGGAGGCCGCCGCCCGTGTCGGGCTGTCCCGTCCCGCAGTAGCCAACCTTTTGAGGCTTCTCGACCTGCCCGACGAGATAAAAAAGCTCGTTATCGCAGGAAAGCTCTCCTCCGGCCACGCCCGTACACTCCTGCCGCTCGACTACGAGTCCCAGCTCTTTGCCGCCGAAAAGATACTCCGTGAGGAGCTGTCGGTCAGAAAGACCGAGGCACTGGTCAAGTCGATGCTCAAGCCCGTCCCCGAGCCTTCCGACGAGCCCGAGACGGTCGACTACGCCGCCGAGCTCGGCCGCAGTCTCTCCGAGAGCCTTGGCAGGGGTGTAAAGGTCATGTCCACCGGCAAAAACCGCGGCAAGGTCGTCCTTGAGTACTACGATCTGGACGATCTGGACGCACTCATTGCCCTTCTTAAGAGATAGGCCGTGTTTGGTTTTTATCCGAAGCACTGCGGCACCGTCCCGCTTGAGACCGACCGCCTCATCCTTCGTCCGCTTACGCTTGACGATTGCGAGGCCATCCACCGCAACTGGGGCGCCGATACGACGGTCTACGAGTATATGACCACCCCCGTGATGCCCCAGCCGGAGGACGTCGAGCTCTTTCTCCGCCGCAAGCTGCAGGCCTACAAAAGCGAGCTTACCTACTATTGGGGCATCTTTCCCAAGGACGTTGGGGAGTGTGTCGGTATGGTCACGGTGACCGAGGTCGGTAAATATTCCCTCACGGGCAACCTCGCCTATGCGCTGGGTCAGCCCTGGTGGGGCAAGGGCTACGCCAAGGAGGCCTCCGAGGCCGTTCTGCGGCTGATGTTTGACACCGTCGGCCTGCGGCTGATGTACGGCTGTCACTTCGTCGGCAACGACCGCTCGGGTGCTACCCTGCGCTCGCTTGGCATGTGCTTTACCGGCCGCAGTCAGACCCCCATCTCCCACCACGGCAAGATGCGCTTTTTTGACAGCTACGAGCTCTCCCGTAAGGACTATGTCACAAGAATAAGATAATTGCAACTTTAAACACCCGTTACGAGCCGTTTGGGCAGTATAACGGGTGTTTTTATAATTTTTGCTTTATACGTATTTTGTCGGCGGTTTTCGGGTATCATAAAAATAAAAAGGAGTTTTTCTATGATACATCACGATACCGTGAGACTGCTCAGAGAGTGCGATTCGGGTGTGCGGATGGGGGTGACCTCCCTTTCCAAGGTCACCGAGCACACCGGCTCTCCCCGCCTTGCCGCACTGCTTGACGAGAGCCGTAAGGAACACTGCCGCCTCGGCGCCGAGATCGAGCGTGGCCTTGCCGACTTTCACGACAACGGCAGGGAACCCATGCCCATGGCCGTGGCCATGTCAAAGGCCAAGATCGCCCTTATGCTCGCCGTCAAGCCCAACGACCGTACCGTCGCAGGGCTGATGACCGACGGCTGTAATATGGGCGTCAAGTCCCTCTGCCGCTATATCAATCAGTACAAGGCCGCCGACGAACGCTCCAAGGACATCGCCAAAAAGCTCGTCGCCATGGAGGCCAAGCTCTCCGAGCAGCTTCGTGACTTCCTCTGATGCGTTGCCGTCGCAACGGTTTTACGGGGTCGGGGCGCGGAGAATAGGAAATAGTGCGTCTGTGCAGTGTCTGCAGAAGCTGCAGCAGACAAAACAGGTCAATCAGCCGCGGGGTCGGACGCTTTGGAAACAGAGCGTTCGGCTCTTTTTTGTCTGCGACCCGTGGAGGGAGGCGACCCGTGGAGGGGAGGCGACCCGTGGAGGGGAGGCGACCCGTGGAGGGGAGGCGACCCGTGGAGGGGAGGCGACCCGTGGGGGGGGGTGACCCGTGGAGGGGGACGACCCGTGGAGGGGGACGACC
>JAFXIT010000029.1 GCA_017532825.1 Clostridia bacterium
ACTGCCAAAACAGTCCGTTTTATTTTTGCGAAGAACCGCGCAAACGGTGCGTAAGTGTAGGTAAAAACGCAAAAAAGGTGCGTGAACAGGGCAAGAATGGTTAAATGCCAGCAAAATCATTTTTTCTCAGACAAGAATGCTTCGAGATTTATTGTGTGATGATACTTGATGGATGCTTTTTTATCTTTTTCGATCATAAGAGTTGTAAGGTCAATATCATTAATTGCAGCAATGGCAACAATGTAGTGTATCATATCCACAAGTTCAATACCTAATTGCTCCTGTAAATCGTTTTCGTCAGAAGCTTTGCGGCCGGCTCGCTTGTTCAATACCTCAGCAACCTCCCCGATCTCCTCTACCAATTTCATAAACATACCTTGCTCGGTAGCCCAGCCACAATATCGGTCTGACAAATAATCCTGTAATTCATCAATAGAAATTTTCATTTCGTATTCTCCTTTGCCGTGTTGATGGAAGATATAAGCATTACTCTGATACTCGTGCAAGCGGAATCAAGCGTTTTGTATTCGCTTTCGGTAATGTAGTTTGTTTTATACAATAACTCTAACCAATATCCCGTTTCGTTTGCTTCCTTGAGTGCAATTTGAAGTTTGGCAATAAAATCCGCCTTACCGTGAGCATACTGTGCCTCACGGATATTGGCGCCAATCGAGGTGCCGCTTCTGCCTATTTGATTGGATATGATGGATTCTCGCTTTTCCTTTAATGCCTTTACAAGATTTATTATTTGAACTGCAAAATCCATGGATTGTGAGCGGAGTTTGGATTCGGACATGATATGCACCTCACTTTCGCCAATATTATACCACATACTTACAAATATTTCAATAGTGATGTTGCGGCTGTGCCGCAGTGAAGTTTGGGCTATCGCCCAAGTGAAGTATTGCGCCGAGGGCGCAAAGTGAAGTTAAGTGTTCCGCATATCGTGCCGAAGACACACTTCACGCACGAAGTGCGCTTCACTTGCGAAGCATACTTCACGTTCCGCTTGCGGAACACTTAGTTCAAAAAAGCCTGATTTGTCCGGTAGACAAATCAGGCTTTTTTGCTGGCGGAGAAAGAGAGATTTGAACTCTCGCGCCGTGTAACCGACCTACTCCCTTAGCAGGGGAGCCCCTTCACCACTTGGGTATTTCTCCATATATCAACTATTCAGTTTAAATGTCTGGCGGAGAGAGTGGGATTCGAACCCACGGCTCTTTCGAGTCACCGGTTTTCAAGACCGGCTCCTTAAACCGCTCGGACATCTCTCCATATCGGTGGCGACTTTGTGATTATACCATAGCAAAACGCTTTTGTCAATCATTTTTCAATCGATTTTAAATAAAAAAACTTTGTCTTGACACCGTCTCCCAAACGCTGTAAAATGGTAGACAGATTACAAAGGGAGATATGAATGAAGGTCAATTTATTCTGCCGCGAAGCAGGCTTCGGTCCTCCCCTCATCCTCCTGCACGGCAACGGTGAGGACAGCGGCTATTTCAGTTCACAGATCGAATATTTCTCTCGGTTTCGCCGCGTCTATGCCGTTGACACCCGTGGCCACGGGCGCTCTCCCAGGGGCAATGCACCCTTTACCATATCGCAATTTGCAGACGATCTGTATGCGTTTATGGTGCAAAGGGGCATACCCAAGGCAGACATTCTGGGCTTCAGCGACGGCGGAAATACAGCTCTTGTATTCGCCTTGCGGTATCCGCAGATGGTCGGGCGTCTTATCCTCAACGGCGCAAACCTTTACTCCAAGGGTGTAAAGCCATCGGTACAGCTGCCGATAATTTGGGGGTATCGTATCGCTTCCTTTTTTGCAAAAAGGAGTGAAAAAGCAAAGGCAAATGCAGAGATGTTGGGACTTATGGTAAACTGTCCCGATCTCAAGGAGAGCGAGCTTTCGGCCATTACCTGCCCTACTCTGGTAATTGCCGGAAGCAGGGATATGATAAAGCATTGCCACACACTTGCCATCCACAAGGCTATAAGGGATTCCGAGCTTATTATTCTCAAAGGTGATCATTTTATTGCTAACAAATGCCCCGCAGAGTTCAACCGTGCGGTGGAGAAATTTTTACAAGAAGGAGCGCATTGATAATTATGTACACAAAGCATCAGTGGAAATCCGACAGATACTTCAATTTCAGGTACGTTTGCAATCTACCCAAGGACTACGACGAAACGGAGAAATACCCCCTGGTAGTCTTTCTCCACGGTGCGGGCGAGCGTGGAGAGGACCTCGACCATGCTATGACGCACGGCTATATGAAATACGTCAGAGAGCAGGACAGAGACTATCCCTTTATCTTCATCGCTCCGCAGTGTCCGGATGACAAGTACTGGGGCTGTTATACCGAATCCCTCATCGCCTTCCTCGACTACATCTGTGAGACCTATCCCGTTGACACCGACAGGATATGCCTCACCGGCCTTAGCATGGGCGGCACGGGTACATGGATGCTTGCTATGGCCGATCCCTCGAGGTTTGCCTGCCTCGTTCCCGTTTGCGGCGTGGGCATTCCCTGGAATTCCTACATCATCAGCCATATTCCCGTGCGTATGTACCACGGCGACTGCGATGACGTCGTATCGATAAACGACAGTATTGCTATGCTCAAGGGGCTGCACAGATGCGGCGGCGATGCAAAGCTTACCATCTGCGACGGGGTGGGACACAACGCCTGGGACTATGCATACACCGACGAAGGGCTCATTGAGTGGATCCTCGCTCAAAGAAAGAGGTAGTAGATATGTATACAAAGCATCAATGGAACTCAGATAAGCACTTTAACTTCAAGTACGCCCTCTACCTTCCCAAGGATTACGATGAGACGAAGAAATACCCCCTGGTGTTCTTCCTCCACGGCGCAGGCGAGCGAGGAGACGATGCCGAGCTTTCCTGCAGGAACGGATTTATGCAGCACGTCAGAGACGAAGGCAGAGAATACCCGTTCATCTACGTTTCTCCGCAATGTCCCGAAGGAAAATTTTGGGCCTGCTATACCGAATCCATCCACGCATTTATAGACTACATCTGCGACACCCTCCCCGTCGACAGAAACAGGATATGCCTTACGGGTCTTAGCATGGGTGCAACGGGACTGTGGACCATTGCCATGGCTGACACCTCGAAGTTCTGCTGCCTTGCAGCGGTTTGCGGCAACAGTCCCTCCTGGAACGCCCATCTGCTCAAGGACATACCGATCTGTATGTATCACGGCGACTGCGACGACGTCGTCCCCCTTACCGGAAGCACCAATATGCTCAAGGTCAACCGTGTCGGAGGCAGGGCAAAGCTTACTATCCTCCACGGTGTGGGACACAACGCCTGGGACTACGCCTATGCAGACCCGGAGCTGTTAGACTGGATACTTGCCCAAAGGAAGGATCAAAACACCCTGCCTACCGAATAAAATAAGAACGAATCGAGGAGACCGTATGAAGGTTCTGCAAAAGGACAATCTTACCGTAAAGATCATGCCCACCAGGGATGAGATGGGAAAAATTGCCGCAGAGGATATAAGAAATAAGATAATATCCCTGCTTTCCAAAAAGGACGAGCTCAATATGATCTTTGCCGCTGCACCGTCGCAAAACGACGTTTTGGCACATCTTACCGCCTACCGTGACATTGACTGGAGCCGAATAAACGCCTTTCACATGGACGAATACATCGGCCTTTCGGACAGGTCAAAGAGCTTCGGAGCCTATCTGAACGAGCATATTTTCGGAAAGGTACCCTTCAAAAGCGTGAATTACATAGATTCGTCGAGCACCGATTATGAGGGCGAGTGTGAACGCTATGCCGCACTTCTCCGTCAAAATCCCACCGATATCGTCGTTATGGGAATCGGCGAGAACGGACACATCGCATTCAACGACCCCTGGATCGCCGATTTTAACGATCCCAAAGCGGTGAAGGTCGTACCTTTGGACGAGGTCTGCCGTACCCAGCAGGTAAACGACGGATGCTTTGCCTCTGTGGAGCTTGTTCCCACCCATGCTATCACCCTCACCTGCCCCACTCTTGCATCAGGCGGTGCACTGTTTTGCATCGTCCCTGCAGGTACGAAGGCCGAGGCTGTAAAGCATACCCTCAACGATGAGATCAGCGAGGAATGCCCGGCAACCATCCTCCGCCGTCACAGTCAAGCAGTACTCTATCTTGATGCCGACAGCAGCGCACTCCTTTGATCGCAAATTATCCTTAAAAAGAAAAGCACGGATATGACCGTGCTTTTTCTTATGCGAGGCGTTTGCCGTTTACGTTGAGGTGGAAATCGAGCTCGAGCTTTGAGGCTGCCTTACGGCACAGAAGCATACGTCCCAAAAATATCTCAAAGTAGTCCATAGCCGAGAAAAACTCGGTATCTATCGTCAGGTGCAGCTCGATGGCCTTTTCTTCCGAATTTATACGGGTCGTAGCCTTTTTGACCGAATAGTTTACCCTGTCGTGGATGTCAAAGGAGGTTATATCTCTGTTGCGTACACGGCTGCGGCGGACGTCCGACTTGTCGGCAAGTATCAGCGCTGCGGCTACGGGATTGACCGCCTCGGCCGTCGACTCGTCGTGGTTCCCTATGGCAGTCACAACGGTGGCTATATCGTCCGGATCGGCACCCATTCTGTCAAGAATTCGGAACGCCATAACCGCCCCGCTCTGGGCGTGTTCGATGCGGTTAACGAGGTTTCCTATGTCGTGCAGGTAGCCTGCTATGCGTGCGAGCTCCACCTCACGCTCGGAATATCCAAGTGTTTTGAGTATATATCCCGCCGTATCCGACACCTTCAGAACGTGCGGAAAGCTGTGCTCGGTGTATCCCAGTGCCTCCAGCGACTGGTCGGCCTTGTGTATATATGTTTTTACAGCATTATCGGATTTTACCTGTTCAAAAGTTATCATATGATTCCTCACTTTCTCTGCTTTAGATTATATCACAACTTATTTTCTTTGTAAATATTTAGCATGTTCACACTTTGTTAATTGCATTTGTCTCCGAAGAGGGGTATAATTAGTTAACTAACTAAATTACATTTAAGAAGGGTCTCCCAATGACGAAGAAACGAACCGAGCCCTCCCCCTGCAAGGGTCCTCCTCTACCCGACGATCCCCGAATAATACAGCTGATACGGGCCATAAAGGGTATGGAGTCTGACCTTGTAAGACGTGAAGCTGAAAAGGTCGGCATGAAGGTCGGCTACCGAGACATACTTTTTCACCTGTCTCACGGGCTTGACGGATGCATACAGTATGACCTCGTAAAGCGGATCGGGGTACGTCCGTCCACGATAAGCGTTGCGCTTGCAGGTATGGAGCAGGAAGGCATTATAAAACGCACAGCAGACGACAACGATATGCGAAGCGTACGTGTATTTCTGACACAAAAGGGTCACCAACTGCACCGAGCGATCCATACTGCCATCGACCGCACCGAGGAGCTCTGTCTTCTTGGCCTTTCGGAGGACGAGGTGGCCCTGCTTAAGTCGATGCTTATAAAGATACACGAAAACTTCTCTCGGGAGGAAAAACGTCTTGAAGATATTCAGATACCTTAAGCCCTACTGGTTTATGGCCATACTCTCTCCCCTTTTTATGGTGGGAGAGGTCATGGTTGACCTGCTTCAGCCCAAGCTTATGAGCAAGCTTGTTGACGTAGGCATACCCTCGGGCGATATGAGTTACATACTCTCCACCGGCATCATAATGCTTCTGCTTGTAATTTTAGGCGGAATATTGGGTATTTCCGCAACAGGCTGCGCCGTCACCGCCTCACAGAGCTTCGGCAACGACCTGCGTCGGGAGGCATTTTCCAGAGTAATGTCCTTAAGCCTTGAGCAGACCGACAAATTTTCGACGGGCTCACTCGTCACAAGGCTTACCAACGACATCACCGCCGTTGAAAACCTTGTTTCAATGGCTCTGCGTATGTTCGTACGTGCGCCTATGAATTTCATCGGCGGTATAATAATGGCACTCAGCCTTGACGCCGATTTCGGACTGGTCCTTGCCTGTGCCCTTCCCGTACAGCTGATACTGCTTCTTATAATGGCAAAAAAGGTCGCGCCGATGTTCTCGGTGATACAGAAAAAGCTCGACAGAGTAAACTCGGTAGTCCAGGAAAACATATCCGGTGCACGTGTTATAAAGGCGTACACCAGAGAGGATTTCGAAAACGGACGCTTTACCAAGGCAAACAACGACCTTACCGACACTACCCTGCACGTTCAGAAGCTTATGATGACGGTGATTCCCTTTATCACCCTTGTAATGAACGCCTCGGTCATTGCAATAATCGTCATAGGCGGCTTTGAGGTCGAAGCGGGCGAGATCGGCGTAGGCTCGGTCATGGCTGCTGTCACCTACATAACCCAGATCCTTATGTCTCTGATGATGGTCGGTATGATGTTCCAGACCATTACACGTGCCACCGCATCCGCAAAGAGAATAAACGAGGTGCTTGACTCCCTTCCCGCAGTAGTATCGGGCGACGGTATTCCCGAAAAGGCCGACCTGCTTGCCTTTGAGGACGTCAGCTTCTCCTACCCCGGAATGCAGGGACGTCCCGTCCTCGACGGTATTTCGTTTACGGTCAAAAAGGGCGAGACCCTTGCCATACTCGGCTCGACCGGCTCGGGCAAGACTTCCCTTATAAACCTTATCCCCCGCTTCTACGATCCCACCGACGGCAGGATAACCCTTTCGGGAAGGGATATAAAGGAGCTTGACCTTGAGCTTTTGCGCCAAAAGATCGGATGCGTACTGCAAAAGAGCGAGCTTTTCTCGGGAAGCATTGCAGACAACATACGTTGGGGACGGGAGGATGCCGACGATTCGGAGGTCATCCGTGCTGCCCGCATTGCCCAGGCGGACGATTTTATCTCTGCCATGCCCGACGGATACGATACGATCATCGGTCAGAAGGGTGCCTCGCTTTCGGGCGGACAGAAGCAGCGCAT
>JAFXIT010000030.1 GCA_017532825.1 Clostridia bacterium
ACCCGGTGATACACCCCTTCAGAAGAAGCAGCCCCTGACCGAAAAAGAGTACCGTGACTACAAGGAAAAGTATGAGGATGACTTCAAGGCCGAAATGGGTGCCGAAGCTATCCAGAAGCTCCTTGCCGAGATCGACGTAGAAGAGCTCTCCCGTGAGCTCCGTGCCGAGCTTGAGACGGCTACCGGTCAGAAGAAGATGCGCATAATCAAGCGCCTCGAGGTCGTTGACGCATTCAGACTCTCGGGCAACCGCCCCGAGTGGATGATCATGAACGTCATCCCCGTCATTCCCCCCGAGCTTCGCCCCATGGTTCAGCTCGACGGCGGCAGATTTGCCACCTCCGACCTCAACGATCTCTATCGCCGTGTCATCAACCGTAACAACCGCCTCCAGCGCCTTATCGAGCTGGAAGCCCCCGATATCATCATCCGCAACGAAAAGCGTATGCTTCAGGAAGCCGTTGACGCCCTTATCAACAACGGCCGCCGCGGCAGACCGGTCACCGGCCCCAACAACCGCGCACTTAAGTCGCTTTCCGATATGCTTTCCGGTAAGCAGGGACGTTTCCGTCAGAACCTGCTTGGTAAGCGTGTCGACTATTCCGGACGTTCGGTTATCGTCGTCGGCCCCGAGCTGAAGATATACCAGTGCGGTCTCCCCAAGGAAATGGCCCTTGAGCTGTTCAAGCCCTTCGTTATGAAGACCCTTGTCGAGGACGGCATTGCCAACAACATCAAGAGTGCAAAGAAGATGGTCGAGCGTGCCCGTCCCGAGGTCTGGGACGCACTTGACGGCATTATCAAGGATCACCCCGTCATGCTCAACCGTGCTCCTACCCTCCACCGCCTCGGTATCCAGGCATTTGAGCCGGTACTGGTCGAGGGCAAGGCTCTTAAGCTCCACCCGCTGGTCTGTACCGCATACAACGCCGACTTTGACGGCGACCAGATGGCAGTTCACGTTCCCCTTTCCTCCGAGGCGCAGGCAGAGGCTCGTTTCCTGATGCTCTCTGCAAACAACCTCCTGCGCCCGCAGGACGGTAAGCCGGTCACCGTTCCTACTCAGGACATGGTCCTTGGCTGCTATTGGCTGACCATGGACGCCACCACCGTCGAGAAGGAAAAGCACGGCGAGGTCAGAGCGTTCTCCTGCGAGGACGAGGTAAAGCTTGCCTACGACAGCGGAGTTATCTCCATCCACGAGCCCATTCTCGTCAAAAAGTACGGCGAGGTAAACGGTGAGACTATCTGCCGCATCGTTCCCACCACCGTCGGACGTATAATCTTCAACGAGCAGATCCCTCAGGACCTCGGATTCGTCGACAGAACCGTCGAGGGTCACGAGCTTGACTATGAGATCTCCTCCACCACCGGCAAGAGCCAGCTTGGTAAGATCGTCGCCGCCTGCATCAAAAAGCACGGCTTTGCACTTACCGCCGACGTGCTTGACAACGTCAAGGCCACCGGTTACCACTATTCCACCATGGGTGCCATCACCATCGCCGTTTCCGACATGATGATCCCGCCCGAGAAGAAGACCCTTATCGCCGAGACCGAGAAGAAGATAATTGAGATTGAACGCCGCTATAAGCGAGGCTTTATCTCGGCCGACGAGCGTCTGCGCCTCACCCTTGAGGAGTGGGATGCAACCACCAACGCCGTATCCGATGCGATGTTCCGTCATCTGAAGTTTGACAACCCCATCAACATCATGAGCGACTCCGGTGCCCGAGGCTCCAAGGCTCAGATACGTCAGCTCGGCGCAATGCGCGGACTGATAAGCAATACCTCTGGTAAGACCATAGAAATACCCATCAAGGCCAACTACCGTGAGGGTCTGACCGTTCTGGAATACTTCACCGCATCCAGAGGTGCACGTAAGGGTCTGGCCGATACCGCTCTGCGTACCGCCGACTCCGGATACCTCACCAGACGTCTGGTCGACGTTTCTCAGGACGTTATCGTCAGAGAAGAGGACTGCGGCACCACCGAGGGTGTTGAGGTCTACGAGATCGCCGACAAGGGTCAGGTCATTGAAAAGTTTGCCGACCGTCTGCACGGCCGTTACCTGCTTGAGGACCTCGTTGACGAGGAGACCGGTGAGGTCATCGTCTCCAAGGAGACCCTCATGGGCGAAAAGGAAGTCAAGAAGATACTTGATCGCGGCATAACCCGCATCAAAATACGCTCGGTACTTTGCTGCGCCTCCCGTCACGGCGTCTGCGCACGCTGCTACGGCTCCAACCTTGCCACCGGTGAGCCTATGAACCTCGGCGAAGCCGTTGGTATCATTGCCGCACAGTCCATCGGTGAGCCCGGTACACAGCTTACTATGCGTACCTTCCATACCGGCGGTGTTGCCAGTAAGGACGCAAACGATATTACCCAGGGTCTTCCCCGTGTCGAAGAAATGTTTGAGGCCAGAAAGCCCAAGCGTGCAGCCGTTCTTGCCGAGATCGGCGGCGTAGTACACATTGAAGACGCCAAGAAGAGCACCATCAAGGCCGTCAGCGTTGTCAACGAAGACGGAGAGACCGTTACCTATCAGATACCCGTCAGCGCAGGCATAATCGTCACCGACGGACAGTCTGTTGTCAAGGGCGAGTGCCTTACCGAAGGCGTTCTCCATCCGCAGGACGTTCTGAGAGTACGCGGTGTCGCTGCCGTTGAGGACTACCTGATCCAGGAGGTCTCCAAGGTCTACCGTCAGCAGGCCATCGACATCAATGACCGTCACATTGAAATCATCATCCGTCAGATGATGAGAAAGGTCAGAGTCGACGATCCCGGTGATACCGATCTTCTCCTCGGAGCATTCGTTGACAGGCTTGAGATCGCCGAGCAGAACAAGAAGATACGCTCCCGCCGTGAGGCAGGGGAGGTCGAGCTCCGTGAGGCTCAGTATTCGCCCACACTGCTTGGTATTACCAGAGCATCTCTTGCAACCGAGTCCTTCCTCTCTGCCGCTTCCTTCCAGGAGACCACAAGAGTATTGACCGACGCTGCCATCAAGGGCAAGGTCGACCCGCTGCTCGGTCTTAAGGAAAACGTCATAATTGGTAAGCTCATTCCTGCCGGCTCCGGTATGGACGACTATAAGGTCGGCGAGGCTATCAATGACGTTAACTGCGACATCCGTCGCTTCTACGGAAAGGCTGCCGACGAAGAGCTCGCCATCGAAAAGGTCGACCCCGAGGAAGAGGCGGAAGCCTTTGAGTACGACGAGGAAGTCGACGGTGAAGAAAATATCTCCGAACTTGCCGAATAACAAAATATTTTTGTTGACAAGGCAGGTTTGATGTGATATAATATTTGGCGCTGATGTCAAAAAGAGGATAGGAGGTGCAATATGCCAACATTCAATCAGCTCGTTAAGAAGGGTAGACAGATGCCTGTCTATAAGTCCACAGCCCCTGCTCTGCAGTACGGTTACAACACTCTGCATCAGGAACAGACCGACCGTCCCTCGCCTCAGAAGCGCGGTGTCTGCACTGTTGTTACGACCAGAACCCCGAAAAAGCCTAACTCCGCTATCCGTAAGGTTGCTCGTGTAAGACTGACCAACGGTATGGAAGTTACCGCTTACATTCCCGGTATCGGCCACAACCTGCAGGAGCACTCGGTCGTTATGATCCGCGGCGGCCGTGTTAAGGACCTCCCCGGTGTGCGTTACCACATCATCCGCGGCGTACTCGATACGCAGGGTGTTAACGGCCGCATGCAGGCCCGTTCTAAGTACGGTGCCAAGCGTCCCAAGGCTGCAACCAAGGGCGCCAAGTAAGTAAGTCTTTTTCCTATGCTTTGCATTGGTTTTATATAATTTTGACCTCTGCAAGGCGCGCACGGAAGGGGCGTAAGGCCCGCTTCCGAGTACCTGGGACATCATTATCAATAATGAAGGAGGGAAGTTTTGTGCCAAGAAGAGGTAATGTACCCAAGCGCGAGGTCCTCGCAGACCCGCTTTACAATTCCGTTGTTGTCACTAAGCTCATCAACGGCGTTATGTACGACGGTAAGAAGGGCGTAGCCCAGACCATCGTTTACGACGCTTTTGAGATCGTAGGTGAGAAGACCGGCAAAGCCCCGCTTGAGGTCTTCACAGAGGCTCTTGAGAACATCATGCCTGTTCTCGAGGTCAAGGCCCGCCGTCTGGGCGGCGCCACCTATCAGGTGCCGATCGAGGTCAGACCCGACCGTCGTCAGACCCTTGGTATCCGTTGGCTGGTTTCTTATTCCAGAAGCCGCAGCGAGCGTACCATGGCTGAGAGACTCGCAGGCGAGATCCTCGACGCTCTCAATAACACCGGTAACTCTGTCAAGAAGCGTGACGACGTTCACAAGATGGCAGAGGCCAACAAGGCATTCGCACACTTCCGCTGGTAAGCGGCCGAATAATACAAGGAGTAAACTATGCCAAGACAATTTCCGCTGGAACTGGTTAGAAATATCGGTATAATGGCGCACATCGACGCAGGAAAAACTACTACGACCGAGCGCATACTGTACTACACCGGCATTAATTACAAGCTCGGCGAGACCCATGAGGGTACTGCGACGATGGACTATATGGAACAGGAGCAGGAGAGAGGTATTACCATTACTTCTGCTGCTACCACCTGCCGCTGGCAGGGTCATTGTATCAATATAATCGACACACCGGGACACGTTGACTTCACTGTTGAGGTTGAGCGTTCGCTTCGAGTCCTTGACGGTGCCGTGACGGTTTTCTGCGCAAAGGGCGGAGTTGAACCTCAGTCCGAGACTGTTTGGCATCAGGCGGACAAATATAACGTACCGAGAATGGCCTATATCAACAAGATGGACATTACCGGTGCCAACTTCTTCAGAGTCCTTGAGATGATGAAGGAGCGTCTGCACTGCAACGCAGTGCCGATTCAGCTGCCTATAGGAGCTGAGGCCGATTTCAAGGGTATAATCGACCTGGTCAAGATGAAGGCCTACTACTATCGCGACGATAAGGGTAAGCAGATTGACGAGGAAGAGATCCCTGCCGACATGGTTGACCTTGCCGAAGAGTACCGTAACGGTCTGCTTGAGGCAATATCCGACTTTTCCGATACCATTATGGAAAAGTACCTTGCCGGAGAAGAGATTGAGATCGACGAACTTAAGTCTGCCATTCGCAAGGCGACGATCGCCGTTAAGATGATTCCCGTCGTTTGCGGTACTTCTTATAAAAATAAGGGCGTACAGAAGCTCCTCGACGCAGTCGTGGAATATATGCCCTCTCCGGTGGACATTCCTTCGATCAACGGTGTAAACCCCAAAAATGACGAGGAAGTCCAGCGTCATGCAAGCGATGACGAGCCCTTCGGCGCTCTTGCTTTTAAAATAGTTACCGACCCGTTTGTTGGTAAGCTCTGCTTCTTCCGCGTGTATTCCGGCAGCCTTAATACTGGCTCCACGGTATACAATGCCAACAAGCAGCAGCGGGAGCGCATAGGCCGTATTCTGCATATGCACGCCAACCACCGCGAGGATGTCGAAACGGTATACGCCGGAGACATCGCCGCAGCAGTTGGTCTCAAAAACACCACCACGGGTGACACCCTTTGTGACGAGAGACATCCCGTCATACTTGAGTCAATGGAATTCCCCGAGCCCGTTATAAGAGTTGCCATCGAACCCAAGACCAAGGCCGGTCAGGAGAAGATGGGCATCGCTCTTATGAAGCTTGCAGAGGAAGACCCGACCTTCAAGACCTACACCGATCAGGAAACCGGACAGACCATCATCGCCGGTATGGGCGAGCTTCACCTTGAGATAATCGTTGACAGACTTCTGCGCGAGTTCAAGGTCGAAGCAAACGTCGGTAAGCCGCAGGTCGCCTATAAGGAGACCATACGCACCGAAGCGACCGCCGATACCCGCTATGTCCGCCAGACCGGCGGTAAGGGCCAGTACGCCCACGTAAAGATCAAGATCGAGCCTAACGAGTCGGGCAAGGGATACGAGTTTATCAACGCCATCACCGGCGGTGTCGTACCCAAGGAATACATTCCGTCGGTAGATGAAGGTATCCGAGGCGCTATGCAGTCGGGTGTCCTGGCCGGATACAACATGGTCGATATAAAGGCTACGCTGTTTGACGGCTCCTACCACGAGGTAGACTCTTCGGAAATGGCATTTAAGATTGCCGGCTCTATGGCCTTGAAAGAGGCTGCAAACAAGGCAAATCCCGTACTGATGGAGCCCATTATGAAGGTCTCGGTGCTCGTACCCGAGGATTATATGGGCGACGTTATAGGCGACCTTAACTCCCGCCGCGGACAGATCCAGGGAATGCTTGCCCGTACAGGTACTCAGCAGATCGATGCATTCGTGCCGCTCTCTGAGATGTTCGGATATGCTACCGATCTTCGCTCCAGAACGCAGGGAAGAGGTAACTATTCCATGGAACCCAGTCATTATGAAGAGGTTCCGAAGTCCATTCAGGAAAAGATCGCTGTAAATCGCAGCCATGCTCGCTGAGCAAAAAATAATTTTTAAAAAACGGTTGCAAAATCCGTTTAAATACTGTAAAATATTATAAGCATACGATTTGGAATTAAGGAGGATAACACCAAATGGCAAAGGCTAAATTTGAAAGAACAAAGCCCCACGTTAACATCGGTACTATCGGCCACGTTGACCACGGCAAGACCACCCTTACCGCAGCAATCACTAAGGTCCTTTCTCTTAAGGATGCCTCTTACGCAAACTTCACCGCTTACGACATGATCGACAAGGCTCCCGAAGAGAGAGAGCGCGGCATTACCATCAATACCGCTCACGTCGAATATCAGACCGACAACAGGCACTATGCCCACGTCGACTGCCCGGGACATGCTGACTACATTAAGAACATGATCACCGGTGCTGCTCAGATGGACGGCGCGATCCTCGTTATCGCCGCCACCGACGGTGTTATGGCTCAGACCTACGAAC
>JAFXIT010000031.1 GCA_017532825.1 Clostridia bacterium
GGACAGCCGGTGTATTACTACATAATCGGTGTCGAATAATGGTCCAAGCGCGGCTTGACGGAGATATACGCTTTTTAAAGGGCGTAGGCGAAAAACGCTCAGAGGCCTTCAAGCGTCTGGGGGCCGCCACTCCGAGGGAGCTGCTCGGGCTTTATCCTCGCGCCTATGAGGACAGGACCACTGTCAAAAAAATATCAGAGCTTGCGTTGGGCGAGGTGTCGCTTGTCGCAGCGACGGTCACCGCCCCGGTGAGCACCTCCTACGTCCGTAGCGGGCTCACCCTGTCGAGGGTCGTCGTAAGCGACGGCACCGGCCTTGCGCGGCTCGTTTTTTTTAACCAGCCCTATTTAAACCGTGCCATAAAGGTGGGGGTGAGGTACCTCTTTTGGGGCAAGGTAAACCGCACGGGGGCTACCCCCGAGCTCCATCCGACCGACTTTACCCCCCTTGCCGAGGGCGAGGAGCCGACGGGTGCCATCCTGCCGATATACCCCTTGAGCTCGGGTCTTACCCGCAAGGCGGTGGCGGCGGCGGTCGCATCCTCGCTTGAGCTTTTGGAACGGGAGGGTGTTACCGACCCCCTCCCCGACGGGCTCGTCCTCGAGCAGAGGCTTGCAAGGTACTCCTTCGCCATTGAAAATATCCACCGCCCCTTGAGCTTTGAAAACCTTGATCTTGCAAGAAGGCGGCTGATATTCGACGAGCTTTTCTATATGAGCCTCGGACTTATCATGCTCAAGGGCCGCAGAGAGGGAAAAGCGGGCAGGGTGTTTCCCAAAATATCCCTTTCGGAGTTTGAGCAGAGGCTCGGCTTTTCCTTTACCGCCGCACAGCGCCGTGCCGCCGAGGACTGCGCCGCCGATCTCTGCTCGGGAAGCATCATGAACCGCCTTGTCCAGGGCGACGTCGGCTCGGGCAAGACCGCCGTAGCCGCCTTTGCGGCAGTGCAGTGCGTTCTTTCGGGCGCACAGGCGGCGATAATGGCACCTACCGAGATACTTGCACGCCAGCACGCAGTAAAGCTTGCCCCGATATTTGAAAGCTACGGCATAAAAACGGTGCTTCTCACGGGAAAAATGCCCGCAAGGGCGAAAAGAGAGGCCCTTGCCGCCGTTGCCGACGGAAGTGCGGGGCTCGTGGTCGGCACACACGCCGTCATCTCCAATTCGGCCGAGTTTGCAAGCCTTGGGCTTGTGGTCTGCGACGAACAGCACCGCTTCGGCGTCAGACAGCGTGCCGCACTTTCGGCGAAGGGACGGGACACCCATATGCTCGTCCTCTCGGCCACCCCCATACCCCGTACACTTTCGCTTATAATGTTCGGAGACCTCGATCTTTCGGTCATCGACGAGCGTCCGCCCGGCCGCAAGCCGATAAAGACCTACGCCGTCGACGAGAGCTACCGTTCAAGAATAGAGGAATTTGTAAAAAAACAGGCCGCCGAGGGCCATCAGAGCTATATCGTCTGTCCGATGATAGACGAAAACGACGAGGAGGAGCACCGCTCGGTCACCGCCTACGCACGCTCGCTTGCCGAGGGTGCCTACCGTGAGCTGCGTGTGGGCATACTCCACGGCAGACTGCGCCCTGAGCAAAAGGAGGCCGTCACGACGGCGTTTGCTTCGGGCGAGCTTGACCTGCTTGTCTCCACCACCGTCGTAGAGGTCGGGGTCGACAACCCAAACGCCACCCTTATGGTCATCGAATCGGCCGAGCGGTTTGGGCTTTCCCAGCTCCACCAGCTCAGGGGGCGTGTCGGCAGAGGGGATGCCGAGTCCTTCTGCATCCTTGTAAACTCGGGCGGCGGCTCGGTCGGAGCAGAGCGGCTGAGGGTGCTTTGCAAGAGCGAGGACGGCTTTGAGATAGCCCGCCGTGACCTTGAGCTGAGGGGTCCGGGTGACTTTTTCGGCTCAAGACAGTCGGGGCTCCCCGGGCTGAAGCTTGCAAGCCTTGCATCGGATATGGAGCTTTTGTCCTCTGCGACCGCCGCGGCAAAGAAGCTGCTTTGCGAGGATAGGGAGCTGACGCTTGAAAAGCACAGAGGTATAAAAGAAAAGATAGCGGAAATATTTGATACGGAAACAAAGGGAAATACCTTTAACTGATAGGAAAGGGGAACTTTTATGCTTAAGATCGAAAACCTTGTCAAGAGCTATTCGGGAGGCAAGGTTCGTGCCGTGGACTGCATAAACCTCGAGGTCAAAAAGGGAGAGATCTTCGGATTTATCGGCCCTAACGGCGCAGGTAAGACAACCACCATAAAGCTGGTCACCGGCATCCTAAAGCCCGACTCGGGCAGCATCACCGTCGACGGCTTCGATATGCAGTCCCGGCCCATCGAGGCAAAGGGCCGTATCGGCTTCGTACCCGACACCCACGACGCCTGGGACAGACTCACAGGCAGAGAATACCTCAACTTTATCGGCGATATATACGGCGTTGAGCGTGAGGAGCGCCGAGCGGCGCTTGAAAAGTATCTTGAAATGTTCGAGATAGCCGACGCCGTGGGCGATCAGCTCCGCACCTACTCCCATGGTATGCGCCAAAAGCTGATGCTCACCGCCGCCCTGATGCACCGTCCCCCTCTTTGGATACTTGACGAGCCGCTGACGGGTCTTGACCCCCGTTCCGCCCACGCCCTCAAAAAGGAGATGCGTGCCCACTGCGACGGCGGCAACACCGTCTTTTTCTCCACCCACGTCCTCGAGGTCGCCGAGAAGCTCTGCGACCGTGTGGCGATAATCGACAACGGACGTATAGTGGCCGTAGGCAGCCTTGACGAGCTCCGTGCGGGCAAGGTCGGCGAAAGCCTTGAGGGACTTTTCCTCCGTCTGACGGGTGAAAGCGATGAAAAATAAGACCTTCGTGCTCTTTAAGGCACAGCTTACCGCCCGTTTTGCCCTTGGCGGCAGGGACGGGAAAAGGGCAAAGCCCATCGTCACGGCCGTCGCCGTCGTGGCCATAGCCGCCCTTGCGGCGGTGTACGTCGGGCTTTACTGCCTCGCCGTCGACGCTCTGACACGTGCGGCGGTCGCTATGGAATACCCCGACATCGCCTACGACCTCGTCATCGCCGCAGTTATGGCGATATGCTTCCTCTTTGGCATACCCGTGGTGCTTTCAAACCTCTTTTTGGTGCGTGACGGAGAGCTTTTAAGCTCACTTCCCGTCACCCCCGGGCAGATATTTTCCTCGAAGTTCCTCCTTGTCTACCTGGGCGAGCTGGTGCTGACGGCGATATTTGTCCTTCCTGCGACGGTCATCTACGCCGTGCGTGTGCCGGAGGTCGCCTCGTTGTGGTTTTTCCTGCGTGCCCTCTACGTGACCCTGCTGCTTCCCGCCATACCCCTGCTCGGGGCGGCGATAGTGGTCATCCCCGTGATGCTTATCGCCTCAAAGGTCCGCCGCAGAGAGCTCTTTATCACCGTGGGAAGCCTCCTGCTCGTTGGAGCGATGTTTATTTTACAGCTTCGGCTGCAGAGCATGCTGGATGCCTCGGTCGAAAACGCCGACCTCTTTGGAAACCTTCTTAAAAACAACTTCTCAAGGCTCTCCGCCATCGCCATACCCCCAATGTCCTGGGCCTCAAACGGCGTCTACGGCGGCGGTCTTACCTCGGTGATGAGCCTTGCCTGCTTTACCCTTGCGGTCATCGTCTGCTTTTTTGCGGCAAGGGGGATTATGAGCCTTATCTACCGCAACTCCCTGCGCTCCCTCCTTGAAAACCGCCGTGCCGCCCGCAGAATACCCTCGGCACAGGCCGCCGCCGAGCCGACAAGCCCCCTTTCGGCAATCATCCGCAGAGAGTGGCAGACCCTCCTGCGCTCCCCAAGCTGGGTGCTCAACGGCCTTACGGGCGGTCTTATCGCCCTGCTTTTTATGATCCTTCCCCTTTTCGAAAACGAAACGAGGCTTGCCTTCGTTTCCCTTGTCTCCGCCCTTGACCCAAGCCTCCTTGCGGTGGTGCTTGCGGGGGCGATAGGCCTTCTTTCCTGCGTAAATGCCGCCGCCTCGAGCGTCGTTTCCCGTCAGGGAGCGGGCTTCCGCATCCTGAAAAGTCTGCCGATATCCTATGAGAAGATATGCCTTGGCTACCTCATCTTCGGAAGCGAGGTCTGCCTTACCTGGGCAATACCCCTGCTTGTAGGCTCGGTCGCCGTGCTCGGCCTTCCCATCCTGCCCGCCCTCGGCGGAACGGTGCTTGGGCTGGTCGTTTCGACGGGCATGACCGCCGCAATGAGCATAGTCGATATGCTCCGTCCCAAGCTCGACTGGACAAACGAGGCAGAGCCCATCAAGCAAAACATCGGCGGCCTTGCAGGCATGATACTCTCCATTGCCCTGCTTGCCGTTATCGGACTTGCGGTGTACTTCGTCATGGCCCATACCACCCTTCCCCTCTTTGCGGGCTACGCCGTCGGAATGGTGCTCGGGCTTGCATCGATAGGTATACTCTGGCCGCTGACAATAAAAAAAGCCGCAAAGCGGCTTGAGTCTATCGACTGTTAGTTAAGACCGTACCGGGGTAGTAGTGTGAAAGTATCCGGGTATAGTCCATTCCCTCAAGGGCGAGGTTTTTTGCACCGTACTGGCTCATCCCCACCCCGTGGCCGTAGCCGTAAACGGTGAAAACAAGGCGCAGATCGCCGCTCCGCTCGACCCGTATATCAAAGGCCGCACTTCGCAGTCCGCACATCTGCCGCAATACCCCTCCCGTTATCTCCACGCCGCCCGTGAGCAGTGTCAGCACACTGCCCGAGGCGGCTTTTTCTATCTCGGTAAACCATTTTTCGGGGTCGGTGCCAAGCACCGCCGAGGGGTACCGCCTCAAAAATGCCGCACGGAAGTCCTCGGCGTTGACCGCAACCTCGGTCTCAAAGCCCGCCTCGCCCTGCTCGGAAAGGGGGGTAGGTACGCTTTTGAGGTAGGGGATCTCCTCGCCGCCCCAGATGTCGGCACAGCTGTCGGTCCGAAAGGCGCTCATGGCGTGAAATACCGCCATTATCGGCTCGCCGCCGTAGGTCAGTATCTCCCCCTTGGTCGCCTCGACCGCCGAGGTCACACGCTCGATATAGCTCTGCCCCTGACTTCCCCAACTTTCGGCCAAGGCCTCAAGGTCGGCCACCGCAAAGCAGTGTGCGGGCGAGGAGCAGACGGGACAGTCGGGGTGGTCGGAGGGCGGTGCGGCCATCCGCCAGAGTATATAGCTTCGCACCGCCACCGCCTGCGCCTTGAGCGCCTCGGTCGGCCAAAGTGCGGGCATCTCGGCGGCGACCACCGATGCCACAAGCTCCTCAAGGTCGGTCTCTATCCGTTTCCCGTCGGAAAGCAGAAAAAGGGTGTCGGAAATTTTAGGCGGCTCGGACGGCCTTGCCGTCGTTGCGGCGGCGGTCGGACTGCTTTGGGTGGTCTGCACCGTTGCGGCGGTCGTGACGGCGGTAGTCTGTACCGTGGCGGCTCGTCCGCCCGAAACTATCGCCGCAGGAAGCGCAAAGACCGAGCTCCACATAAGCAATGAAATGGTAAGTATTCGTCTCATAACAGCTCCTCCTTGGTAGGTATGCTAAAGTATACTCCGACGGTCGGAAATTTATTCCTTCGGGAATACCCGTAAGCCTTGCGGCATAGCAATTAGTCGGGTGATCGAAATGGAAAACAGAGGACTCTCTCCCGCCGAAGCGGCGGCGAGACTGCAAAAATACGGGCCAAACGAGCTCCAAAAGGGCAAAAAGACCTCCCCTTTAGGGCTGTTTTTGGGACAGTTCAAGGACGCAATGGTGCTGACCCTCATCGCCGCCGCCGTTTTGAGCGGAGCTTTGGGCGAGTTTGCCGAGGCGCTGTCCATCGTTGCGATAGTTTTAATGAACGCAATATTCGGCTTTGTCAGAGAATACCGAGCCGAAAAGAGCCTTGAGGCACTGCGGTCGATGACCGCACCCAAGGCAAGGGTAATACGGGGCGGACGTGAGACCGAGGTCGATGCGACCGAGGTAGTCCCGGGTGACCTGCTTCTTTTATCGGCGGGTGACAGGGTCGCCGCCGACGGTCGGCTTGAGTTTTGTGCGGGGCTTGGCTGTGACGAGTCGATGCTCACAGGCGAGAGCCTGCCTGTGGAAAAGATAACCAACGGTATGGTCTTTCAGGGCACGACGGTGCTTTCGGGCAGGGGACGTGCCATCGTCACCGCAACGGGTATGCAAAGCGAGATGGGGCATATTGCGGGTATGCTCTCACGGTCCAAGCCCGAGCCGACCCCCCTTCAGAAAAGGCTTGCCGAGCTTGGACGGATGCTTCTTATCTGCTGTCTGATGATATGTGCGGGGGTCGCCGCCGTTGGGGTGATACGTGGCGAAAGCCCCCTTTCGATGCTCCTTTCGGGGATAAGCCTTGCCGTTGCCGCCATACCCGAGGGGCTTCCCGCCGTCGTGACCCTCTCGCTTGCAATGGGGGTGGGACGGATGACACGGTCAAACGCCATGATAAGGCGTATGCCTGCGGTCGAGACCCTCGGATGCGTGGGTGTGATATGCTCGGACAAGACGGGCACCCTGACCCAAAACAAGATGACCGTCACCGACGTGGTGGGCGACGAGACGGCGGTACTGACCGCCGCAGTCTGCTGCTCGGACGCCGAAATGTCGGAGGGTGAGCCAAAGGGCGACCCCACCGAGTGCGCCATCGTCGCCTACGCCGCCAAAAAGGGTATCACACCCCTGCGTATCGGCGGCAGACGTATCGCCGAAAACCCCTTCGATTCCGAAAGGAAGCGGATGTCGGTCATATATCAGACCAAAAGCTACACCCGAGCCTGCATAAAGGGTGCACCCGAGAGGGTCATACCCATCTGTAAGGACCCCGACCCCGTCATTGCCGCCGCAGCGGCAAGGCTCTCCCGTGAGGGACTGCGGGTGCTTGCCGTGGCGGTCAGCGACTGCAGTGATATTTCGAGGGCGGAGAGGGATGCAAAGCTGCTTGGGCTTATCGCCATGTCCGACCCTCCCCGTCCCGAGGCGATGACGGCGGTCGCAGAATGCCGCAGGGCGGGCATCCGCCCCGTGATGATAACGGGAGACAGCCCCGAGACCGCCCTTGCCATCGCCTCCAAGCTCGGTATCGCCAAGGCGGGAGACACCGTCCTCACCGGTGGAGACCTCGATGCCCTCACCCCCGAAAGACTCTCGGCAAAAATATCGCAGGTGTCGGTCTTTGCCCGTGTCTCGCCAGGGCATAAGCTTGCAATAGTGCGTGCCTTTAAGGAGCGGGGCGAGGTCGTTGCCATGACGGGTGACGGCGTAAACGACGCCCCCGCCATCAAGGAGGCCGACATCGGCGTTGCCATGGGCAAGGGCGGCACCGAGGTGGCACGTGAGGCCGCCGACGCCGTACTGACCGACGACAACTTCGCCTCCATCGTCAAGGCGGTCAGCCTCGGGCGGACGATATACGACAACATCCGTAAGTTTATCCGCTATATGCTCTCCTCCAACCTCGGCGAGGTGGTCACGATGTTTGCCGCCATACTCTTTCTGCTCCCCCTTCCCCTCGCCCCGACACACATCCTCCTTGTAAACCTCGTCACCGACGGCCTCCCCGCCGTCGCCCTCAGCCTCGACCCGCCCGACCCCGACGTTATGCGCCGCCGCCCAAGGGGTAAAAACGAGGACATCTTTTCCCACGGTCTGGGGCTTAAGATATTTATCCGAGGCCTGCTTATCGGCGGCTCGACCCTCGGCGTGTTTTGGTACGGGCTTAAAAGCTCCTCCCTTGAGGCATCCCAAACCGCCGCATTTATCACCCTTGCCTTAAGTCAGCTCATCTTCGTATTCGAATGCCGAAGCGGCAGGGGCGGTATCCTTTCAAAAGGGGTCTTTCGCAACCTCTGGCTTGACCTCGCCGTCGCCGTCTCGGCGGGTATTATGGCTGCGGTGGTGTTTATAAGGCCGCTTGCTCGGATATTCGGCTTTGTCCCCCTCCAAGGCGGACTTCTCGCCCTCGCCGCCGCCGTCTCGCTCGGCTCGGCAGTTCTTGGCTCACTCATCTCGCTGATAGGAAAAAGAGGATAAAGATCGGCGCACCTGCCTTTGTTGCAGGTGCGCCGACAGTGATATTTTTGCCGTGCAAAAGTGATATTGCCTGCGGCAGTGATATGCTGACCTTGTCAGCGTGATAATTAATAGGGGGATTATATCCCCTTAATAATGAGGATTATAATCCCCATAATAAGAATTGTCAATACAGAGAGGTGGAAAAAATGATAGTTTACGACAGGCTCTGGCGGATGATGGAGCAAAAGGGTATTACCGCCTACCGACTCCGTGAGGAATGTAACATCGACCGCAAGACGGTACGAAGGCTCAAGGCCAACGAAAATATCGAGACAAAGACCCTTGACCGCATCTGCAAGGCACTTTCCTGCAGGGTCGAGGACATAATGGAATATATCGAGGAATAAAAAGGGACAGAGAACGAGCCGTTCTCTGTCTCTTTTGCAAAAGCCGCAAAAAAGAGGCACCCTCCGCTTGGAGGGTGCCTCGGTTTGTTTTGTCTTGGGGACTTACATCGTGACCAGGAAGAAGCGGAGGGTGAAGAGAACTGCGATAGCGGTGACGACGATGTCCTTCTTGGTGTACTTGCCGGTGAGAGCAGTGATGATGACGTAGGAGATAGCGCCGATGGCGATACCGTTGGAGATGGAGTAGGTCAGAGGCATCATGATCAGGGCAAGGAAGGCGGGGATGGCTGCGGTGATATCGCTGAGGTCGACCTTGGCGAAGTTCTTAAGCATAAGAACGCCGACGTAGATCAGAGCGGGAGCGGTAGCGCAGGCGGGAACGATAGCGGCAAGAGGAGTCAGGAACAGGCAGACTGCGAAGCAGATAGCGGTAACGAGCGAAGCAAGACCGGTTCTGCCGCCGGCGGCGACGCCTGCAGCGGACTCGACGAAGGTGGTGCAGGTGGAGGTTCCGAAGACAGCGCCGGTAACGGTGGCGATGGAGTCGGAAGCCATGGACTTTTCGATCTCGACGGGGTCGCCGTTGGCGTCAAGCATATTGGCCTGGGAGGCGGTGCCGTAGAGGGTGCCTATGGTGTCGAACATATCGACAAGGCAGAAGGTGACGATGAGGACCAGGGCGTTGATAATGGCGCTGGCGCCGCCGGAGAAGACGGTGAAGCCCTTAGCAAAGCCGAACAGACCGTACTTGCCGAAATCCTTGAAGGACTGGCCGATCTTTCCGAAGTCGAACTCGGGGAGGGTCCAGGTGGTGAGGTAGTAGAGAACGGTTACAAGGCCGATGGTGATGATGACGGAGCCCTTGACCTTCTTCTTGTCGAGGACGCCGATCACGAACAGACCAAGCAGAGCGAGGACGACGGGGGCGATAGCCTTCCAGGCTTCGAAGAATTCCTTACCGGCAACTGCGCCGTGGAAGTCAAAGAACTGTACGAAGGTGTACATGTTTTCCTGGATGATGTCGACGTTCTTAAAGCCGATGAATGCAATGAACAGACCGATACCGGCGGGGATAGCCTTCTTGAGGCAGTCGGGAAGAGCCTTTGCGATGTAGGTTCTGGCGCCGGTGATGGAGAGGATCAGGAAGATTATACCCGACAGAAGGATAACGGTGAGACCTTCTCTGTATCCGTTCATAGGATTGACCATATTGGGCACGATGAAGGATACGAAGAAGAAGGAGTTCAGACCCATTCCGCAGGCCTGTGCAAAGGGAAGCTTCGCATAGAAAGCATAGAGCAGGGTACCTACGACTGCTACGAGGATGGATGCAACGTAAACTGCGTTCCAGATCGGAGCAAATGCGTTACCAAGAAGCGGATCGAAATGCATAAATCCGACGACCTGGTTGGGGTTGGTTACAACGATGTAGGCCATAGCAAAGAAGGTGGTAAGACCTGCCAGGACCTCGGTCCTTACGTTGGAACCGCGTTCGTTGATCTTGAAAAACTGGTCCAATTTCTTGTTCATGGTTTTTCTTTTCTCCTTTTTAGGAAATTCATGCTATTAAGTATACCATCCCGAGTGACAAAATGCAAGGGTAATCGATAATTAATTCACATAAATTTATTAACAGTTTCTTCATTTTCTCCGTCATCTTGCAAAAACAAACCCCTAAAAAAGGGACGAAGCCCTCGCTTCGCCCCTTCAGATCATATTTTGCGTATCTTTTCGAGCAGCTCGGCGATGGTGGCACAGCGCCCCTTGACCGCCGCGTGTGCCTCGGGTGCGCTCCTTTCCATTGCAAAGCCGTGGAATGCCTTGAGCATCGGAACGTCGTTTGCGCCGTCGCCGACGGCGAAGATATCCTCCCTTTTTTCACCCAGAGCATCGGCTATGCGGAGCACTCCGCCTGCCTTGTCGACACCCTTTGGGGGAACGTCGACGGTGTTGTGGTTTAAAAAGGGGGTAAGGTAGTCTCCCTTTACCCTCAAAACGAAGCTCTCAAACTCTCTTGCCTGCTCGTCGTTTTTAAAGGAGGCCGTAAACTGGTACATGCTGCCCCTGAGATCCTCCGAAAGGAGGGTGTAGCTGTTGTCCTTCCGCCTTGCCCACTCCTCAAGGGGTGCGGCGTGGCAGATGGGTATCTTTTTCTCCCAGACGGGGCGCATCTCTTTGTCAAATATCCGTCCGCCGTTTGCGTATACGTAGTAGTCGGCGGCAAAGCCCCTGGTATGTAAAAATGGGTCGACCTTTCCCCTGCCCGTCACGACGATAAAAAGGTTGCCCTCGGTCTGCCAACGGGTTATGGCCTCGGCGTCCTCCGCCGATACGACGTGGTCACGGCATATCGTGCCGTCAAAATCGCTTGCTACAAGCCTCACAGCTCCCGTCTCCCTTCAATGGCCCTCATAAGGGTGACTACGTCGGCAAACTCAAGGTGTGCGCCGACGGGTACGCCGTAGGCAAGGCGGCTGACCTTGACCCCAAGCGGCTTCAAAAGCCCCGAAATATATACCGCCGTGGTCTCGCCGGTGGTGTCGGGGTCGGTGGCAAGGATGACCTCCTTTATCTCGCCCTGTCCCACACGTGTGACAAGCTCACGGATGCATATCTCGTCGGGACCGGTGTGCTCAAGGGGGGAGATGACACCGTGAAGGACGTGGTAGAGCCCCTTATACTCCTTTGCACGCTCTATTGCGGCAACGTCGGAGGGCTCGGCCACTACGCAGACCGTCGAGCGGTCACGGCTGAGATCGCCGCAGACTTTGCATACGGGTGTGTCGGTGAGGTTTTGGCAGACCTCACAGCGAAAGACCTTTTCCTTGGCCTTGAGTATGGCGTCGGCAAAGCCCTCGGCGTCCTCCTTGGACATCGACAGCAGGAAAAAGGCCATTCTCACGGCCGATTTTCTGCCGATGCCGGGCAGTCTCTGAAAATACTCCACCAGCCGCTCAACGGGCGGTGCAAACTGGGAGTCTATCATTACAGCATTCCGCCCATACCGCCGGTAAGACGGTTCATCTCGGCCTCGGCGTCGGCCGCGGCGGCACGGAGTGCCTGGTTGACGGCGACGGTGACAAGGTCGCTGAGCATCTCGACGTCCTCGGGATCGACTATCTCGGGGGAGAGCTCGAGGGAGAGGAGCTCGTTTGAGCCGTTGACGGTGGCCTTGACGGCACCGCCGCCGCTCTCTGCGGAGTACTCTCTTGCCTTAAGCTCTTCCTTTTTGTCGGCAATGTCCTGCTGCATCTTCTGTGCCTGGCGCATAAGGGCGTTCATGTTCATTCCGCCCATACCGCCGCCCATGGGTCTTCCACCGAATTTGTTAGCCATAGTAATTCTCCTATCTTATCTCGCCGATCTCGGGGTTATCCTGGGCAAACTGCAAAAGAGCGTCCAGTCCGGCGTCGTCGTTGGTTTCTTTCTTGGGTGCGGCAAGCTCTACACCCGCCCGTATGGGCTGACCTGCGACCGAGGAGGCTGCCTCGGAGAGCTTGTTTAGAAGTATCGGCCGTCCGATAAAGTCGCCTGCCGCAGGGTCGGGCGCCGATATGATAAGGCGGTTCCCCTCGAGGGAGAATTCGCACATCTTAAGATATGCAAGCTCACCCATGAGAAGCCTGTCCCGCAGTATCGCAAAGAGGTCGTTTCTGAAGGTGGAGCTGACCGCCCTTTTCTCGCCTTGAGGTGGTGGGGGCGGACTCTGCTGGGGACGTGGCTCGGGCTTTTTGGCAGGTACTGCCGTCTGCTCCGTCTTTTTTTCCGACGGAGGTGATGCGGCGGCTATGCTCACACCCGAGGCTACCGCCTTTTCAAGCTCCTCAAGCCTTGCCGCAAGTGCGGCAAAGTCGCCACCCAGAGCGGGGTTGCAAAGGGAGACCAGGCAGACCTCAAGCTCGGTGCGGCGGTTGGGGCTTTTCAGGAGGTTGCGGCAGCAGTTTTGGAGGGTGCGTACCGAATATAACAGCCGTGCCTGGGTGAAACGGTTGAGAAGGGGGATGATATCGTCCTTGGAATAGCCCGCACCCGTCAGCTCGGCATCGGGGGAGTAGGAAAGCATCAGAAGGTCACGCATAAGCCCAAGCAGTCTTTCTCCAAAGCCTGCGGGGTCTGCCCCTGCGGCGTACCGACGGGCAAACTCCGAGCAGATGCCTGCAGTGTCGCCCGAGGCGATAAGCTCGGCGGCGGCGACCAGCGGTGCGGTCGAGACAAGCCCCAGTATGTTTTCCACGTTTTCGCCGTTTAGCTCGGCCTCGGCTCTGCCTGCCGCCTGCTCAAGCAGGCTTAAGGCGTTTCGCATGGCACCGTCTGCCATCTGTGCGATAAGGCTCGCACCCGAGGACTCAAGGGGGATGCCCTCACGCTCGGCGATCTCCATAAGTCGCTCGGCGATATCCTCCGCAGGAATGCGGCGGAAGTCAAAGCGCTGACAGCGTGAAAGTATGGTTGCGGGTATCTTTGAAAGCTCGGTCGTCGCCAGCACGAACATAACGTGGGAGGGCGGCTCCTCGAGTATCTTTAAAAAGGCGTTGAAGGCGCTCTCGGAGAGCATGTGGACCTCGTCTATGACGTAGACCCTCTTTTTGAGGCTGGAGGGGGAGTATACCGCCTCCTCACGGAGCTCTCGGATGTTGGAAACGCCGGTGTAGGTGGCGGCGTCGAGCTCGATGACGTCGGTCGACGAGCCGTCGTTTATCTCCCTGCAGGCCTCACACTCGTTGCAGGGGTCGCCGTTTATGGGGTGGAGACAGTTTGCAGCCTTGGCAAGGATACGGGCGCAGGTGGTCTTGCCCGTGCCTCGTGTGCCGCAGAAGAGGTAGGCGTGGGAAAGCCTGCCCGAGGCCGACTGGTTTTTGAGGGTGCGGGTGATGCGCTCCTGCCCCACTACGTCGGCAAAGCAGGACGGTCTGTATTTTCTGTAAAGCGCCTGGTACATCTCTTTCCCTCCCCGAAAATGAATCTTTAAGCGTTAAAGGTAATTTAACAGTTAGATATAATTCGTTTCTTCGGGGGGTTCACCTCCGAAGAAACACCTCTGAAACGAGCGAAGCGAGTCCACGCACCGAGGGGAGAGCGCAAAAACTTCGTTTTTGTGCTCGGCGATAAGTGCGTGCAATTATTATATGTAAGGCGTTAGCGTTACATATAATAAATAAAAGTTGGGCGGTGTTGTGCAACCCTGCGATCCCGGCTTGCTGCGGCACGCGGCGGACACCGCTTAATGCTGCTCGGTTCCCCGCCTGACATGGTTCACAGGCCGACGCTGCGCAGGACCGAAGACCGCAGGGCTGCACAATACCGCCCATCCTCATTATTATACCACGCCCGTGCGTAAAATGCAACGCCCCTGCCGAAAAATTCGGACGTAACGGGGACGGATTGACATTTTTTCGCAAAAGTGTTATCATACGGGCGCATAAAAGCAAAGCCGTGGATGAGGGAAGCAGCACCCAACAGACCCAAACAAACGGAGGACAGACTATGTCGGATAATTATTTCTTTAACGGATATATCTCCGAGCAGGTATTGAGACGCTATCTCAGCCGCTCCATAAGCTATCCCATCTACGATGCGGGAAAGAAGGCAGAGGACGAGGTTGCGACCATTTTCGCCCTCGGCGCAAAGTATATTGCACGTGCGGTCATGGTCTGGTACGCAGGCGGCTTTGAGCTCGGCCGTGCCGAGGACTATAAGCAGCAGATAGCCAAAGCCCACGAGGCCGACCCCGACATAGTGTTTGAGGCCTGTCTGTTCGAAACGACCTCCAAGGCCGTAGAGGAGATACCCATCCCCGAATACGTCTTTCGTGCGTTCGGGCTTGAGCCAGAGGAAAGATGCTTCTCCTATGAGGCGATGCTCTATCCCGACGGAAGATACGTTGACCGTTGGGGCAGGGACGGAAGCGTTCCCGACATGACCCGCCTTGAGACCCAACTGTTTATGTACTGGCACGCCACGTTTTATATAGACGCCGGCTTTGAGGGGCTGCATTGGGGGCAGGTCTACCTGATGAGCGAGACCGATACCGATCTGTCCGCATGGACCAAGGTGCTCAATATAGTCAGAGAATACGCCCGTACCCACGCCCGACGGGGCATGGTCCTCAACAACTCCCACACCCACGGTCAGATCGGCTCGGACGGCAGGCTGCTGTTTGACTTCCACGCCTGGCCGGTGCGTATGGTGACGCCGAAGGACGCATACCCCCACGCTCCGACCAAGCAGGATCCGCAGTGGGTCGAGATAGGCGTCGGGATCCGTGATTCGATCTACCGAAAAAGCCTCGGCGGAAAGACCCACAGCGGCTGGAGCTGTGACAGTCTGCCCTACGTGGTGGAGCTTGACAACTACGGCGGTATGTACAGCCTTGAAAATGCAAACCGTCCGGGCATCGACGACTGGCCCTGGGGGTACGACGAGGTCAGCTGGTTTGCAAATCAGGATGCCTCGTTCAGACGTGACTTCATCGACTACGCATATAAGCATATCAGAGAGCTTGACGAAAACGGTTATTTTGAAATGACGGGTGTCCGAGGTGCTACCTATTATTTCCCCGACACCGACACCAAGGCCGACTATTGGTACTATCTGACCGATATGGGCGACAGTGCCACCGTAAAAGCGGTCTGGGACAAATACGCCGCCGAGCCTGACTGATGCGGCACAGATATGCCGCATATTGCACCTGTATCCGTAAAATAGTTGACAGATCGTTACAAATATGCTACTATAATACCGTAGAATACCTTTCCACTTCTTGAAGCCGTCGAAAGGAGAGATCGCCGTGAACATCGCACGTTTTATCTGCGTCGGGTCACCGCCCTTCCCCTTCTGCACCTCGAAGGAGCGGTTAAAGCTTGTTTGACCCGACGTGCAGGAGCCTCTATCGGCAGGCCCTTGCACGTCTTTTTGTTCCGAGCCGAAAAAGTTTTTAGAGAATTGATCAATAGAAAGGAGGAAAACCGTGAAAATACGCATTTTTGCCGTTTTTGCGGTCTTGGTATTGCTTCTTTCCGCCTGCGGAGGTAAGACACCGACGGACAGCGTAGTGCTGCCCGAAGAAGCGTGGATACCGAACCCATCGGACATATCGGATATTGAAAAGGGAGGGCCGTCGTTTTCGATCACGTCCTCCGAGCCCGAACGGAGTTACCGTGTGACGGCGTGTGCGGGCGCACTGTTTACCGATGCGGAGGACTATTACGAAAGGACCGACAGCATCACGCTTGTCCCGGGGCAGGAGGTCACCTGGACCGGTAATTGTCCGCAGGATCCCGACAGAATAGCAACGGGAGTGGGATTTGACAGAGTAAACTACGACACCTACATCGAGATAGTCGTGTTCTCCGGAGAGGATGCCGTAGGCTACGGTTTGATAGCGGTCGACGTAGCGCCCGAAAACGGATTTTCGCTTCGGGATTCAAGGATCGAGACCTTTGATAAGCCGATAGAGGCCGAGACGGTCGAAAAAGGGCTTGAAATCCTTAAGGAAGAGCTTAAGAGATATTAAGTAAAGAGGAAAAAGCCGAAGGTCGTATGACCTTCGGCTTTTGAGTTATAAGCTTACTTCTTGAGGTTAGTCTCAAGGGTCTCGAGCTCGGTGGCGAGTTCACGAGGAAGCTTGGAGCCGAACTTGGCGTAGAGCTCCTTGATGCTTGCGACGTCTTCGAGCCAGTAGTCGGTCTCGACGGCAAGGATCTTATCGAGGTTCTCCTCGTTCATCTTGATATCGCCTTCGATGGTATAGTCCATACCCTCGAGGTTGATGTCCTTGGCGTAGGGGATATAACCGATAGCGGTCTCACGGGCGCCGACAGAGCCTTCGCAGCGCTTGAGGATCCACTCGAGGACACGGAAGTTGTCGCCGAAGCCCGGCCACATGAACTTGCCGTTCTCGTTGAGACGGAACCAGTTGACGTTGAAGATCTTGGGGGCGTTGGTCAGCTTCTTGCCCATGTCGAGCCAGTGCTGCCAGTAGTCACCCATGTTGTAGCCGCAGAAGGGCAGCATTGCCATGGGGTCGCGGCGGACGACACCGACTGCGCCGGAGGCGGCGGCAGTGGTCTCGGAGGCCATGATGGAGCCGACGAATACGCCGTGCTGCCAGTCACGGGACTGATAGACCAGGGGAGCGGTCTTGGCGCGGCGGCCGCCGAAGATGATAGCGGAGATCGGTACGCCGGCAGGATCTTCCCATCTGGGGGAGATGCAGGGACAGTTGGCGGCGGGAGCGGTGAAGCGGGAGTTGGGGTGAGCGCCCTTTTCGCCGGTAGTGGGATCCCAGGGCTCGCCCTTCCAGTTGTTCTCGCCCTTGGGAGGATTCTTATCGAGGCCTTCCCACCAAACGGTGCCCTCGGCGGAGTTGTAGACGACGTTGGTGAATATGGTGCCCTTCTGGGTGGAGATAAGGGCGTTGGGGTTGGACTTCATGTTGGTGCCGGGGGCGACGCCGAAGAAGCCGGCTTCGGGGTTGACGGCGGACAGACCGCCCTCGTCGTTTATGCGCAGCCAGGCAATGTCGTCACCGACGGTCCAGACCTTGTAGCCCTTGTCGAGGTAGTCCTTGGGAGGAATGAGCATTGCGAGGTTGGTCTTGCCGCAGGCGGAGGGGAAGGCGGCGGCGACGTACTTGGTCTCGCCCGAGGGGAACTCGACGCCCAGGATGAGCATATGCTCGGCCATCCAGGATTCCTTCCAGCCCTGGTAGGAGGCTATGCGCAGAGCAAAGCACTTCTTGCCAAGCAGGACGTTGCCGCCGTAGCCGGAGTTGCAGGACCAGATGGTATTGTCCTGGGGGAACTGAAGGATGTAGCGCTTCTCCTCGTCGATGTCGCAGCGGGCGTGGAGACCGTGGACGAAGTCCTCGCTGTCGCCCAGCATATCCATAACGGCTTTGCCGACGCGGGTCATGATGCACATGTTGAGCACGACGTAGATAGAGTCGGTAAGCTCGATGCCGACCTTGGCAAAGGGGGAGCCGATGGCGCCCATGGAGAAGGGAATGACGTACATGGTGCGGCCGACCATGGAGTTCTTGAAGATCTCGGAGGCCATAGCGTAGGCTTCCTTGGGGTCCATCCAGTTGTTGGTGGGGCCTGCTTCTTCCTTGGTGGGTGCGCAGATAAAGGTTCTGCCTTCAACACGTGCGACGTCGTTGACGGCGGTACGGTGATAGTAACATCCGGGAAGCTTTTCCTGGTTGAGCTTGATCATTTCGCCGGTGGCGACTGCTTCGGCACGGAGGGCCTCGGCCTGCTCTTCGCTTCCGTCGATCCATACGATGCGATCGGGGTTGGTCATCTTGGCCATCTCGTCTATCCAGCTGAGAACGGCCTTGTTGGTAGTCAGGGACATGGGTATTTGCTCCTTTCAAAGGTTAGAATTTCGCTTTTTCCCAATTTGGGTATATGATACCACTTTTCAGGCGGTAATGCAAGCAGTATTTTGTTAAGATTGTTTAAAATAGTACGGCCTTATTTGTCTATTTTAACATCAGCGCCGAGCTGATGCGCTCCACCTCTCGGGCCGACAGGTCCTCACCCCTTGCCGCAGGGTCGACCTCGGCTGACTTAAGTGCGGCGTCGGCAGCCGAGGCGCCAAACTCCGCAGAGAGGGTGTTTCGCACCGTCTTTCGTCTGGAGGCGTAGAGGGCGTGTGCGGTACGGATAAACATCGCCTCGGACTCCTTGTCGGGGTCAAGGGGCTTGAGGGCCATGGTCACCACCGCCGAATCCACCCCCGGACGGGGATAGAAGCTTCCCGCAGGGATGGTAAAGAGGTACTTTGGCTCGGCGTAGTGCTCGGCAAGAAGGGCGATGAGACTGCGGTTTTCCTTTTGGACGAGCTTGCGGGCGTACTCCTTTTGCACCGTGACGGTGATGCGGGAGAACATTCCGCTCTCGAAAAGACGGGTAAGGGCCTTGGTGGTCACGTTGTAGGGAAGGTTCGACACCGCCACACGCCTGTCGCTTTTTGGCAGGGAATCGAGGGGGAAGGTCAGTATATCCCCCCAGGTAAGCTCGACAGAGGGGGGGAGGGTCTCCTTTAACACCGGCTCAAGCCGTCTGTCAAGCTCCAGCACCCTCACCGAGCGGGCGACCCTTGAAAGCCCGAGTGTCAGCGCTCCTGCGCCCGGGCCTATCTCAAAGACGTCTGCGCCCAAAGCCCCCGAGGCCTCGACTATGCGTTCCACGGCGGCGGTGTCGGTCAGAAAGTTCTGACCGAAGCTCTTTTCAAAGGTAAAGCCGAAGCGCTCTGCAAGACCCTTTAAATAGGCGGTGTCGTAGATGCTCATTTAAAGCTGTAGCCTCCCTTAAGGAGTATCTTCTTAAGGGCGTCGGCTGCGATGGCGTAGGAACGCTCACCCGATGGGGGCAGGCTTGCAAAGGGAGAGTCGGGCTCAAGCTCGGAAAAGCCCTCGAAGTTTCCAAGATGGGGCTCAAGGGAGAGGTATCCGTTAAAGCCGTCCTCGGCAAGACCGGCGATTATCTCGGGGAGGTGTCCGTTACCCATGCCCGAGGGCACTACCCTGCCCGATTCGGCCAGAGCGTCCTTGATGTGCATATATTTAATGTAGGGACGAAGCAGCTTAAAGCCCTCAAGGGTGTCTGCGCCGCACTGGATAAAGTTTGCCGGGTCGAAGATGAGGTCGACGCCGAGGGTGCGTGCAAGGTCGAGACATCTTTCGGGTATGTCGCCGTAGATGCCCTTTTCGTTTTCGTGGAGCAGGGTCACACCCGTCCCCTCGGCCTCCTTGAGGAAGCGCTCCCACAGACGCATAACGTCGTCCCTGCGGGAGACGATGTCGCCATCTGCGGCGGGGTAGAAGCTGAACATACGGATATATTTTGCCTCAAATACCTCGGCAAGCTCAAGACAGTGCCTGAACTTGGCAAAATGCCCCTCGATGTCACCGTCGATGGCGATCTTTCCGATGGGCGAGCCAAGGGAGGAGATCTTTTTGCCTGCCGCACGGATACGGGAGGCCATTTCAACTGCGGTGTCGGTGGGGATGTCGGCGATGTTGATGCCGTCGGCACGGCGGATCTCGATAAAGTCGACCCCTATGCGGTCGAGTGCCTCAAGCTGGGTGTCCAGTACTGGGCTTATCTCGTCGGAAAAGCCCGAGATCGTAAAGAATGCGTTTTTCAAAGCTGATCACTCCTATTTCAAGCATAGTATAAGGATACAACAAATTACCTGATTTTGCAATAGGAAAGGCACTTGCAAGAGTGCAAAAAAAATGATATAATCAAGCTACCCTAAAGGAGGAATATCACCATGAAGAAAACGACAAAACGTATACTGTCGACGCTCGTCGCCGCAGCAATGATATTGACGTTGTTTGCCGGCTGTGCCGTCGAAAAGAAGGATCCCGATTCGACCGACAAGCCTGCGACCACCGCAGCGACCACCGCACCCTCTACCACCGCGCCTACCGACGTCTGCAACACCTCCGGCTCGACCGCAGGCTCCACCGCAGGCTCGACCGCAGGAAGCGGCTCGCAGGGCGGCTCGTCGACCGACCTCTCAAAGTCCGACCCCGACCTTATCGAGCTCGGAAATAAGCTCGGCGCATTTATGGAGCAGTACGGCAACGCCGAGCCCGAAATGCCCGATGCGGGAGTTGCCTTCCCCGAGAGCGACTGCGTTTGGGTAAGCCTTGACACCAACGGCGCATTTATCCCCGTCAAGGTAGGTCTTTGCAACGGGGATGCCTACGTCACCTTCCCCGGCAGCTACAACAAGGCAGTCAAGGTCACCATGGCCGAGCTTGAGGCCATTGTAAATCAGGCCAA
Source organism: Clostridia bacterium (assembly GCA_017532825.1). Classification (GTDB taxonomy): domain Bacteria; phylum Bacillota; class Clostridia; order Oscillospirales; family QAMX01; genus RGIG6452. The sequence goes on from JAFXIT010000031.1 coordinate 20,254, forward strand.
CGGCGTCATGCCTGCGGCACAGACCGATTCCGCCATGAGCGGAATGGGAATGCTCGGCGGCCTGGCCGGCATGGGTATGCTTTCGGGCTTTGAGGGCATCCTTGACGACGGCTTTGACGCCCTTGAGGAGCTTGTGGGAATACTCGGAAGCAGCCTTCCCGAGGAGTTTGTCAGCGTGGAGGAGGTCGAAGGCAGCCTTTGCTACACCATCACCATCGATGACAGCTTCGTCAACTACATCCTGAACTCCCTCAAGACCAAGATAAACGCCGATATAAACGTCCTTTCCGAGCTTTCCGAGAGCCTTTGTGACATCATAGCCGAATTCGGCGAGATCGCAGTCGATATGGGCGTTGACCCCGGCGAGCTTGGCGACCTTTCGAGCCTTACCCCCTCGGTCGTGGCGGGAATGATCGCCCAGGCCGTTGACGGCATAGGCCCCGTATCTATGGGAGTCTCCCTTGATATCGTCTTTACCTTCGCCGACGGAGAATTCTGCACGGAGTTCTGGGTCGTGGAAAGCGGCACCGCCAATGAGCTGTTCTATATCTCCTTTGACCTTTTCTACGGCGAGGAGTACGGCTTTGTCATTGACGCTATGTTCTATGACGAAAACGGAAGCCTCAACGAGGTATACCTCTACACCGCCGTTGCCGCAGAGATATATACCCTGAGCGCCTGGCACTGCATCGACGATGGGGTCAGTGAGCCCTATTTTACCTTCAACTTCGGTGTCTACCTCGACGTAAGCAACCTTGACGCCGTCGATGCGGCTACCGACTTCCAGGTCTTCCTCGAGCTTGGAGATATGGGAGACGTATTTGTCTTCAGCGGACAGAGCTCGGTCTTTACCGGTCTGGACGGCTTCAGATCGGTCCGCCTTACGGGCGACTACGAATATGTCGTCGATGAATACAGCTTCGAATCCCTGCTGGTGCTGATGGGTCAGTCCCTTCTTACCGGCCTGAGCATCGACTTTGAGCCCGCCGAGGCTTCGGAGTTTGCCGCCCTTGAGACCGTCGGTGTCGAGGAGTTTGCAAACGACCCCGAATCGGCCGACCTTGCCACCCTTATCCAGCACAGCGAGCTCTTTAGCGCACTTTTAAATATCTTCGGTTAAGAGGTAAGAAGTGATGAAGGACGTCTACAACTCGATGAGCCTTGACTCGGTCGCCGCCGCACTTTGCAAGGTGCTCGGCATCGACCCGCCGAGGTCTGCCGCCGAGGCAAACCCGATACTGTCAAATATCGGCTCGGCAAAGAAGCTCGTTATGTATAACCCCGACGCCGTCGGCCTTGAGGTATTCCAGAAGTACACCGCCCTCTTTGCCCCCGTGCTTGCCAAGACCACCCTTGCCCTTCCCCTTTCCTGCGTGATGCCCTCGGTCACACCCGTCTGCTTCGGCACGATGTATACCGGCGTTCAGCCGGAGGTACACGGCATCCGCCGCTACGAGCGTCCCGTCATCACCGTCGACTCCCTCTACGATGCCGCCATACGTGCAGGCCTTCGCTGCGCCATAGTCTCCGAGCCCGACTGCAGTCTTGCGGACATTTTCCTCGGAAGGGATATGGACTACTACCGTGTCGAGGGCGGACTTGACGCCATAAACGCCAAGGGGCTTGAGCTGATAGACAAATACGACGTTCTGACCCTCTATAACGGCAACTTCGACTCCACCATGCACAAAAACGGTCCCGACGCTCCCGCCTCGGTCGAGGCACTGCGGCGCAACGTCGAGACCTTCGCAAGGGTGTGGGAGGCCTGCCCCGAGGGGACGCTGGTCGGCTTTGCGCCCGACCACGGCTGTCACCTCATCGACGGCGAATGCGGCTCACACGGCCTGGATATGCCAAGCGACATCAACATCGTACACTTCTACGGTATAAAGTAAACGCAAAAAAAGGACGGAGAATCAAGTTCTCCGTTCTTTTTTTGCGTCAGTCTGCGGGATAGGGGTCGAGGGTTGGGTCTGCCGAGACGTCCTCGGTCATGACCGACTCCTCGGGCGGAAGGGCCGAGGTGTGTGCGTCGGAGGGGAGCAGGGAGTGCATAAAGCCGTCGTAGCGTGCCGTCGAGACGTCGCCGCCGATGAGCCTGCCGTTTTTGACAAGCAGGGTAAGTATGACCTCGCTCTCGCCCGAAGGATGGCCGGTGAGCTTATAGCTGTAACGGGTGGCCGACTGCCCCTTGTAGCCCGAAAGGTCGAGGCCCTGGGTCTTTTGAAGGTCGTTGTAGCGCTCATACACCTCCGAAAACTCCGAGGGTATGCATACCTCGGTCACCTCAAGCGGCTCGGGCTCGACGCTCCAGCCAAGCTCGGTGATGAATTTGAGCACCTCCTCGGCGTTGCGGAGCTTTGCCTTTTTGACCATACGAAGCTCGGCGCTTCGTCTGTCGGACTGTGCGGTGGTCCCCTGCGGGTCGGGACGGTCGGCCCTGCCGCCCGAGCAGATAACTATCACCGCCACCGCCAGAACGACTGCGGCAGAGACGGCCGCCGCCAAGAGCTTCTTTTTGTTCATCTTTGCAGAATATACGAACATCGTTTTTCCCCCTTGTATCGTGGTAGTAAATAATATTCGGGGCAACGCTCTTTTATTCTGTCGGAGGAAATGCTATAATTATATTTAAAGGAAAGGAGGCCGCAGAGGTGCTTGACAGAGAAAAAATACTATCCGCCGCAGGGGGAGAGTGTGGCAAGATAGAGGTCTTTGACACTATCGACTCCACCTCAAGCTATCTCAAGGAGCTTGCCCGAGAGGGTGCGCCCGAGCATACCGCCGTCGTTGCCGCCTCGCAGAGCGGGGGACGTGGACGAATGGGCAGAAGCTTTTTCTCGCCCGAGGGCACGGGGATATACCTAAGCCTTCTTTTCCGTCCCAAGGGGGATGCCGCATCGGTGGGGATGATGACCGCCGCCGCCGCAGTCGGCGTCTGCCGTGCGCTTGAGAGCCTTGGCAGTCCCGAGCTTGGCATAAAGTGGGTAAACGACCTCTACCTGAACGGAAAAAAGGTCTGCGGCATACTTGCCGAGTCGGTCTTTGACAGCTCCCGCGGCGGCTTTGAGGGGGTAGTCATCGGCGTGGGGGTAAACCTCTTTGAGCCGAGAGGCGGCTTTCCAAGCGAGATAGAGAATATCGCAGGAAGCGTTTTCGGAAACTGCCGCCGGGGGCTTGCCGAGGCCGCCGCAGGCGGTATAATAAGGGAGCTTATCTCGGTGATGCGGGAGGGAGACTTTCTTTCATGCTACCGCCGCAGGCAGATACTTATAGGACGCTCCGCCCTGCTTTTAAGAGGGGGTACAAGCGAGAGGATAGAGGTGCTCGGGCTTGAGGACGACTGCTCGCTTCGGGTGCGGCATGAGGACGGTCGGGAGGAGAGGGTCCTTTCGGGCGAGGTAAGCCTTAAAATACTTTGACAAAACGTCGCAAGTGTGGTATTATTGTAATAATTGAGAGTTTTTTGAAAGGCGTTGATCTTCTTTGAAGCGTAAATATTTCCGACTGCTTGCCCTCGTGTTTGCCCTTGCAATGCTCGCAGGTGTCCTCGGCGGCTGCAGCAGTGAAAAATCGGCGGCCATGTTCAAGGTAAACGGAGATAAGGTCTCCAAGGCCGACTTCATGATGTACGTATTCTTTACCAAGTGCCAGATCTTTTCCGACGAGTTAAGCAACGGCTCGGTCTCCATGAGCACCCTCTATCAGCTTCCCGAGGAACAGCTTGAGGAGGAGGTCGAGATCGACGTTACCTTCCGTGAATACCTCAAATACCTCGCCGCCAGCCAGGCCATGTCGTCGGTGCTGATGCGCCAGATGGCACAGGATGCGGGTGTTAAGATAACCAAGGCCGACAAGGATGAGCTCAAGGCCGTCAAGGCGGACTTTGTTGAGACCCTCGGCGGCGCGGCGGCCTACAATAAGTTTATAAAGGCCATCGGCTCGACCGACAGCGCCTACGATAGATATATGACCGACGTTCTCTATTCCGAAAAGCTCTACGAGCTCTACGCCGACGGCGAAAAGTTCGCCCTGACCGAGCCCGAGCTTGCCGCAGGCAAGGAGGAGTTTGCAAAGAGCTACGTCACCGTCAGACACATCCTCTTTAACGTCATCGACCTCAGCTCGGGCAACTACCTCTCTGCCGAGGAGCAGGCACAGGCCCAGGTCGACGCCGACGCCGTGCTTGCCCTTATCAGAGGCGGCGCCGACTTTACCGAAATGATGGAGCGGTATACCGCCGAGGCAAATCCCGCTCCCTTTACCTTTACCGAGGGCGAGGTGCTTCCCGAGTTCGAAAAGGCAGCCCTTAAGCTGGCCGTGGGCGAGGTATCCGACGTTGTAAAGACGCTCTACGGTTACCATATTATAATACGCGATCCCCTCCAGACCGGCGGCACCGCCTGGGAAAACTATAAGGAGATACTCCGAGAGCAGAAGTACTCTGCCGACGTTCAGGAGATGTCCGACGCCGCAAATATAACCACCACCAAGGCCTACGACAAGCTGAAGGTCTCCTAAAACGCAGGGCCCTTCGGGGAGAGCAAAAGAAGGTACTCTATGGATATTTTGAGTTTTCTCAATCAGATGGCGGCAAACCCGCTGCTGTTTGTGGCAGTAATGCTGACCCTCGGAGTTATCCTCGTCAACGGCTGGACGGATGCGCCCAACGCCATCGCCACCTGCGTGGTAACGAGGTGTATGCCTCCCAAGGCGGCAATACTTATGGCGGCGGTGTTTAACTTCCTTGGCGTGTTTATCATGACCAAGATAAGCAACGAGGTCGCCGTTACCATCACGAGCATGGTAAACTTCGGCGCAAACGACGGCCGTACTGTCATCATCGTCCTCTGTGCGGCAATGCTTGCCATCGTCGTCTGGGCGACCCTTGCATGGGTCTTCGGCATCCCCACCAGCGAGAGCCACGCCCTTATCGCAGGTCTTACCGGCGGTGCGATGGCACTCAACGGGCTTGAGGCGATAGTGTGGTCGCAGTGGCTCAAGGTCGTCTACGGCATAGTCATCTCGGTGACGCTGGGATTTGGTTTTGCCTGGGTGATATGCAAGCTCGTAACGCTGATATGTTACAGGGCGGACCGCCCAAAGACCGAGCCCTTTTTCAAGTTTGCACAGATCGCAGGCGCCGCCGCAATGGCCTTTATGCACGGCGCGCAGGACGGTCAGAAGTTTATGGGCATCATCCTTCTCTGCGTCTTTACCCTGCAGGGAGCGGGGGCGGGTGCGGCATCCTTTGCCATACCGATGTGGCTGATGGTAGTCTGCTCGGTGGTCATGGCCGCAGGAACTGCAATGGGCGGCAAGAAGATAATCAAATCGGTCGGCATGGATATGGTAAAGCTTGAGAAATATCAGGGCTTCTCGGCCGACGTCGCAAGCTCGCTGTCGCTGGTATTCTGCTCGGTATTCGGCCTTCCGGTCTCCACCACCCACGTAAAGACCACCTCCATAATGGGCGTGGGTGCGGTCAAGCGCATTTCGGCGATAAACTTCGGCGTCGTGAAGGAAATGGTCATGACCTGGATACTTACCTTCCCCGGCTGCGGACTGCTTGCCTACCTCGTGACCAAGCTGTTTTTGTTTGTTTTTAACTGAGAAAGGAAGTAGAAGCTATGGCAAAAGGCGATAAATTTTATTTTGAAAACTTTTCGGCCTGTGCGTCCCTTGCAAAGGATGCGGCAAGATATCTGGTAGACTGCCTTGAAAACTACGATGCAGACAGGATCGGCGAAATGCTTGAGAAGATGCACTTCCTTGAGCACAGTGCCGACATCAAAAAGCACGAGATGAACCGCACCCTTGCCAAGGCCTTCGTCACCCCCGTCGACCGTGAGGACCTGGATATGCTCAGCCAACAGCTTGACGAGGTGTCGGACAAGCTTGAGGAGATACTCCAGAACTTCTACGTCTACAACCTAAAGGAGATAGACCCTGCTGCCGTCGAGTTTGCAAAGAATCTCGTAAGGAGCTGCGATATGCTCCTGCAGATAATGGGCGAGCTTGAAAACTTCAAGCACTCCAAGACCATGCATTCCCTTATCGTCGGCTGCAACGACGTCGAGGAGGAGTGCGACAAGCTCTATCTTACGACGATGCACCGCATCACCAAGGACTCCACCGACGCCCTCAAGACCATCTCCTGGTACAAGATATTCGACTGCTTTGAGGCCTGCGCCGACGCCTGCGAGCACGTAAGCGACTGTGTCGGCTCGATAATAATGAAAAACACCTAAGAAAAAGGGACAGAGCTGAGGGCTCTGTCCCTTCTTTTTTGCCTTGGGGGGTCCAAGGACGGTTCGGGGAGGCAAAAAGAGAGCTGCTTGCGGAGAGGGACGGTATATGATATAATGAAAAAACGGAGGGATGTCGTATGAAGATAATAGGCAAAAAATGGGTGCTTGTCAGCCTTGCGATAATTTTGGCCCTGACCTTGATAATGATATTCGAGGGCGAGGGCAAAAGCGAGCGCACCCCATCCCCCTACGACGGAAGCATAGACTACGCCGCAAGGATGGCAAACGGCGTGTCCTGGGAGATAGGATACAGAGGCGAGACCGAAAAGCGTGAGAGCCTGAGCATCAGAAATCTCGGCGCAACGCTGGTCTCTACACTGCGTGGGACGGCGGGAGTGGAGCTGAGCTTCGGAGAAAACACCGTCTCGGGCTTTAATCTCTGCGCCGAGATAGAGGGCAAGGAATACCGTGACGACGTCATCACCTCCTATGCCCGTACCAACGTCTACCGCCACGGGCTCTACTACGCCGACATCCACGTTATGGTGCTCTCCCTCGCCGCCGACGGCGGTGACAGCACCCTCACGGCCGACGTCGAGAGGGTATACCACACCTACGGCGACAAGATAGTCGAAAACGTCACCCTGCGAAACGCCGAGGCCGACATCGACCGTCTTTGGATAGAGCTTAAGACCGAGGGTCGGCTCATAACGGGCGAAAACTACGCCGCCGTCGTCCTTCCCTCCGGCGGAACGGTCGGCTACATACTCCCCTACGGCGTGGAGGGCGAGCTTGAGACCGAGATAAACGGAAACGCCGTGACCATACGCCTTGCCGCAGAGCCAAAGGGCGCCGAAAGGGTGGAGTTTACCTTCGGAGCGAGACTTTTCTACGGAAGCGAGGAGGAGCTCGAAGCCCAGGCAGGTATTGAGGCAGACCCGATATACCCCGACAACTACGTCGGACTGTGTGGCTATTACGGGGTAGGCCTTCCCGGCTCGGACTTCAACCATTCCTACTATAATGCTCCCAACTACTGCCCCGAGGTCTCCTTTTCCCTTCCCGCAGAGGAGCGGGGAAGGACTCTCTATGTCCTGGCGCATACCGATTCGGGCGGGCTTGAGGCCTCTGCCGTGACCGACGGGGAGGGTACCCTCCTTCCCATCGCCGTTCAGACCTGTAAAAACTTCGGCGGCGAGAACGAGGAGCCGCTGTATAACCCCTCCGACGCCACCTACGGCCAAAGCGTTATCCCGCTGATGACGGGCAAAGAAGAGCTTTCCTACCGTGTCTACCATATATATCAGCAGTGGGGCAACTATCCCATAAAGCAGCTTTCCTCGATACAGTTCTTTATGCCCTACTACCACCTTTCGGTGGGTGTTACCGAGACCACCTGCTTTGCAATGAACTACTACCTGCCCGAGGGCGACGGCTACTTCGTGCCCGACCTCAGGGGACTTTCGGGCGAAATGTGGGCAGACCAGCCCCAGTTTGACTCGGCGGGACGGGTGTTTTTGACCCACTACCTCAAGTCGGGCAGCAGACGCACGAGCTTTATGCGCTACACCCACTCCGACATCGCCTCGGTGGGTACTGCCTACACCGACGTGACTATGTACTTTACCTCGCAGGACGGCTCATCAAGGCTTTCCTACCGTGCCGTTGAGCTGCCCCAGACGGATGAAAACCGCAACTATACCACCTTGCGCCTTGAATTTCTCAAGGACACCTCGGTAGAGGATCTCCGCTTTATGAGCTTCCACGGCAGAACGGGAAATTACAGCGGTGTCGACTACCTTGCGACCGACGGAAGCGTTAAGACCGCAGCGGTCGACTATGCGGCCCCGACCGAAAGATTCCTCCTCGGAAAGGACAGACCCTTCATTGCGGCCTACGGAGTGGACGGTGACTCGCCCACGGCAAGCGTTGCGATGATCCTGCGAGGGGTCGAGGCCGTAATCGGCGGCAAAAGGACCGAGACCCAGCTTGCCCTTGCCATCGGCGAGGGCGGACATGTCTGGCTGACCGCCGAGCCCGAGCGTATCGATTTCAAGGCGGGCGACTATATCGAGCTTGACTTTATCCTTCTTCCCTACGGCTCGTCGACCGAGACAAGTAAGATCGTGCAGGCGGTAAGGGAGGACCTCGGCGATATGATCTTTGACGGCGTTGCAAAGGACGGAAGGGCCGAGATATCGGTCGGCAAGGGCATCAACAACGTAGTTATCAGAGCCTCGGGCTTTGCCTCCTACGTCCTGCCCAAGATAAGCATCGACGGAGAGGAGATAGTCCTCTCAAGCGGAAACGGACGTGCCGACGGATACCAGGTCGTTCTTGACGACGACGGGCTTTATACCTTCGCATTTACGATTGATTCGGCCCTTGTAAACGGTAAAAGGGTGATATTGGAGCAAAATTAGGAGGGACCCTATGAAAAAGCTTGCCCTTGTCCTTGCAGTTATAATGCTGTTTGGCGTTTTTGCCTCCTGCGGGAGCGGCGGCGGAGAAAAAGGGGGGACTACCGTGGAAGAGCTTATAGCATCATACAGACCCGACCTTACCGCCTACGGCTTTGAAAAGGGGGTCTCCGACAGCTGGATACCCAGCGACGGTCACCCTGCAGGCATCCTCGGCGGCGCAGAATACTCAAGCGTTACCTCCTCTGTCGGTGCCGTTACCGAGACCGTAGAGGTGGTCTCCTTCCCCTCAAAGGGGGCGAGGCTGGAGCTTTTGCTCGACCTGTCCTCTCCCGTTCATCCCGAGGGTCAGCCCTATATGCTTGAGATAACCGAGATGCACTCGGGTGCCTACGGCGGCTGGGGGTATTTGGTAAGCGTAAACGGGACGAGCGTCTACTTCCGTACCTACGAGGAGCTGGCCTCGGGACGGGTAGGCTACTTTATAACCGTCCCCGAGGAGCTCATAGATGACCCAAGTGCGGTGAATATCCTTATCGTCAGCCGTGGCGGAGACCGATTTAACATCGCCGAGATACGGGGATATTCCGACTTTTACGGCCTTGCCAAGGAGGAAAACATCTACTCAAAGCTTGATATAAACCTCTTTTGCAACCGTGACACCGAGAAGGCTGCGGCCTTTGCGGAGAGGTTTTCGGGATACGAAAGCTTCGAGGCCTCGGCGCTGTATGCCTTTGACTACTTTGACTGGGATTCAAGCTCGTCACTCGAGCAGATAGTCAAGGCCTACCAAAACACACCGAATACAAACGGCAGGGCGCAGTTTATGCTCAAGAGCTACTGGACCTTTGTCGACGGTGCGGACGGTCTTGGCGGCTTCTTTTCCGACCTTAAATACCAGCAGGTGCTCTGGAACGCCGCCACGGGCGGACTTTCCCACACCACCCCCAACCAATGGTCAAACACCCACTGGTTAAGCTACGCCGTCGACCACACCAGGCGTGCCTCGGTCAACAAGCTCAGCGAGATACTCTCGGAGGTCTCCGACCTTGCCGCCCTTGCCGCGGCAAGCGGGCCAAATCCACGGTTTACCTTTATAATGGACCACAGCATCGACCGCTACATCGGCGGCGACAACGTATTTTACGGCGGTGATTTCCACCCCGATATGATAGCCAAGGCGGCGGCGAAGGGGGTCACCCTCGACCCAAGGGACGGTATGTCCTACGAGGAAAAGGAGGTCCTCTATACCCTCCTTGCCGAATATAACACCGCCCTTGCCGATGCCTACCGTTCCGCCCTTGGCTACAACGCCGTGACGGTCAGGCAGGGTGAGGTGACCCTGCCCACACATCAGATGTCGGAGGATATATGGTCCCACGGCACCCAGTCCCACTGGCAGTGGCCAAACTTTGACAGACGTGTGACAGGATGGATGGGCGGTATCGGTGAGAACTTCTGGCCCTCAAGCGAGGATATGTGGTTTGACGATCAGCGCATCTACGAATACAAGCTCGGCTACGGGCGTATCGGATGCGTCAACCTCGAAATGGCCATCCATGGGTCTGCCGAGGCGCTGCAGTCCTTCGTTTCGGCGGCCTATGCAAACGGTATGGAATACGTCACGATGTTCAACGATAGCGAGCAATACAACTCCGATCGGAACCTCCGTGATATAGACTCCGTCGGATCGTGGATATGGACGCCCGAGCACTACGAGCGGGTGGTCTACGATATCGACTACAAGCGTGACTACCGTCCCGACCTGCTTACCTCGCCCGATATGCGGATAGTTGGGGTAAACTATGAAAACTGCCGCCTCGGAGAGGCGGGCGGTGAGCTCTTTGCAGAGGGCGGCTCGGCGTCGGTCGTATACACCCTTGATGCAGACGACATCCCTTCGGAGGGTCTGCGGCTGTATATCGAGGCAAAGGCGACAGAGCAGGGGCTGGTGGAGATATACGGCGGCGAGAGCCTGCTTGCCCTTGAAAAGCTCGGCGAAATGAGCAATACCGAAAAAAGCAACTGGTTTAACGACAGCGAGGCTCTGTCCATTGACCTCTCCGAGAAGACCAAGGGTGCGGAGCGGTACTATATAAAGATAGTCCTTTCGGGACAGGACCCTTCGTCTGACGAGCACTGCGTGTCGCTTCGCACTCTCAGGCTGACGGGTCTTTGGAAGCAGCACACCGGCTCGCTTGTCGGCGCAGAGGAGACCTACTATCAAAAGAGGGTGCAAAACCTCTACATAGCCGCCCGTCGCTATGCCGAGAGACTGCTTAAAAACTATACCGAGCTTTCGGGCTCGGATGCCGTTTCTGCCGCCGCAGAGGAGCTTATCGCATTGGGAAGATACGGCGATGCAAAGAGCCTGCTGCTTGGCGAGCTTTCCCAGACCCTTCCCGCCGCCTACGCCGTTGACGGCTACGGCAGGCTGGGCAGATACCCCGTCGAGGTAAAGACCGAGGGGGTTGCGGTCGTCCGTCTTGAAAAGCTCGGCTCGGAGGAGCTGGTGTTCAGACTCGTAAGCGAGGAGACAAAGACCGTCGAGCTGACCTTCGAGGGTCTCAAGGCGGGAAAGAAATACATCCTTTCCGAGCTCGGCCAAAACCGCTACGCAGTCATCCTGAGCAAGGACGGACAGACGGCCGAGGACGGAAAACTTACCCTTACGGTGTCGGTCAGGGGCATAAACGAGCCCGAGCCCGCCATTGCGGATACCGTCCTTGAGGGCAGGATGTATATGGACTACGGCGGCGGACAGCTTTTGCTCACCGTCCAACAGCCCGAGCTTTCCCACTATAACCGCTTTATCACCCTCTATACCGCCTCGGATTGCGAGTTCGTAAGAGGGCTTGACGGAACGCAGGAGCGTTCCGAGGGAACGCCGAGGGCAAACGATATGGTCATCGTCACCGTCGGACATGACGGCCTTGCAACGAGGGTAGAGGCGGTGTACGGCGACGTCGTGGGTAAGATAGTGGCCTTCGAGCCGCCGAGCTACGAGGGAGAGGTGACAAACGGAAGGGTCACCCTCGATAACGGCGTTACCTACGAGCTTGAATACCGCAGTGACACCACCTATATAGATATGAATTACCCCTGGGGAAAGAGCCGTGAGCTTACCGACGAGGCCATAGCCGCCGCATTCAGAGTCGGCTCTACCATCCGCATAGAGTACTGCCCATATACCTACAACGGCTCGCTTCCGAGAATGCTGCGTGTGAGCAACCCGTAATAACACACCTTCGTAAAAACCGCAACCCGAGGTTGCGGTTTTTTATTTTCCCCCTTTAGGGTTGACTTTGGCATGGGGGATATGATACAATCATACGGATATAAGGGTATTTATGCCCGAAAATAATTGAAAGAGGGTCAGGCAAAATGGCTGCTCCCGATATTGAAAAGATAATCTCCGCCTTTCCTGCCGTAGGCAGGGTATAAAGGGTCTCTCCCATAGACCAGGGTCACATAAATTCCTCCTTCTGCGTCGCCGCCCAAAGCGGCGAGCGCTACGTTTTGCAGATGATAAACCGCTACGTCTTCAAGCAGCCCGAGCTGGTCATGGCAAACATCTGCGCCGTTACCGACCATCTCCGCAGAAAGACCGTCGCCTCGGGCGGAGATCCCGAGCGTGAGGTCCTTACGGTCATACCTGCCGCCGACGGAAGAAGCTTCTACGTCGATTCGGAGGGGGAGTACTGGCGGATGTATAACTTTATTTCGGGTGCTACCACCTACGAAAGCGTCGTCAGCCCCGACCACCTCAAAAACGCAGGCTACGCCTTCGGCCGCTTCCAGACCCTGCTTGCAGACTTCCCCATAGACACCCTTCACGATACCATCCCCGACTTCCACAATACCCGCAAGCGTCTTGACGACTTTTTTGCCGCCGTCGAGGCCGACGCCGCAGGCAGGGTAGCCGACGTGGCAGAGGAGATAGAATTCTTCAGGACCCACCGTGAGCTTGCATCCTCCCTGCAGAATATGCTTGAGAGCGGCGAGCTTCCCCTGAGGGTCACCCACAACGACACCAAATACAACAACATTATGATAGACGACGCCACGGGAAGCGCCCTGTGCGTGCTCGACCTTGACACCGTTATGCCGGGTCTTTCGGTCTTTGACTACGGCGACGCCATCCGCTTCGCCGCCGCCACCGCACCCGAGGACGAGACCGACCTTGAAAAGATGGGTCTTGACATGGCACTCTTTGAGCAGTTCACCGCAGGATTTGTCAGCGCCACGACGGGATTTCTCTCCAAGGCCGAGATGGAGCATATGGTCACCGGTGCGATAGTGATAACCATCGAGCTTGCCTCGAGATTCCTCCTTGACCATATAAACGGAGACAAGTACTTCCGCATCCACCGTCCGGGTCACAACCTTGACCGTGCCCGTGCCCAGATAGCCCTTGCAAGGGATATGGAGCGCAAGCTTCCGCAGATGCGGGCAATAGTTGAAAAATATATATGAACGACAGAGAAAGAGACTTTTCGGGCGTCATCGAGGGCAGAAATGCCCTTTCCGAGGCGCTCAAAGCAGGTGTAAGGATAGACAAGCTCTACGTTTTGTCCTCGGGCGGAGACCGTGGACTTTCGGGGCTGGTGGCCGCCTGCCGCAAGGCGGGTGCGGTCGTTGTACCCTGCGAGAGACGTCGGCTTGACGAAATGTCCCATACGGGAGCCCACCAGGGTGTCATTGCCGCCGTTGCACAGACCGAATACGCCTCCATAGAGGATATGCTCAAGCTCGCAGGCGAACGTGGCGAGAGACCGATGATAGTGGTCTGCGACCACCTCTGTGACGTTTCCAATCTCGGTGCCATAATCCGTACCGCCGAGGTATCGGGCGCACACGGCGTCATAATCCCCTCCCGAAGGGGTGCAGGGATAACCCCCGCAGTCGCAAAGGCGTCGGCAGGGGCGGTCTCACATATGCTCATTGCAAGGGTCCCCAATATCGTCTCTGCGATAAAGGAGCTCAAGGATGCCGGCGTATGGGTATTCGGTGCCGATATGGACGGCACGGTAGGGCTGTACGAAGCCGACCTTGCAGGCCCCTCGGCCATCGTCATCGGCGCAGAGGGGGAGGGTCTTTCCCGTCTTGCCAGAGAAAACTGCGATTTTATCGTTTCAATACCGATGTTCGGAAGGGTAAACTCCCTCAACGCCTCGGCGGCCGCCGCCGTGCTTTTGTACGAGGCGGTAAGACGCCGTCACTTCGGCGGAGGTGAAAGACGGTGAAAAAGGGTCCACACCTTCTGCCCGACCTTCCGATCGACGATTCTACCGTCCGTGACGCAGGGCTGACCGTCGACGACATCGTCGAGGAGTTTCGAAGCCGTCCCCGTCCGGTAGAGCCGCTTGCGACTCCCGAGCCTCCCAAAGAGACTGACGAGCCGATAAAGGAGGTCCCCGAGCCGATAAAAAAGCCTCCCAAGGAGAAAAAGCCCAAGGCGGAAAAGCCTCCGAAGGTAAAGGCTGTTAAGGAAAAGAAGCCTCCAAAGGACAAAAAGCAGGGCAAAGAGCCCCCTCCCGAGCCGCTCGAGGAGGGAGTTATAGACCTTGAGGCCTTCGACGCCGCCTTCAGGCGCACACGCATCCAGCGCAGGGTACTCAAGGAGCGCATACTCGCCGATAACGCCCGTGAGCTCCGTCTTGCACGCCGTAACGACCGCAAGATCAGCCGTATACGGGTGGTCAAGATAGAAAACGCCGTCGGCGGCCTGCCTATCCCCGAATCGGCAAAGGAGGAGCTTGCCGCCGAAAAGGCTAAAAATCCCGTCGGCTCTCGCTTTGCAAGCCCCACCTCAAACGCCCTGCGAAAGGTACGCATCATCTACCGTATGCGGGAGGACCGCCGCTTAAAGCAGGCAAACCTCGAAAGACGTATCGCTCGTCTTGAGCTTTCGGTGGCGGCGAGGATGACCATGGCCTTCCTCTTTTCCCTGCCGCTTGTGATATTTGCCCTGGCAGACTCCTTTGAGCTGCCCCTGCCCGAGCTTATATCCTTTGCCGCAAATCCCCGCATCCATCTGTGGGTGACCCTCGGGATCATGGCCGCAGTAATGCTTGCGGGCTACGACGTGATGATAAGCGGTATAGTAAATATACTGACCCTCCGCTTCAACGCCGATTCGCTGACGGCGCTGAGCGTGATACCCTCGGTAGGCTACTGCGTCTACTGCCTTGTAACGGGCGAGTATCAGTTCCGACCGCTCTGCGCCATGCCCGCCCTTGCGGTGGCATTCTCACTGCTTGGCGACAGGATACGCCATTCGACCTACTACCGAAGCCTGCGGGCCTGCATCAAGGTAAAATCCTGCCGCACCGTGGCGAGGATGAAAAACAAGATCGGAAGAGACACCGTCTACGCCTGCGGACATTCGCAGGGACGTGAGCGCTTTGAGGACGGCATCTTTGAGCAGGGTCCCTCCGAGACCTCGGTTGCGGTGCTTGCACCCCTCCTTTCGGCGGCGGCCGTGTTTATCGCCGTGGCGGCATCCTCCTCCGAGCTTGGAGACCGTCCGCCCTTCCTCTGGTGCTGGTCGATAATAGCCTCGTTTATACCCGCCCTCGGCTTTTTCATCTGCGAGAGCCTGCCATACGGACTGCTTTCGAGAAGACTTCGCAAGCTCGGGGTCTACATAGGCGGGGGAAACGTCCTCAAAAAGCTTTCAAAGCCCGCCTACGTCGCCGTCACCGACAGCGACCTTTTCCCCGAAAAGACCGTCACCCTGGGCGGCCTTAAGATGCTATCAAGCGATGCCGTACACGCCGTGTCGGTCGCCGCAAGTGTCCTCAGCGCATCGGGAAGCGGCCTTGCCGAACCCTTTATCGGTGCCGCATCGACACTTTTTGCCCCCATACACACCGTCACCGAGCTTGAATTTCTCGAGCCGGGCGGCATAACGGGCGTCATCGAAAACAGACGTGTCTACGTCGGAAACGCCGAGTTTATGCGTTTTCAGGGCTTTGAGATACCCCCAAACATACGCCTTCGGACGGCGGTGTTCATAGCCGAAAACGACAGTCTGCTTGCCGTCGCCGCCATACGCTATCAGGTCTCCAAGGCAAACGAGTACGCCCTCTCCCTGCTTGTCCACCACGGCTACGTCCCCGTCTTTGCAACGAGGGATTTCAATATCACCCCCGAGTTTCTCCTTTCGAGATTCGGTCTTCGCAAGGGAGAGTACCTTCTGCAGGACTACGGCTCAAGGGTCGCCCTTGACACCGACCGCCGTGAGCTCGACTGCAGCGGAGTGCTGGTGGTACACCCCCGCCTCGGCTACCTCACCGCAAGCGCACAGCTGCTGGTGGGAGCCCGCAGATACCGCAAGGCGGTCTTTGCAGGATTTGTGTTGAGCCTTCTCTCGGCGATGATAGGGCTGGGCCTTGGCTCGCTTATCGTAATGCGGGTCTGGACCGAGCTTGCCACACCCCTCAATATGCTTATATACTATGTCCTTTGGCTGCTGCCACCGCTGGTGTTTGGCTGCTGGATAAATAAATACTAAAGGAAGAAAAAACTATGCTGATGTCACAACTCCTGGGCGAACGGTATAAGGAAAAGCCGGTCGAGGCCACTATGAATTCCCATATTTTCCTTCTGCGCGGCGGATATATCCGTCAGGTTGCAGCGGGCATCTACTCCCTGCTGCCCCCTGCAAAGCGTGTTACTGCCAAGATAGAGCGCATCATCCGTGAGGAGATGGACGCTATCGACGGTCAGGAGGTGCTCTTCCCCGTGGTCATGCCTGCCGAGATATGGCGTGAGAGCGGAAGATACGATTCCATCGGCAGCGAAATGATGAGAATGACCGACCGTGGCGGACACGATATGGTCCTTGGTATGACCCACGAGGAGGCAAGCGTACACCTTGCCCGTACCGAGGCCACCAGCTACACCCGTTACCCCTTTATGATCTACCAGATACAGACCAAGTTCCGTGACGAGCCCCGTTGCCGTGCAGGTCTTATCCGTGTGCGTGAGTTTACCATGAAGGACGCCTACTCCTTCCACATCTCCCAAGAGGACCTTGCACAGTACTATGACCGTGCTCACGCCGCCTACGAGCGCATATTCCGCCGTGCGGGACTTAAAAACGTCATCTCGGTCAAGTCCGATACCGGCATGATGGGCGGAAGCATTGCCCACGAGTTTATGTTCACCTCCCCCCAGGGCGAGGACAGCCTGGTCATCTGCCCGACCTGCGGCTACCGTGCAAACGTCGAGGTCGCACCCGTTTCGGCTGTAAACGAGGAACGCCCCCTCGGAGTCACAACCGAGGTCGCAACCCCCGATACCAAGACCATCGAGGAGCTCTGCGAGCTTCTCTCCACCACCGCCGAGCGCACCGTCAAGGCCTGCGTCTTTGCCGCCGAGGGCAGACGTGAGCCCATCGTCGTCTTCATCAGAGGGGACTACGAGGTCAACGAGGCAAAGCTCCGCCGTGCCGTCGGCGCCGACGTCTTCCCCCTTACCGAGGGCGAGGACTGCGACCTGTGCATGGGCTTTATCGGACCTGTCGGGCTCAAGACCTCCGCAAAGGTCTACTTTGACGCCTCCCTCAAGGGCTGCAACGATATGCTCTGCGGCGCAAATAAGAAGGATACCCACCTTAAGGGTGTAAATATCACCGCCGAGGAGCTCGGCGAGCTCTGGCCGGAGGAATTCCTCGACCTTGCAAAGGCCCGTCAGGGCGACCTCTGCCCCGTCTGCGGAAAGCCGCTTGACCACACCAGAGGCATCGAGGTCGGCAACATCTTCCAGCTCGGCACCAAGTATTCCGCCTCCATGGGCATGACCTATACCGATGCCGACGGCAGCCGTAAGACCCCCATCATGGGCTGCTACGGAATAGGCGTTGGCAGACTTCTTGCCTGCATCATCGAGGAGTGCTGTGACAACTACGGCCCCATCTGGCCCATCTCGGTCGCCCCCTGGCAGGTGCATATCTGCGCCATGGGCGGAGGCAAGGACGCTTCGGTCAAGGATGCCGCAAACGACGTCTACGCACGTCTTTCCAAGGAATTTGAGGTACTCTATGACGACCGTGACCTCACCGCAGGGGTCACCTTTGCCGATGCCGACCTGCTTGGCGTACCGATCAGGGTGGTCGTCGGAAAGAGAGGCCTTGCCAACGGCGAGGTCGAGCTTCGCACCCGTGACGGCAGCATAAACCGTATGGTACCCCTTGCCGAGCTTGAAAAGGCCGTCAATGAGGTCAAAAAAGAGCTTTACGAGCGTATTGAGGGCTGAAAATTAGCAAAAACCACTTGCGTAACCCTTAATAATGTAGTATAATAGTTCGGTAAGGCTTTATTACATTAGGTATTATAATAAAAGGAGAGTTTTTTCATGGCGTATACCATCGATAAGATCCGCAATGTCTGTCTGCTCGGCCACGGCGGCGAAGGCAAGACCTCGCTTGCAGAGAGCCTGCTTTACGTTACCAAGGCCATCGACCGTCTGGGCAAGGTTGCCGACGGTACTACCGTTTCGGACTATGATGCCGAGGAGGTCAAGCGCTCCATCTCTATTCAGACCGCTCTTGCACCCGTCGAATTCGGCGGCAACAAGATCAACCTGCTCGACGCCCCCGGCTTCTTCGATTTTATCGGTGAGGTCCTCGAGGCTGAACGTGTCTGCGAATCCGCTATGATCGTCACCAGCGCCAAGGGCGGCGTTTCGGTCGGCGCACAGAAGGCCTGGATCCGCATGAAGACCGCAGGCAAGCCCACCGCTCTTTACATCTCCAAGCTCGACGAGGAGCATGCAGATTTCTACTCCACCTACGAGCAGGCAAGAGAGATCTTCGGCGTCTCCGTCTGCCCCGTCCTCATCCCCATCCTTGATGGCGTCAAGCCCGTCGGCGTAGTCAACGTCGTCTCCAAGAAGGCATGGAAGGCCGACGGCGCAAAGGTCACCGAGTGCCCCGTTCCTGCCAATCTTGAGGACAAGGTCGAGGAGTACCGTGCCCTGCTGAGCGAGAACATCGCCGAGAGCGACGAGGAGCTCATGGAGAAGTTCTTCGGCGGCGAAGAGTTCACCGACGAGGAATTCCTGAACGGTATGCGCAAGGCCGTCATCACCAGATCCATCTGCCCCGTATTCTGCGGCAGCGCCTTCACCGGCGCCGGCAGCGAGGCTCTTGTCCGTGCCATCATAGACTATATGCCCTCCCCCGCAGATATGCCCACCGACAAGGCCGTTGAGGACGGCAAGGACGTCGACCTCACCGTCGATCCCTCCGCTCCCACCTGCGCCTTCGTATTCAAGACCGTCGCCGACCAGTACGGACGCTTCTCCTTCTTCAAGGTCCTCGGCGGCAAGGTCACCCAGGATTCCTCCCTTGTCAACACCGTTTCGGGTACCACCGAAAAGATCGGCCGTATCTACTTCGTCCGCGGCAAGAAGAACACCGAGGTCCCCGAGGTATGCACCGGTGACATCGGCGCCGTTGCAAAGCTGGCCGACACCCGTACCAACGATACCCTCTGCGCCGCAGGCAGAAATACCGTCGTAAAGCCCATCTCCTTCCCCAGGACCTGCTACACCCAGGCTCTGCTGCCCAAGTCCAAGGGCGCCGAGGACAAGATCGCTACCGGTCTTGCCAGACTTCACGACGAAGACCCCGTCTTCCAGAACGCACTCAACGCCGAGACCCACCAGCAGACCATCTCCGGCATGGGCGATATACACCTGGACGTCCTGTCCTCCAAGCTCAAGACCAAGTTCGGCGTCGAAGTCGAGCTGGTCGCCCCCAGAGTTGCCTACCGTGAGAAGATCCGCAAAAAGGTCCAGGCCGAAGGCCGCCACAAGAAGCAGTCGGGCGGACACGGTCAGTACGGCCACGTCAAGATGGAGTTTGAGCCCAACGAGGAAGAGCTCGACCTCGTCTTCGAGGAAAGAGTATTCGGCGGATCGGTCCCCAAGAACTTCTTCCCCGCTGTTGAAAAGGGTCTGCGTGAGTCCATCCAGCGCGGTGTCCTCGCCGGTTACCCCGTCGTCAACCTCAAGGCCACCCTCTACGACGGCTCCTACCACGACGTCGACTCCAACGAGCTTTCCTTTAAGATGGCTGCCCGCCTTGCCTACAAGGCAGGTCTCCCCACCGCCAACCCCGTCATCCTCGAGCCCTACGGCAACCTCAAGGTCTATATCCCCGACGAATTCATGGGCGATATCATCGGCGACCTCAACAAGCGCCGCGGCCGTGTTATGGGTATGTCTCCTGCAGAGAACAATATGCAGGTAGTCGAGGCTGAAGTCCCGATGTCCGAGATGCACTCCTACGCCATCGACCTCCGCTCGATGACCCGTGGCTGGGGCAGCTTCGATATTGACTTTGCCCGTTACGAGGAGACTCCTCCCGTTGTCCAGGCCGCTATCATCGAAGAGGCCAAGGCTCTCATGGAGGAAGAAGAGGACGAATAATCCTCCCGCCTTTCCCAAAATGCAGTTACACCCCACCGATATCCTCGGTGGGGTGTTTTTTTTGCTTGGAGCTATGAGCGGGTACGTCGTGACGCCGCCCTCGTTTTTGCGCAAAAATTATTGTTGACAAGGGCAAGCCTTGTATGGTATTATAGAAGCAGGAGGAGGAAAGTTCGCTTTTTAGACCTATTTGTCCTCTTTCCAAAACAAATTAAGGAGGCATACCTATGAAAACAACGAGAAAAGTCCTGCAGATCCTGCTGCCCCTTGTCTTGCTTTTGACACTGCTTGCCTCCTGTGGGGGCAAGGAAGACATTCCTTGGCAGAAGACCACCGCCAAAACGAGCGCCACGACCAAATCAACGCCAAAGGAGACCACGACAGCACAGACTACGGTCAATACCACAGAGGCAACGACAGCAGCCCCATGGCCGCCGAGCTTTAACGGAGAAGCGTTTACTATCGTATCCGTCGGCTCACGCAGCAACCTAAACAAGCTTGAGTTCTATTTCCATAACAACGAGGAGACCGAGCTTGAAAAGGAGCTGAACGAGGCCTATCTCGGGCTTGAAAGCAAACTTGACACGGTTTTGTGGTTCGCGGAAATGTCCTACGAGGATGCTATCGCGGCCCTGTCCGGGAATCACTTCGTAGGCGACGTGATGTACGCTCGGCAGATGTATTGGGTACCTATGGCGACAAAGGGATATATTCAACCGCTCAACACCGAGGAAATACGCTCTTGGGGCTTTGATGTGGACGATCCCGGCACCGTCGATATATATCTTACCCAAGCTACCAAGGAGCTTGACGGCGAAAACGTCTGGGCGGCATCCTTTTCGGGTAAATATTTCGTGCAGTACTGGACAGACGGCATGGTTTTCAACAAGGATATAGTCGCCGCCGCAGGCTATCCCGCCGAGACGCTCTATCAGCTGGTCAGGGACGGACAGTGGACCTGGGATAAGCTTGAGGAGATATGCCGCGCGGTCAAGGCAAATACCGACAAGGACGGTCTCGGTGTCGCCTCGGGAGTGGTGGAGCATATCTTTTACGATATGGGCATCACACCCGCCCGCGGAGCTGACGGAAAATGGAAGGCTCCCGCCCTTGAGGACGTACTCAGGGGTGCGGACTACGCTTTGAAGTGGACCGGAGGCGCAGGAGAGATATCCTTCAGATTGAGCGGCTTAAGCAGCAGTTCAATACTGAACGAGTTTAGTAATAAAAAGATCGCCTTTGCCTTTGCCGCTGCCGATTACCTCTATGCTGACACTATCGTGACTTTCCCGACCCTCGATTTCAACATAGGATATCTTCCTGGTCCGAAGCTTGATGCCGAGGGAAGCCTTATCTTTGAGAACAATATCGCAAACGGGATCTGTATTCCGACGGAGAATCCCGAGCTCCGCAGGACTGCATACGCACTCGGTGAGCTGGCAAAGATAGTAAACAGCACCGAAGGCACACGGGAGTTTGTAAGCAAGATCCTGCCCGACGAGGAATCGGTCGAGATGGTAATGGACTATATTATTCCAAACACTGCCTTTGCAAGCATGTCTCTGTCGGCGCCCGTAAGCAAGGTTGGGAGCAGATTCCGCAGTGATATTTTCGGGATGCATGATGATATATTAGGCGATCTCTACGACCGTGACACAGCGGCGCAGACCTACGTTTCCAATCTGCAGGCCGAGATAGACGCCCTTTTCGGATACTAATTTCAAACGTTTAAAAAGGCGGCCGCTGATGCGGCCGCCTTTGATGTTTTGCGGTTTAATAGGCCTCGACGTCGCCGTCGTTGCAGTGGACGGTGCAGGCGGCGCTTTGGACGTTCCAGTTGCCCCATCTGCCGATGTTATTCCAGTCGGAGATGTTACCCTCGACGTAGATGTCGGTAAGGGCGGTGCAACGGGCAAAGGCCCATCTGCTTATCTCAAGGAAGGTGTTCTGCTTTTTAAAGGTAACGCTTGCAAGGCTCTCGCAGGAGTCAAAGCACTCCTCGCCGATAAGCTCAACGCTTCCGGGGATGGTTATCTCGGTCAGACCGCAGGAGTAGAAGGCTCTGTCGGCTAACTCGGTAAGGGTGTCGGGGAGAACGACCGAGGAAAGCTTTTCGCATCCTGCAAATGCGCCCCTGCCGATGTAGGTCACACCGCTTCCCATGGTGAGGTCGGTAAGCGCCCAGCAGCTGTTGAAGGCGGAATCTTCTATGTAGGTAACGCTGTCGGGAATGACGGCGGACACAAGCTCGTAGCAACGTGCAAATGCCTCCTCACCGATGTGGGTCACGCCCTCGGGGATGACGATGGAGGTAAGGTAATAGCAGTTTTCAAAGGCATTGTCATCGATGTAGGTGAGGGTAGAGGGAAGGACTATTCCGGTGATCTCCGATTCCTTAAAGGCATCGTAGCAGATGCTGGTGACGGGCTGGCCCTCGTAGGTGGAGGGGATGACTATGAAGGTGTCCCTGCAGCTGCCGATGCTGACGCAGTAGCCGCCGGTATAATCGTCGTAGTGGTAGTCAAGACCGTTGGAGGGCTCGGGCTCTCTGCCGCAGTATTGGCAGACACCGCCGACGTAGTTGTGCTCAAGCTTGGACTTGGGAAGGATCTCCTCCTCGCCGCAGTCGCAGACACGCTTTTCCTCGCCGTAGTCGTCGCAGGTTGGGGGGATTACCTCGATCCACTCGCCAAAGACGTGAACGTGGGCAGTTGTCGTGGCCTCGGTGGTGGTAGTAGCTTCGGTGGCAGCGGAACTGCTCGAGGATGGTCCGTCCTCGGACTCGGTAGTGGAGCTTCCGCCACCCTCGCCGCCGCCGTTGGAGGTGGAGTTGCCGCCTGCGGGTGCAGTCGTCGCAACGGTCGTTGCGACAGCCGTGGTGTTGGGGGCTGTGGTCGCCGCAGTAGTATCGGGGGCCGTAGTTGCCGCAGTCGTAGCCGTCGTTGCGGCGGTCTCTTCGCCGTCCTTATCGACTACCTTGCAGCCTGCAAGTCCTGCACAAAGCAGTACCGCCGCCGCAAAAAGTGCAATTACAGCTCTTAAATTTTTGCTCATAGAAACGTCTCCTTTTTGTTTACAAACGATTGACATTATATCACCGTCATACTGCAAAGTCAAGCCTTTGGCGTATGACCTCGGCAAGCGACTCTGCCCTTGGCTTGGGTGCGACCTGGGAAAAGGAGAGGGTACGTGGGTCGAATATCTCACGGGCAAGGGCGTTTACACCCTCGGCCGTGACCGCCTCGAGCTTTTGGCGAAGCTCGTCGGGGGTGGGTATCCTTCCGTACATCAGCATCGACTTTCCGAGGTGGGAGGAGCGTGAGGAGGTCGACTCAAGCGACATAAGAAGGGAGGCACGAAGCTGTCTTTTTATCCTCGTGACCTCGTCCTCGGTCACACCCTCCCTTGCAAGCTCGTTTAGTACCGCACCTATCTCGGCGCAGGCCTTTTCCTCGGAGGAGGGGGAACAGCCGAGGTATATTCCAAGCATACCCGTATCGGTGTGGGAGGCTACGTAGGAATAGATGCTGTAACAAAGGCCGAGCCTTTCCCTGACACGCTGAAACAGCCGTGAGGACATATTGCCGCCAAGGCAGGAGTTGAGCACCGACATCTCGTAGCGGCGTGCGGTGCCGAGCGGCAGTCCCTTAAAGGCAAGCACGATATTGCTTTGCTCGGTCGGGCGTGCTGCCGACACCGTCACGGGGCGGTATTCCGCACTTCCGACCTCGGGACGGGGTCCTTTAAGCAGGGGGGAGAACATCTCGCCTATACGCTCAAGCGCACCCTCGGGGTAGTTGCCCGCCACCGATATGACGGTCGCCAAAGAGGTGTAGTGACTGCGGATATAGTCCCTAAGGGTCTCGGAGGTTATTTTTTCAAGGGTGGAGGGATAGCCGAGGATGGGATGTCCCAGCGGTCCGCCCTCGTAGATGCCCAGGGTGAGCTTTTCCGAGACGAGGTCTTCGGGGTTGTCCTCATACATTCCTATCTCCTCGAGAATGACCCCACGCTCGGTCTCGACCGCAGATGGGTCGAAGGCGCTGTCGGTAAGCATGGACGAAAGCAGGGAGGCAAACTCAAGCAGCTCCTCGTCAAGCACCCTTCCGTAAAAGCAGGTAAGCTCCTTTGTGGTGTAGGCGTTGACCTCGCCGCCAAGGGTGTCTATCCTGTCGGCAAGGTCGGAGGCCGACAGGGCGGAGGTGCCCTTGAATATCATATGCTCGATGTAGTGGGAGATGCCCTCAAGCCCCACTCCTTCGCTTCGTGAGCCGCTTGCGACCCATACGCCAAGGGTCACGCTTCGAACCGAGTCCATCCTTTCGCCCACTACGGTCAGACCGCTCGGAAAGGTTTTTATTTCGTACATAGCTTCTCGCCTTTCGTTTCTGATTGAGATTATTTTGCCCGTAATAATGCGCTTTATAAAAGAGCAGTCGGGGTAAGACTGCTCTTTTTGAGGCTATTTTTCGGAATTTTTCTCCATAAGTCCCTTGCCCTTGAAGGAAAACTTCGATTCGGTCCCCTTTATAAGGCGGACGATGTTTGAACGGTGCTTGAATATGACCAGTCCGCCCATGCCTGCGGCAATGAGGGTGTAGCCTATCGACATATCCTCGATAACGCCGGTGTAGGAGAAGATAAATACCATTATCGGCATTATCACGGCGGTGCAGACCGAGCCAAGGGAGATGTACTTGGTGGCAAACACGACGATAAAGAATACCGCCATGCCGATGGCAAAGACCCTCGGGTCGTAGAGCAGCACCGTCGTTGCGGCGGTGAGAGCCCCCTTGCCGCCCTTGAAGCCGAAGTAGATGGGGTAGATGTGTCCCAAGAATACGAATGCGCCCGAAAGCAGACGTCCCGATGCACCCTGCTCAAAGTCAAAGCTTCCGCAGTAGATCAGCTGACCGATGAGGACGGCCACAGCACAGCGGAAAATGTCTCCGAAAAGGACGATCAGTCCCTTTTTCCAACCCATCGAGCGCACGGCGTTTGTAAAGCCTGCGTTGCCCGAGCCGTAGTTGCGGATGTCCTTGTGCATGGCAAGCTTTGAGACGATGATGGAGGTGTTGATACTTCCAAGCAGGTAGGAAATGACGGCTATAAGGGGGAACTGGAACCATGAATCAAAGAGAAATGCGGTCATGATCAACCTCCGTAGGGGTCCTTGTCGTTCTTTTCGCGCACGATAAGCTTTATGGGCGTACCCTCAAAGCCGAAGGTGTCACGCAGACGGTTTTCGATGTAGCGCAGGTAGGAATAGTGGAAGAGCTTTGCATCGTTTACAAACAGCACAAAGGAGGGCGGTGTGACCGATACCTGGGTCATGTAGTAGATCTTAAGCCTCCTGCCTCGGTCGGTCGGCGGCTGAACACGTGCCGTAGCGTCGGCCAGCACGTCGTTGAGCATACCCGTCGAGACACGCTTTTTTGCCTGCTCGGCGGCGCTTACGATGGCAGAGAACATACCATCAAGCCGTGCGCCGTTCTTTGCCGAGATGAATACGATGGGGGCGTAGGTCATATATGCAAGGCCGTTTGAGACCTCGGTACGCATCTTTTCCATGGTGCCGGTCTCTTTTTCGACGGCGTCCCACTTGTTTACGGCGATGACGCAGGCCTTTCCCTTTTCGTGGGCGTAGCCTGCCACCTTGGTGTCCTGCTCGGTGACACCGTCAAGGGCGTCTATCATTATCACGCAGACGTCGCTTCGCTCGATGGCCATGAGCGCCCGAAGGACGCTGTATTTTTCCACCGCATCCTCGACCTTTGCCTTGCGGCGGATGCCTGCGGTGTCGATAAAGCAGAATCTTCCGTGCTTGTTTTCAAACTCGGCGTCGACGCTGTCTCGGGTGGTACCCGCAACGTCGCTGACGATGACCCTCTCTTCGCCAAGCACCGCATTTATAAGGGAGGACTTTCCTGCGTTGGGCTTGCCGATGACGGCAACGCGGATACCGTCAAAGCTGTCGTCCTCGGTCTCGGTCTCGGGGGGCATAAGCTCCATACAGGCATCCAGCAGGTCGCCCGTGCCGTTGCCGTGGAGGGAGGATATGGGCATGGGGTCGCCAAGCCCAAGATTGTAAAACTCGTAGAGGTCGGCAGGGGGTACACCCGGGGCGTCGACCTTGTTTACCGCAAGCACGATGGGCTTTTTGGCCTTCATCAGCATCTGCGACACCTCGGCGTCGGCGGCGGTCATACCCGTTTTGATGTCGGTCATAAATATGACCACGTCGGCGTGGGCGATGGCGATCTCGGCCTGCAGACGCATAAACTTCAGCATTCCGCTGTCGGCACGGGGCTCGATACCGCCCGTGTCTATTATCTTGAAGGTCCTGCCACGCCATTCGCAGCTGCCGTAAAGGCGGTCACGGGTGACACCGGGCTGGTCGTCGACTATCGAAGCACGCTGACCGGTGAGCTTGTTAAAAAGCATCGACTTGCCGACGTTGGGTCGGCCGACGATGGCTATTACAGGTTCAGACATTTCCTTCCTCCTTGTTTGTCATTGCCCTGAGCAGGGCATATCCGTCGTTTTTGACGGGAAGTATATCGGTCGAAAGCAGTTTCTCGGCTTGGGCGGGGGTCATATCGTCAAGGAATACCTCTCCGTCGTAGCGGAGCATGCTTGCAGAGATCAGAAGGCGGCTGCCAAGGTCCCTGCCCGATAACTGCTCGGTAAGGTCCTTTCCGGTTATCAGCCCTGCGACGGTTATCCTCTTTCCGAAGAAGCGGTTTTCAATGACGTAGACACGTCCGTGTATATTATGACACTTTTTCTCCAAAAGGTCAACAAGCTCCCTCATAAGTCCTGCCGCAGAGACTCCCGTGGCGACGGAAAATTCAAAGGGAGCTACCGACTCGGGGTCAAGCTCCTCAAGAGCATCGACAAACTCGGTGCGAAGGGAGGTGAGCAGTCCCACCCCGTTTTCTATCTGGGGATAGCCCTCGTACTCCTCCTCCGATGGGAGGGGAAGCTCGGCGGTGAGATAAAACTCGTCCGAGCCGTAGACTATGCGGCTGCCGTGAAGGTAGAGATTGTGATCGGCAAACTCCGAAATTATCGAAAGTATCTCCCTTGCATCCTGCTTTTCTACCGCACGGAGCGGGGGAAGCCCCTCTCGGTGGTCGGTAAGCCCTACGGGTACGACCGCTACCGAGGCTACCTGCGGCCAGAGGGCGCAGAGGTCGGTAAGACTGCGGCGAAGCACCTCCCCGTCGTTTATGTCGGGGCAGACCACTATCTGGCAGTTTACGGTGATGCCGTGTGCGGCAAAGGTCTTTAGGGTGTCAAGACAGCTCCCCGCAAAGCGGTTTGAGAGCATACTGCATCGCACCTCGGGGTCGGTTGCGTGGACCGAGACGTTTATGGGGCTTATGCGAAGGTCGCAGATGCGGCGGATCTGACGCTCGTCGAGATTCGTAAGGGTGATGTAGCTGCCCGTAAGAAAGCTCAGGCGCAGGTCGTCGTCCTTAAAATAAAGGCTTTGGCGCATACCCTTTGGCAGCTGGTCGATAAAGCAGAAAACGCACTTGTTTCTGCAGGAGGTCTCCTTGCAGATAAGGGGATTTTCGAAATCGAGCCCGAGGGGCTCATAGTCGGGGTTTTTTATCTTTACGGTAAAGGTCTTATTGCCGTCCGAAAGGAGGAGCTTTAGGCGTTTGTCGGTCGAAAAAAAGCGGTAGTCGAGTATATCTTCTATCGCATGAGAGTTTATTGAGATGAGATCGAGGCCGGGGACGATGCCCGCACGCTCTGCGGGGCTTCCCGGAGCGACCGAGGTGATAAGGGCCATAAGCTACCCCTTTTTAGCATTCGGGGGAGTACGCAAGCGTACCCCCCTGATGTTTCCCGTTTGAATTTCTCGGTCAGTCGTTGTTGTTTTCGGTCTTGACAACGGCACGGTCATTGTAGTAACCGCAGCTCTTGCACATTCTGTGCGGGAGTCTGGCGGCGCCGCACTTGGGGCAGGTGACCAGACCGGGCAGCGAAATCTTCCAGTGAGAATTACGCCTGGTATCGCGGCGGGCCTTTGATGTTTTACCCTTAGGAACTGCCATATTCGTCTACCTCCTGTTCGTAATGGGGGAAAACCCCTTGGGAATCCCCCCTGGGGAGATCCGTGTTATATCTTCAAGGATTATTCGTCCTTCTGAAGCAATGCTTTGAGCTTTTCGAGCCTGGGGTCGATGGGCTTTGAACAGCCGCAGGGCCCCTCGTTGAGATTTTTGCCGCACCGGGGGCAGATCCCCTTGCAGTCCTCACGGCAGAGTATACGCATGTCCATGTTCAGCACGACGGCATCCTCTGCCGCGGCGTCCATATCGAAGCTGTCTCCGCTGTAAAAGAGTGCATCGTCAAGGTCGGACTCCTCCGAGTCGGGGAGCAGCACGGCGTCGATAGATGGGACGTAGTCCTTTTCCACCGCACAGCCGCAGCTTGCACAGTCGGTGCTCAGCCGACAGGCGACCGTTGCCTTCAGGGCAAGTACTCCCGCGCGGTTTTCGACGTACCCCTCCACCCTCGAATCGGGCAGGATGGGCCTCTCACCGAAGAAGTCGAGCTCGCTTAGGTCGAGCGTGTAGGAAAAATCTACCCGTTCAACGGCCTGAGCCAAAAGGTCTCGCAGATCGATGAGCATGACAAAAACCCCTTTACGGAAATAGCGCAAAAGCAATTATACATTTTATTGTCGGTTTTGTCAAGAGAAAAATTGAAAATCAGTAATTTTTTTCGGGAACTATTCGGTCGCCGTGGGAAATAAGGGGTGCAGAGTCAATAAAAACACCCTCCTGACGTGCCTGCGCTATGGCAAAGGACATCCAACTCTCGGCGGCGTTCATCTCGTATATGGCCGCATCTATGAGATTTGGGTCGGTCGCCTCGGAAAACATCCTCCGTGCGTGGGCGTATCTTTCGCCTGCGGCACGCCAGAGCTTGCGGATAGGGTCGGCAGTTTTCATTTTTTTCACCTCTGTAAAGTTTGGGCGTATATTTTACTCTATGCGTGCAACAATAGAAAAAGACCGAAGCTGCGGACCCATATAAGAGCCGTCTTGTTACAGGCGGACGGATCGGCAGGGTCGGTCCGTCCGCAGAGATCGACAGGGGCTGCTGTGGGTCTGTGCAGACCTTTCAGGAGGGGCAAACGCCCCTCCTTCCTACATATATAATATATACACCTTGAAAAAGATCCCCAAGGGGTGTATAATATCCCCTAAAGGGGGACGGTAAAAATGATCGTCAAAAACGGACTTGTATTAAACGGAAGCTTCGAGCTTGAAAAGAGCACCCTCTGCGCCGAGGGCGGATATATCTCCGAGAGCGCCTCGGGTGAGACCGTCGATGCCGAGGGCTGCTACGTCCTGCCCGGGCTTGTGGATATTCACACCCACGGCTGCGGCGGTGCCGATGCAAGCAGGGGAAGCGATGCGACCTTTGACCGTCTGAGCCTCTGCCAGGGAAATATCGGCGTTACCTCCTTTTGCGCTACCACCATGACCTGCCCCCTTGAACAGATAGAAGCCACCCTTGCCGCCGCAGGCAGTTACATTATAAATAAAAAGGACCATCCCGGAGCGAGGATGGTCGGGGTATACCTTGAGGGTCCCTTTATAAACGTCGAGAAAAAGGGCGCCCAGAGGGCAGAGTGTGTCCTCCCTCCCTCAAGGGAGCTTTTTGAACGCCTGCAGGCGGTCTCCCAAAACAATATCCGCATTGCGGCTATCGCTCCCGAGGTCGAGGGCGGACTTGATTTTATAAGGGAGCTTTCCAAAACGGTCAACCTTTCGGTCGCACACACCACCGCCGACTATGACACCGCAAAAGCGGCCTTTGCGATCGGTGCAAGACACGTTACCCACCTCTTTAACGCCATGCCCCCCTTTACCCACCGTGCCCCCGGCGTCGTGGGTGCGGCGTTTGACGGCGGAGCGGTCTGTGAGCTCATCTGCGACGGGGTACATATCCATCCGAGCGTGATACGTGCCTGCTTTGGGATGATGCCGGGGCGGATAAACCTCGTCTCCGACTCCACCGAGGCGACGGGTATGCCCGAGGGTGAGTACGACCTCGGCGGCCAGCGGGTCTACGTAAGGGACCGCACCGTCACCCTTGCCGACGGCACCATCGCAGGCTCTGCGACAAACCTTACCGACGGCGTGCGAAACTGCGTCCGCTTCGGCATACCCCTTGAGGATGCGGTGAGGGCGGCAAGCCTCGTTCCCGCAGGGGAGATAGGGCTGGAAGGCGAGATAGGCAGCCTTGAGGTCGGAAAAAGAGCCGATTTCATACTCCTTTCCCAAAAAGACCTTGCATTGAAGGGCGTTTTCGTCGGAGGCAGACGCATCGCCTGAAAAAAGATCAAAAAAATCAAAAAATTTCAAAAAACCGCTTGACAAGACCCTTGGATTATGATATTATAATCGAGCGTCACCATGGAACAGCGATGATGCGGGAGGTTGCTGCAAGAATTTGCAGGTTTTTCCGCGGAGTATGTCCGGAGGAACGACAGGTTCCTCGCAATCGGGCGGTTGGGAAATTTTTCTCACATGGGTTAGATGCTGTGACCGTACTGCGGCCGGATCCCGTCCGGGAAGTGCCCCGAGCTTCGGAGTAACCCCGATCTTTCGGACGTGAAGGCAGGAGTCACAGCGTTTTTCTGCCGGTTTGCGAGCCGCTTCCTGGAAGCAAAGCTTCAAAAAGGAAGCCGCAAGTGCCGGTTAAATTTATGACCTTTTTGTGAAACGCTTGGCAGCGTGTATGGAAAAAATCCCGTCCGTACGGTAAAAAAGAGCGGCGGCGTCCCAAAGGGGCGCGGGTGGCGACTACATTATATAACAGCCGTCTATCGTACGAAAATCAGGAGGAAGAAAAATGGCACAATCCGACAAGATCAGGATCAGACTCAAGGCTTACGATCACCAGCTGGCAGACCAGTCGGCCGAAAAGATCGTCGAGACCGCTAAGCGCACCGGCGCAAAGGTCTCCGGACCCATCCCGCTGCCCACCGAGAAGGAGATCGTCACCATACTCCGCGCAGTCCACAAGTATAAGGACAGCCGTGAGCAGTTCGAGCGCCGCACCCACAAGCGCTTGATAGACATCCTCAAGCCCACCCCCAAGACCGTCGAGGCTCTTATGTCCCTCGAGCTCCCCTCGGGCGTTGAGATCGAGATCAAACTGTAGTGTTTCCGGTTCCGTAAGCACGGAACGGGTCACGTTGGCCGCGAGGTCAACCAATAACCATATTTGAAGGAAGGCAAAAAAATGAAGAAAGCGATCATTGGCAGAAAAGTAGGCATGACCCAGATCTTCGATGCCGACGGAAAGGTCATTCCGGTCACCGTTATCGAGGCCGGCCCCTGCGTCGTGCTGCAGAAGAAGACTGCCGAAAAGGAAGGCTACGAATCCATCCAGCTCGGATTTGAGGACGTAGCGGAAAAGAAGCTCAGCAAGGGCGAGCGCGGACATCTGGCCAAGGCCGGCACCGCACTCAAGAAGGTCCTCAAGGAGTTCGCTCTTGACGACTGCTCGGCCTACAACGTAGGCGATATAGTCAAGGCTGACGTATTTGCAGAAGGCGACAGAGTTGACATTCAGGGCACCTCCAAGGGCCACGGTTATTCCGGCGTCGTAAAGCGCTGGGGCCAGGGTGAGCAGATGCACACCCACGGCGTAGGCCCTGTCCACCGTTCCCCCGGCTCCATGGGAGCCAACACCGACCCCTCCCGCGTAATGCCCGGCAAGAAGCTGGCCGGCCACTTCGGTGTGGAGACCGTCACCGTCCAGAATCTTGACGTTGTTAAGATCGACGCTGACAAGAACATCCTCGCGGTCCGCGGCGCAGTCCCCGGCCCCAAGGGCGGCATCGTGTTCGTCAAGAACACCTGCAAGAACAAGTAGACCCGAAGAAGGAGGACATTGACTTACAATGCTTAAGACAACCGTTTATGATATGACCGGCGCTTCCGTCGGCGAGGTTGAGCTTTCCGAGGCCCTCTTCGGCGTCGAGCCCAACGTTGCGGCAATGCACGAAGCGGTCAAGAACCACCTCGCTAACTGCCGTCAGGGAACCCAGTCGGCCCTCACCAGAGCCGAAGTCAGCGGCGGCGGCAAGAAGCCCTGGCGCCAGAAGGGCACCGGCAGAGCCAGACAGGGCTCCACCCGTGCTGTCCAGTGGACCCACGGCGGTATCGCCTTCGCTCCCAAGCCCCGCACCTACCGTTACACTATCAACAAGAAGCTCAAGAGATTGGCTCTTGTCAGCGCCCTGTCGGCCAAGTTCGCCGACAACGGCATAGTTGTTATCGACGAGATCAAGGTCGAAGCCCCCTCCACCAAGACCTTCGCCGGCTTCCTCAAGGCCGTAAACGCCGAAAAGAAGCCCCTGGTCCTCACCGCTTCGGCTGACCGCAACGCCGCTCTCTCCGCCCGCAACATTCCCGGTGCGAAGACTGCAATGGCCTCGCTGATCAACACCTACGATGTTCTCAACTGCGACAAGCTCGTCCTTGACAAGGCTTCGCTCAACATCCTCGGGGAGGTATTTGCGTAATGAAAGCAGCAACCGATATAATCGTAAGACCCATCGTTACCGAGCGCAGCATGGCCGGAGCCGCTGAGCACAAGTACACCTTTGAGGTCGCCAAGGACGCCGGCAAGATCGAGATCGCCCGCGCCGTCGAGGAGCTCTTCGACGTCAAGGTCGAGGCCGTCAACACCATCACCGTCCACGCCAAGGCAGCCCGCCTCAACGCCGGCTCGCCCGCAGGCACTCGCAAGGCCTGGAAGAAGGCAATCGTTAAGCTGACTGCCGACTCCAAGACCATCGGCTTCTTCGACAGCCTGATGTAATCGCGGTAAAGGAGATAAAATAATGGCTATTAAAGTATACAAGCCCACTACCGCGGGCAGACGACACATGACCGTCGTCAGAGATACGCTTTCCAAGGTAGAGCCGGAAAAGAGCCTGCTTGCTCCTCTTAAGAAGCACGCCGGCCGCAACAGCTACGGCAAGATCACCGTCCGTCATCACGGCGGCGGCAACCGCAAGAAGTACAGAATCATCGACTTCAAGCGTCAGGTCCTCGACGTAGAAGCTACCGTTCTCACCATCGAGTACGACCCCAACCGTACCGCTAACATCGCCCTTGTTCAGTACCCCGACGGCACCAAGAGCTACATCATCGCTCCCAGCGGCCTGAAGGTCGGCGACAAGGTCGTCTCCGGCAAGGAAGCCGACATCAAGGTCGGTAACACCCTGCCCATCGAATCCATCCCGCTCGGAACCTACATCCACAACATCGAAGTCTACCCCGGCAAGGGCGCTCAGCTTGCCCGTTCCGCCGGCTCCGCGGCCCAGCTGATGGCCAAGGAAGGCAAGATGGCTCAGGTCAGACTCCCCTCCGGTGAGGTCAGAATGATCCGCATGGATTGCATGGCTACCATCGGTCAGGTCGGCAACATCGAGCACTCCAACGAGCAGATCGGTAAGGCCGGCCGCAAGCGTCACATGGGTATCCGCCCGACCGTCCGCGGCTCGGTCATGAACCCCTGCGACCACCCCCACGGCGGCGGCGAAGGCAAGAGCCCTGTCGGCCGTCCCGGCCCGGTTACCCCCTGGGGCAAGCCGGCTCTGGGTTATAAGACCAGAAAGACTAAGAACCGCACCGACAAGTTCATTGTCAAGCGTCGTAACGCTAAGTAGGAGGCAGGAACATGGGAAGAAGTGTTAAGAAAGGGCCGTTCGTAGCTCCCGAGCTCATGAAGAGAGTTCTCGAGATGAATGAGTCCGGCAAAAAACAGGTTTTGAAGACATGGTCGAGAGCCTCGACTATATTCCCCGATTTCGTGGGACACACCATAGCTGTTCACGACGGCAGGAAGCACGTTCCGGTCTATGTGACCGAGGATATGGTCGGCCACAAGCTCGGCGAGTTCGCCCCCACCAGGACGTTCCGCGGCCACGCCGGCTCCAAGACCTCCAATAACGGCAAATAAAGCGGAAGGAGAAACGTAAATCAATGGAAACCAAGAAAATAGCGAAAGCTTATCTTAAAGATCTGCGTATGTCCCCCCGCAAGCTCAAGATAGTCTGCGACGCCATCCGCGGAAAGCAGGTCGGCGACGCCGTTGCTATTCTGATGAACACCCCCAAGATCGCCTGCGAGCCGATGCTCAAGCTTGTCAAGAGCGTCGTTGCCAACGCCGAAAACAACTTCGGGATGGACGTCGAAAGCCTCTACATCTGCGAGTGCTTCTCCACCTCGGGCAGAACCCTTAAGCGTTACATGCCCCGTGCAAAGGGCCGCGCAGACCGCATCATGAAGAGAACCTCTCACGTGACTATCGCAGTCGCGGAGAAGGAATAAGCGAGGAGGCAGTCAAATGGGACAGAAAGTTAATCCGCACGGCCTGCGCGTAGGCGTTATCCACGACTGGGATTCTCGCTGGTACGCAAAGGACAACGTTTTCGGCGACCTGCTCGTCGAGGACTACAACATCCGTAAATTTCTCAAGGATTCCCTCTACGATGCGGGAATCGCAAAGATAGAGATCGAGCGCGACAACGCCAGAGTTAAGGTGTTCGTACACTGCGCCCGTCCCGGCCACATCCTCGGTCGCGGCGGCAGCGAGATCGAAAAGGTCCGCGCCAGCGTCGAGAGCATGATCGGTAAGCCCGTCGCCCTGAGCGTCGTGGAGATCCGTTCGGCCGATACCAACGCCCAGCTGGTCGCCGAGAACATCGCCGCTCAGCTCGAGAAGCGTACCTCCGTCCGCCGTGCTATGAAGCAGGCCATCATGCGTGCCATGAAGTTTGGTGCCAAGGGCATCAAGGTCGGCTGCAACGGCCGTCTTGGCGGCGCCGAGATCGCCAGAGGCGAGAGCTACCACGAGGGTACCATCCCGCTGCAGACCCTGCGTGCCGACATCGACTACGGCTTCGCAGAGGCTAAGACCACCTACGGCCGTATAGGCGTCAAGGTTTGGATCTACAAGGGCGAGGTTCTCACCGGCAGCCCCAGAGAGCACCGCATCAACGAGGAAAGAAAAGCCGCCGAGGAGCGCAACAGAGCCGCTCGTCGCGATCGCCGCAACAACAGAGACGGCGAGAAGCGTTTTGGCGACAGGCGTGAAAGACGTGACGGCAACAACAACCGTCCGCCCAGAAGAGAAGGAGGCAATCACTGATGCTTCTGCCTAAGAGAGTCAAATACAGAAGAGTTCAGCGCGGCCGTTTAAAGGGTAAGGCCCTTCGCGGCAATAAGATCTCGAGCGGTGACTTCGGTCTTGTAGCCCTTGAGCCCGCCTGGATCACCAGCAACCAGATAGAGGCAGCCCGTATAGCGATGACCCGTTATACCAAGCGTGGCGGCCAGGTCTGGATAAAGATCTTCCCCGACAAGCCCATCACCGAGAAGCCCGCTGAGACCCGAATGGGTTCCGGTAAGGGTACTCCCGAGTACTGGGTGGCAGTAGTCAAGCCCGGCCGTGTCATGTTTGAGATCGGCGGTCTGGACGAGGCCGTTGCAAAGGAAGCTATGAGACTTGCAAGCTACAAGCTTCCCATTAAGACCAAGATCGTTAAGAAGAGCGATTTAGAAGCAGGCGGTGAAGCGTAATGAAATCCAATAAATTCAGAGATCTTTCGGCTGCCGACCTTTCGGCAAAGATAGCCGAGCTTAAGAGCGAGCTGTTCAATCTGAGATTTCAGAACGCCACAAACCAGCTCGAAAATCCGATGCGTATAGCTCAGGTCCGCAAGGACATTGCCCGTGCCAAGACCGTTCTCAGAGAGATCGAGCAGGCCGGCAAGCAGGCATAAGCGGACGAGGAGGAAAGCACAATGGCAGAAAATACTAGAGCATTCCGCAAGACCAGGACCGGCGTCGTCATTTCCGACAAAATGGATAAGACCATCGTCGTTGCTGTTCTTGAGACTAAAGCACATCCGCTTTACAAGAAGACGGTCAGATCCACCTACAAGCTCAAGGCTCACGATGAGAACAACGAGTGCGGCGTAGGCGACACCGTCAAGGTTATGGAGACCCGTCCGCTTTCGAAGGACAAGAGATGGCGCCTGGTCGAAATCGTCAAGAAGGCGCAGTAAAGGAGGCCGGAAACCGTGATTCAGGAAGAAACATTGCTTAAAGTTGCCGATAACAGCGGCGCTAAAGAGCTTAAGTGCATCAGAGTCCTTGGTGGCTCCGTGCATAAGTACGGCAACATCGGCGACGTTATCGTCGCATCCGTGCGCAAGGCTGCGCCCGGCGGTGCCGTTAAAAAGGGAGACGTAGTCCGCGCCGTTATCGTGCGTAGCGCCTTCGGTCTCAAGCGTGCCGACGGTACGCACATCCGCTTCGACGACAACGCAGCGGTCATCATCAAGGAAGACAAGAACCCGACCGGAACCCGTATCTTTGGGCCGGTTGCCAGAGAGCTCCGTGAGAAGGATTACATGAAGATCCTCTCCCTTGCTCCGGAAGTACTGTAAGGGGGAGCCGAGAATGAATACTTTACACGTCAAGACCGGCGACACCGTCGTAGTCCTCTCCGGTAAGGAAAAGGGCAAGGAAGGCAAGATCGTATCTGCCGACCCCAAGAAGGGCCTTGTCATCGTTGAAGGCATTAACATCCAGACCAAGCACAAGAAGGCCCGTAAGCAGGGCGAAGAGAGCAAGATCATCAAGACCGAGGGTGCCCTGCGCGCCTGCAAGGTCATGAGAGTCTGCCCCGAGTGCGGCAAGGCTACCAAGCCCGCCCATCTCATCGACGCCGACGGCACCAAGCACCGTGTCTGCAAGAAGTGCAGCAAGGTCATCGACTAAGGGAGGCAACACAGAATGTCAGTTTTGAAAGATAAATATGTCAACGAAGTGGCGCCCGCCCTCATGTCCAAGTTCAACTACAAGAGCGTAATGCAGATCCCCAAGATCGACAAGATCATCGTCAACGTCGGTTGCGGCGAAGCTCGTGAAAGCGCCAAGGTCCTCGATGCCGTCTGCGCAGATCTCGCTCAGATCACCGGTCAGAAGGCCGTCATCACCAAGGCTCAGCGCTCTGTCGCTAACTTCAAGCTCCGTCAGGGTATGCCCATCGGCGCCAAGGTCACCCTCCGTGCCGAGAGAATGTACGAATTCATGGACAGACTCTTCAACATCGCTCTTCCCCGTGTCCGCGACTTCCGCGGCATCAACCCCAACGCCTTCGACGGCCGCGGCAACTACTCGCTGGGCCTCAAGGAACAGCTTATCTTCCCCGAGATCGATTTCGACAAGGTCGATAAGATCCGCGGCATGAACATCGTCATCTGCACCACCGCTAACACCGACGAAGAGGGCAGAGAGCTTCTCAAGCTCATGGGCGCCCCCTTCGGCAACGAGAACGAATAAGATAAGGAGGATATGCAAAATGGCTAAGAAGTCTATGATACTCAAGTCCAAGAGAGAGCCCAAGTTCTCCACCCGCGCCATGAACCGCTGCAAGATCTGCGGCAGACCCCACGCATACCTCCGCGACTACGGTGTTTGCAGAATTTGCTTCCGCGAGCTCGCCTACAAGGGACAGATCCCCGGCGTACGCAAAGCAAGCTGGTAAAGAAGGAGGAAAGCTGAAATGCATACGACAGACCCTATCGCCGATATGCTGACCAGGATCAGGAACGCAAGCTCCTACCGTCACGAATCGGTTGACATTCCTGCCTCGAAGTCCAAGAAGGCTATCGCCGAGATCCTCCTCGACGAGGGCTACATCAAGGGATATCAGGTAATTGATGAAGGCGCACAGGGCATCATCCGTGTTACCCTTAAGTACGGCGCCAACAAGGAAGCTGCAATCAGCGGCCTCCGCAGAGTTTCCAAGCCCGGTCTTCGCGTCTACGCCGGCGTCGAAGATATGCCCAAGGTTCTCAAGGGCCTCGGCATCGCAATAATCTCCACGTCTCAGGGAATCGTTACCGACAGGAAGGCCCGTGCCCTCCACGTCGGCGGCGAAGTTCTGGCGTTTGTCTGGTAAGGGGGAGCTAAAATGTCAAGAATAGGCAGACTGCCCATCACCGTTCCGGCAGGCGTTACCGTGACGGTGGACGACGCTAACGTCGTCACCGTGAAGGGCCCCAAGGGCACCCTTCAGACCAAGATCGCTCCCGCCATCACCGTTAAGGTCGAAGGCACCGAGATCAAGGTCACCCGTCCCAACGACGAGCAGGCCAACCGCTCGCTGCACGGACTTTCCCGCACCCTGATCGCCAACATGGTCGACGGCGTTGTCAAGGGCTTCACCAAGGAGCTCGAGATCGACGGTGTCGGTTACAAGGCCGCCAAGCAGGGCAAGCAGCTGGTGCTGAACGTCGGATTCTCTCATCAGGTCTTCGTCGATGAGAAGGACGGCATAGCCATAGACGTTCCCGCCCCCAACAAGATAGTCGTTTCCGGTGCCGATAAGCAGGCCGTCGGACAGCTCGCCGCCGAGATCCGCGGCGTCCGTCCCCCCGAGCCCTACCACGGCAAGGGAATCAAGTATGCCACCGAGGTTATCCGCCGCAAGGAGGGTAAGACCGGTGCTAAGAAGAAGTAAGCGAGGTGTACGGGAATGGTTTCCAAAAAGGATAAGAATTTACAGCGTCTGAAGCGCCATAAGAGAGTGCGCGGAACCGTTTCGGGCACCGCCGAACGTCCCAGACTGGACGTATTCCGCAGCTCCAAGCACATCTATGCTCAGATCATCGATGACGTCGCAGGTGTCACCCTGGTAGCCGCATCCAGCAACGAAAAGGATTTCGCTGCCGACGGCGGTAACAAGGAAGGCGCCAAGCTGGTCGGTAAGCTCGTAGGCGAGCGTGCCGCAGCTAAGGGCATCAAGGCAGTCGTTTTCGACCGCGGTGGATACATCTACCACGGACGTGTCAAGGAACTCGCCGACGGCGCCCGCGAGAGCGGTCTTGAGTTTTAAGGGGGACAAACAGAAATGACACCTTTGAAAATCGATACTACCAACCTGGAACTCCAGGAAAGGCTGGTCGCTGTTAACCGCGTCTCCAAAACGGTCAAGGGCGGCCGTGTCATGAAGCTTGCGGCTCTGGTAGTCGTAGGCGACGGCAACGGTCTGGTCGGTTACGGCCTTGGTAAGGCAAAGGAAACTCCCGATGCCATCCGCAAGGCTATCGCCGATGCCAAGAAGAACCTTTACAAGGTCTCCATCGAGGGCACTACCATACCTCACGAGGTAATCGGTAAGTTCGGCGCAGGCGAAGTCCTGCTCAAGCCCGCCCCCGAAGGTACCGGCGTTATCGCCGGCGGCGCGGTCCGTGCAGTCATGGAAATGGCCGGCATCCGCGACATCAGAACCAAGTGCCTGCGCAGCAACAACCCCCAGAACGTCGTTGCCGCAGCAATGGAGGGTCTCAAGCAGCTCCGTAACGCCGAGCAGGTCGCAAAGCTCCGCGGCAAGGCTGCCGAAGAGATCCAGGGTTAAGGAGGAAGCACCATGGCAGATAAAGTTAAGATCACGCTGGTCAAGAGCCTCAACGGCAGAAACGACAAGCACATCGCCACCGCCAACTCCCTCGGCCTTCGCAAGATCAACGATTTCACCGTCCAGGATGACACCGACGCCACCAAGGGTAAGTACACCCAGATAGGCTACCTTGTCAAAGTGGAAAAAATATAAGGGAGGAGCAAGAAACAATGAGAATTGATAATTTGTCTCCCGTAGCAGGCTCCAACAAGCCCTCCTACCGCAAGGGCCGCGGCCCCGGTTCGGGCAACGGCAAGACTGCCGGCAGAGGCCATAAGGGCCAGTGGAGCCGCTCCGGCGGCGGCGTACGCCCCGGCTTCGAAGGCGGCCAGATGCCCCTTCACAGAAGACTGCCTAAGCGCGGCTTCACCAACATTTTCGGCACCACCTACGCAATCATCAATGTATCCGACCTGAACGGCTTTGAAGACGGCACCACCGTCGGCATCGCCGAGCTTATTGCAGCCGGTCTTGTTAAGAAGACCTTTGACGGTGTTAAAGTACTTGGAAACGGCGACCTTTCAAAGAAGCTGACGGTTCAGGCCACGGCGTTTTCCGGCACTGCAAAGGAGAAGATCGAGCAGGCTGGCGGAAATGCCGAGGTGATATAAGTGTTTAAAACGCTTGTAAATGCATGGCGTATTCCGGATATTCGGAAGAAGCTCCTCTTTACTATCTTCGTTTTATTCCTTTACCGTGTAGGTAACGCAGTGCCCATCCCCTTCATCGATCCCGTCGCTGTCAAGGCAATGTTTACCTTCCAGGGCGAGAACGCCTTCTACGGCTACCTCAATATGCTCACCGGTGGTTCCTTCACCGCAGCGACCATATTTGCGCTCTCCATATTCCCCTACATCACTTCGTCCATTATCATCCAGCTCCTCGTCATGGCCATCCCTGCCCTTGAAAGAAAGGTCAAGGAAGGCGGCGAGGCCGGACGTAAGTTCCAGGAAAAGATGGTCAGATACGGCGCCATCGTTCTGGGTATCGTACAGGGTTTCATCTACTATCTGAACCTTGCCCGCTCCACCCTCACCGACGGTACCTCCATCATCATCAATAACGGCTTCTTCACCGCATTCATGATCGTCATGACCTTTGCGGCAGGTACAGCCCTTATCACCTGGCTTGGCGAAATGATCACCAACAAGGGTATCGGCAACGGCATCTCGATGATCCTCTTTGCAGGTATCATCTCCCGCCTCCCCGCCGACCTTACCACCGGTATTGCAGGCATTCGTGCCGGCACCCTCCCGATCTGGCTTGCAGTCATCATCGTCCTGGGTACCATCGCACTGGTCGGTTTCGTCGTCTGGGTCAGCCAGGCCGAGCGCAGGATCCCTGTCCAGTACGCTAAGCGTGTCGTCGGCCGCAAGGTCTACGGCGGACAGTCCACCTTTATCCCCATGAAGGTCAATATGACCGGCGTTATGCCGATAATCTTTGCTTCCAGCATCGTATCGCTGCCGGCCATCATCGCATCCTTCTTCCAGGCTCCGACCGCGGGCTTCTGGTATCACTTCCTCAGACTGACCCAGCCGCCCTCCATCGTCTACATGGTCCTTTACATCCTGCTGATCGTCGCCTTCTCCTTCTTCTATGCCTACACTCAGGTCAATCCCTTTGAGATGGCAAACAACATGAAGAACAACGGCGGCTTCGTGCCCGGACTCCGTCCCGGCCGCTCCACCGCAGAGCACATCAGCAAGATCATGAAGCACGTTACCGTCCTCGGAGCAATCTTCCTCTCCTTCGTCGCTATACTCCCGGTCATCGTCAGCGCCTTTGACGCCAACCTCAGCAACCTTGCCCTCGGCGGCACCTCACTGCTGATCGTTGTCGGCGTTGCCATCGAGACCGTACAGCAGCTCGAATCCCAGATGATGCTTCGTCACTATAAGGGATTCCTCGAATAAGGAAAGGTAGAACGCATGAAACTGATTCTTTTCGGAGCGCCAGGTGCCGGTAAAGGCACTCAGGCCTCGAAGATAGCAGACCGACTCGGGGTCCCCACGATCTCGACCGGTAACATCATCCGTGAAGCCATCGCCGCAGGCACCGAGCTTGGCAAAAAGGTCAAGGAATACTCCAACGCCGGCAAGCTCGTACCCGACGAGGTGGTCATCGGAATGCTCTCTGAGCGCATCTCCCGAGCCGACTGTGCAAACGGCTTTATCCTCGACGGATTTCCCCGTACCATCGCACAGGCCGAGGCACTCGACGCCCTTGGCGTTGAGATCGAGTGTGCACTCTCGCTTGAGGTCCCCGACGAGGACATCGAGCGCCGCATGACCGGCCGCAGAAGCTGCCCCGCATGCGGAGAGACCTATCATATCATCTACAATCCTCCTACGTCCGAGGGTCGCTGCGATAAATGCTCTGCCGAGCTTATCCGCCGCGCCGACGACGCACCCGAAACGGTACAGGCCAGACTTGCGGTCTACCACGAGCAGACCGAGCCGGTCAAGGCCTACTACGATGCCAAGGGCAAGCTCAAGACCGTCGACGGCAGACAGGCTGTCGAGAAGGTCACCGAGGATGCCTATGCGGCACTGGGTATATAGGAAATATGATATCGATAAAGTCGTCATGGGAAATTAAGCTCATGCGGCAGGCCGGCGCAGCCTCCGCTGCGGTGAGAACCGCGGCGGCGGCCGCCGTCAGGCCCGGCGTGACTACGGCCCAGATCGACGCTGTCGTACGCAAGACTATCGCTTCCCTGGGCGCCGAGCCCGCATTCCTCGGTGTCAACGGCTTCCCCGGCGCCGCCTGTGTCTCGGTAAACGACGAGGTAATACACGGCGTACCCGGCAAGCGTGTGATAAAAGAGGGCGATCTGGTAAAGATCGACGTGGGAGCAAGGATAGGCGGTTACAACGGCGACACGGCGATAACCGTCCCCGCGGGAAATATAAGCGAGGATGCTGCAAGGCTGATAGCGGTCACGAAGCAGAGCTTCTATGAAGGCATCAAGTTTGCCCGCAAGGGCAACCGCCTGACGGACATTTCGGCAGCGATACAGGAATATGTTGAGTCGCAGGGCTTCTCGGTAGTAAGAGATTACACCGGACACGGCATAGGCAGAGAGCTTTGGGAGGACCCGGCAGTGCCAAACTACGGCAGACCCGGCCACGGTACCAAGCTGATGCCCGGAATGGTCCTTGCAATCGAGCCGATGGTCAACGTCGGAGACTGGCACGTAAAGGTCATGCCCGACAGACAGACGGTAAAGACGGCGGACGGAAAGCTGTCCGCACATTACGAACACACGATTCTGATAACCGAAGGGGAGCCCGAGATACTCACCGCTCCCGAGACAGTAATCTGAAACGGAGGAAGAACTGTGGCAAAAGAAGATGTAATTTCGGTCGAAGGTACCGTCATAGAAGCGTTGCCTAATGCGATGTTCAAGGTCGAGCTGACCAACGGTCACGTGATCTTAGCTCACATTTCCGGCAAGCTGCGCATGAATTATATTCGAGTCCTTCCGGGTGACCGCGTGTCGGTCGAGATGTCGCCCTACGATCTTAATAAAGGGCGCATCACCTGGCGTTCCAAGTAGGTTGCAAAAAGCAACAGTTTACGAGTGCAGAAAGGAAAGGTCATAATTATGAAGGTACGGCCCTCGGTCAAACCGATTTGTGACAAATGCAAAGTAATCAAGCGCAAGGGCAAGGTTATGGTAATCTGCCCCGACAACCCCAAACATAAGCAGAGACAGGGCTAAATAACAGGAGGTGCGGTAATAAATGGCACGTATAGCCGGTGTTGATCTTCCCAGAGAAAAAAGAGTTGAAATAGGCCTGACCTACATCTACGGTATCGGCAGAAAGCTTTCCAACGATATCCTCAAGGCCAGCGGTATAAATCCCGACACCAGAGTTAAGGATCTGACCGACGAAGAGATCTCCAAGCTCCGTGAGCAGATCGACCACAATTATCACGTCGAAGGTGACCTCCGCAGAGACGT
Organism: Clostridia bacterium; assembly: GCA_017532825.1. Classification (GTDB taxonomy): domain Bacteria; phylum Bacillota; class Clostridia; order Oscillospirales; family QAMX01; genus RGIG6452. The sequence continues at coordinate 63,861 of JAFXIT010000031.1, forward strand.
CGCCCTCAACATCAAGCGCCTGGTTGAGATAGGCTCCTATCGCGGCCAGAGACACAGACGCGGCCTGCCTGTAAGAGGCCAGCGTTCCAAGACCAACGCACGTACTCGCAAGGGTCCCAGAAAGACCATTGCAAACAAGAAGCAGTAAGGAGGGGACTTTAAAATGGCAAAGGTACAGCCCAAAAAGGGAGCAACCATGATCAAGAAGCGCCGTGAGCGCAAGAACATTGAGAAGGGCGCAGCCCACATCAAGTCCTCCTTCAACAACACCCTCGTTACCATCACCGACACTGCCGGCAACGCCCTGTCCTGGGCATCCGCAGGCGGACTGGGCTTCCGCGGCAGCCGCAAGAGCACTCCTTTTGCAGCACAGACCGCAGCGGAGACCGCCGCAAAGGCCGCTATGGAGCACGGTCTGAAGACCGTCGAGGTATACGTTAAGGGCCCCGGCTCGGGCCGTGAAGCTGCCATCCGTGCACTTCAGGCCGCCGGTCTGGAAGTCGTCATGATCAAGGACGTCACTCCGATCCCCCACAACGGCTGCCGTCCTCCCAAGCGTCGCCGTGTCTGAGAAATTATTGGAGGTCTAACAATAATGGCAAGATATACAGATGCAGTCTGCAGGCTTTGCCGCAGAGAAGGCCAGAAGCTCTTTCTGAAGGGCGATAAGTGCTACAGCAGCAAGTGCGGCGTCGACGCCAGAGGCAGCGCACCCGGCCAGCACGGCCAGGCCCGCAACAAGAAGCTCTCTGAGTACGGTATGCAGCACCGTGAAAAGCAGAAGGCCAAGCGCTTCTACGGTGTTTCCGAGAAGCAGATGAGCAAATACTTCGAGAAGGCCACCAAGCAGAAGGGTATTCAGGGTGAAAACCTCCTCCGCATTCTCGAGACCAGACTTGACAACGTCGTTTACCGCATGGGTTACGCTATGTCCCGCCCCGAGGCCAGACAGCTCGTCAACCATGCCCACTTCACCGTAAACGGCCGCAAGGTCAACATTCCTTCCTACCTCGTCAAGGAAGGCGACGTCATCGCCCTGCGCGAAAAGAGCCGCAGCCTTGAGAAGTTCAAGAGCGTCATCGAGGCCAACGCCTCCCGTCCCGTCGCCAAGTGGCTGGACAAGGACGAGACCAACTTCTCGGCCAAGGTAGTCGCCCTGCCCACTCGCGAGGATATCGACCTGCCCGTCGAGGAACACCTCATCGTCGAGCTTTACTCCAAGTAATAGACTCCCCGATGCGTTTCCCGATAGCAACCATCCCGATAGCAAGAATCGCAATATGATGAAGTGGAGGGTATTATGTCTGAATTCATAACGCCGACAATCGAAATAGCCGAGATCCGTGACAACGGTGCCTACGGCAAATTTGTCGTTGAGCCTCTGCAGAGGGGCTACGGGACCACGCTTGGTAACTCCATGAGAAGGGTTTTGCTGTCCTCCCTTGAGGGCAGTGCGATAACTGCGGTCAAGATCGCCGGTGTGCAGCATGAGTTTTCGACAGTTCCCGGAGTTAAGGAGGACGTCACCCAGATAGTCCTCAACCTCAAGGCTGTCATTGCCAAGATGCACTGCCCCGGCCCCAAGGTCCTCTACGTAGAGGCCAACGGTAAGACCGAGATCACCGCCGGCGACATCATCGGCGACAGCGACGTGGAGATCCTCAATCCCGAGCTCCACATCGCCTACCTGGCCGACGACGCCCGTCTTTCCATGGAACTCACCTTCGGCAGAGGAATGGGCTACGTTCCTGCCGAGAAGAATAAGCCGTCCCAGACGATAATCGGGCTTATTCCGATAGATTCGATATATACACCGGTCCTTAAGGTCAACTACACCGTCGAGAACACCCGCGTTGGCGACAGCGTCGACAACGACAAGCTGACTCTCGAGGTCTGGACCAACAAGACCATTTCCGCGACCGACGCGGTATCCCGCTCGGCTCGCATCCTCTCGGAGCACCTGCTGCTGTTCGTCGGACTTTCCGAGGACGTCAATTCGGGTCTTTCGATGATGGATAAACCCAACGAGGGCAAGAGTGCCCAACTCGAGATGACGATAGAAGAACTTGATCTCTCCGTCCGCTCCTTCAACTGCCTTAAGCGTGCCGGCATCAACACCGTTGAGGACCTGGTCAACCGCAGTGAGGAAGAGATGATGAAGGTCAGGAACCTTGGCAGAAAGTCCCTTGAGGAAGTTATCCACAAGCTGGACGCCATGGGTCTTTCGCTCAAGCGCGAGGTCGAGAACTGATAAAGGAGGAAACTTACAATGCCCGGAACCCGCAAGCTCGGCAGACCTACCGATTCGCGTAAAGCAATGCTCCGCGCGATGGTCACCTATCTGCTTGAAAACGGTAGAATAGAAACCACTGTTACCAGAGCCAAGGAGGTACGTCCCCTCGCCGAACATATGATAACCCTCGGCAAGGAGAACACTCTTCATTCCAAGCGCCAGGCGATGAGCTTCATCACCAAGGAAGACGTCACCTACAAGCTCTTCAATGAGATCGCCCCCAAGTACGCTTCCCGTAACGGCGGTTACACCCGCATCACCCGTACCGGCCCCCGCCGCGGCGACGCCGCCGAGATGGCCGTTATCGAACTTATCTGAATATAACCCGAAGGGTACAGATGACCGGGGCGGAGGATATTCGCCTCGGTCATTTACTATCCGTTATGTAAATTTACGAAAAAATCGCATTTTAGGGGTTGACAAATCCCCTGCAGTGTGATATACTACCAAGGCTTACAAGGAAGAAGGCGCAAGTCGCCTCACCCCGCGCATCAGTTAGCGGCGGTCAATAACGGTTTTGCTGTTATGACGGGCGGGGTATGTATGCATATCCCGTCTTTTTATATCTTTGTGGAGGTGTTACCCATCCCGAAAAACGAGCATATGATCAACGAAGAGATCCGTGATAAGGAAGTACGCCTGATCGACGAAAACGGCGAACAGCGCGGAATAATGTCGGCCTCCGAGGCCTATGATCTCGCAGTTGAAGCAGGGCTGGATCTTGTCAAGATCGCTCCCAACGCAGTACCGCCGGTCTGTCGGATAATGGACTACGGCAAGTTCAAGTTTGAACAGGCCAAGAAGCAAAAGGAAGCACGTAAGAATCAGAACGTCGTCGACATCAAGGAAGTCAAGCTTTCGGTCGGCATAGGCGACCACGACTATGATTTCAAGCTTCGTGCGGCTATAAAATTTCTTTCCGACGGTGACAAGGTCAAGGCCTCGATCCGTTTCCGCGGCAGAGAGATGGCACATACCGAGCTCGGCAGCGAGCTGCTGATGAAGTTTGCCGAAGACTGCGGAGAGGTCGGCTCGGTCGAGAAGGCCCCCAAGCTCGAGGGAAGGTCGGTCAGCCTGATGATCGCACCCAAGCCCGCAAAGTAACCCCGTAAAAACGCCGTAGGCCGACAGTAAACGTCGGCGGCTTAGTGTTTTGTTTAATATTGAAAGGAGATACCCCGATATGCCTAAGATGAAGACCCATACCGGCGCCAAAAAGAGATTCTCTTTTACCAAGGGCGGCAAGGTAAAGATCAATCACTCTCTTAAGAACCACTTCCTGGCCCACAAGACCACCAAGCGCAAGAGAAACCTCCGCAAGCGCGGCTACGCTGACGCCACCAACGAGGCGGCCGTCAAGAGACTCATGCCCTACGCATAAGCTTAAGAGAAAGGACGAAAAGGTAAAATGGCAAGAATCAAAGGCGCGATGATGACGCGCAAGAGAAGAAATAAGACCCTCAAGCTCGCCAAGGGCTACTGGGGCGCTAAGTCCAAGCACTTCAAGATGGCCAATGAGCAGGTCATGAAGTCCCTCAAGTACGCTTACGTAGGCCGCCGCCTCAAGAAGCGTGACTTCCGCAGCCTGTGGATCACCCGTATTTCCGCCGCCTGCAAGCTCAACGGCATCAACTACTCCAAGTTCATGAACGGTCTCAAGAAGGCCGGCATCACCCTTAACCGCAAGGTCCTCGCCGAGATGGCCCACAACGATCCTGCAGCCTTCACCGCAGTCGTCGAAGCCGCCAAGGCCGCTCTGTAAATCGACTTAAAAACATCTGTGCCTGTCACAGATGTTTTTTTGTTGCGGCAAAACAGAACGTGTGGTATAATAAGACAGTATCACAAAACAATGTAAAAAGGGGTGAGACGGTTGAAAAAAAGAATTTTTGCGGTAATACTTGCTGCCCTGATGCTGCTTTCCGCCTGCGGAGGCAGCGGAGTCGTACTTACCGAGTAGACCACCGCCGATACTACCGCCGACACGACGGCGGGCTCTGCATCGAGCGAACAGACCACCGTCCAACAAACGACACAACCCTCGGAGGTGAAGCCGGTGAACTACCCCGTATATACCCCGGAAGATTCTAATATGTATACCGTTACCATCCCCGACGGTGCCGACAGCGGCGAGAAGGGAGAGCTTTTCTACGTCGAGATGTCCTCGCTGTTAGCAGGACTTTCCTCGGCCGATGCCTACGACCTGGCGACCCTCGTCGCCTGCATGCAGGGACTGCTCAACCGTGACGGCCCGAGGATGTTTGTAAACTACTTTGAGTACGATACCTTCTGGTTTAACTTCCTCCGCTTCGAACCCGAGCAGCTGCTCTACGGCTACCGCCTGCGTCGGATAGGCAACTACACGGAGCTTCTTGAGCTCTGCGGAGATTTTATAAAGGGGCAGGGACTTGTACTTTGGGACCCCGAGGTACCTGCCACGATCAATGCGGCGACCACCGTCTGCGGCGTGGACGGCTACCTGCCTGTACGAAACAAGGGTGCGGTACACGACGTTCTTTTGGCATTTGGCGCCGAGGTCAAGCTGGATATGAGCGGAATGTTTGACGGCTCGGTGAGCGGCTCGAAGAAGTGCGACGTCTACCTCTGGACGATAGAAAACTATATGGACCGTACCAATCCCCACCACATGGGCTACATCCTCGACGGCGACAGCTGGTCGGCAGAGGAGGGGTACTATCCCGACCTCAATAACGCCTTTGTTTTCAACCGAGACTACCTCGTGGCAGAAAGCTGCTTTGTCTTTGACCTCTCGCCCTGGGGCGACGAGCTTCCCTGCGACGATCCCGACCAACCCCTCGGCACCGACCTTGACACCTTCCTCAAGATCATGCAGGCAAGCTACGAAAACCGTGAGGGAAAGGGCATCTGCCAGGTCCACGGCTTTACCCCCTGGCATATAAAATACACCGTATACGGCGGCAAGGGCAGCCACGGCGAGGTCGAGACCGAATGGCGGCACGCCGAGATACTTTCTCGGTACGACTGCGTTATGGATGCCGACGCCGCAGGCTACTGCGGTCTGTCAAACTGCTCGCTCTACCGCCTCTACCCCCTCAAGGAGAGCTATCAAAACTCCGATGCCCCCGGCTACACCTTTGAAAACGGCAAGGCCTACGTCTTTTTGTACATGGGCGACTACGACGCCGCCGCATGGACGACGAGATTCGTGCCCCAGTGGTTTACCGACCCCGCACGGGGAAGCGTACCGCTGTCCTGGGCCTTCAATCCAAACCTCTCGGAGCGCATACCGATGGTCTTTGACTACATCTACCGCTTCAAAACGCCAAACGACTACTTCATCGGCGGCGACTCGGGAGCGGGGTATCTCAACCCCACCGGTCTTTTTGAGCCGAGGACCATCTCGGGCCTTCCCTCGGGGGTCGAAAACTTCACCGAGTTCTGCAGATACTACTATGACCGCTTTGACATAAGCATGACAGGCTTTGTCATCGACGGGACGACCTCGTCCCCCGAGAGCACCATTGAAATGTACTCTCGATTCTCTCCCGACGGTACGGTGTTTTTAAACGTCGTCGGAAAAGGCGGCAAGGGCGAGGTTGGCGGAATGTACTACAAAAGGATGAATATGGACATCGGCTCTATCGGTATCACAGCCCAAGAGCTTGCGGAGAAGATAATCTACGATGCACATCCGAGGAAAAATTCCGAATTTTTCGCCTACCGCACCATTCTCCTCTCCCCATCGGTGATAGCCGAGGCAATCGAGATAGTCAAAAACACCGACCCCAACATCGTCTTTGTCGACGGATATACCTTCTTTGATCTGATGGAACAAAAGGATAAGCAGTAAGGGAGAAAAGAAAATGGTAAAGCACATTGTTTTGTGGGACCTCAGAGAGGACCTTACCAAGCAAGAACAGCTCGAAGCCATGGAGGGCATCAAGAGCCGTCTTGAAGCACTCGTGGGAAAGATAGATGGACTTCTCGATGCGAAGGTCTACTTTGACATGATAGACACCTGCAACAGCCGCATCGTCCTTGACAGCACCCTTGAAAGCGAGGAAGCCCTCCGAGGCTACATCGTCCACCCCGAGCACAAGCTCGCAGGGACCTACGTCAAAAGCAAGGTCGCAAACAAGCGCTCGGCGGATTTCTTTATCTGAATAACCTATCGGCGTCACCTATGTGGCGCCGATACTTGTATTTTCCGCCGCAGCGTGATACAATATAAACACAATGCTGTGGGAAGTGTTTTTTTGAGCAAAAAGGTAAGAAACGGTGTCGCCGCAGGTGCTACCGTACTCATAGCCGCAAACTTCATAGTTAAGATAATCGGAGTGGTATACAAGATACCCCTTGCAAACATCCTCGGCTCGGAGGGCATGGGATATCTTTCCTCGGCCTACGAGGTATACCAGCTCCTTCTTTCGATATTCACCTCGGGCGGCACCTTGGCCATCTCCAAGCTCATCGCCGAGAGCATCGCCCTTGACGCCTTCGCAAACGCACGCAAGATACGGCGTGTTATGCTTGTTGCCTTCTGCAGTGTGGGACTGCTCGGTACGGGCATAATGTTCTTTGGTGCCGAGCTCTTCGGGGCGGCAACCTCCAAGGGTGCGATATACTGTATGCGCGCCCTCTCTCCCGCAATATTCTTCCTCTGCCTCTCGGCAGTATACAGAGGCTACTACCAGGGTCTGCAGAATATGCGCCCGACGGCGCTTTCCCAGGTCATCGAGGCACTTTTCAAGCTATCGTTGGGTGTGGGGCTTGCCATCCTGGTCAAAAACCTCGGCTATTCCACCGAGACCGTCGCTGCCGCAGGTATTTCGGGTACTGCCATCAGCACCGCCGTCGGTACGACGGTGATGCTTATCATCTTCCTCTCGGCCTCCGGCCGCAGGACCGACCGTGAGCTTGCCAAAAAGGGCGGCCCGACCCGTCCCTCGTGGGAGATAGTCAAGAGCTTTGCTGCCATCGGAATCCCCCTTGCCGTCAGCTCGATGATAGTAAACCTTACGGGCGTGCTCGACCTCTTCCTTATCTACGACCGCCTCGAGGCCATCGGTATGACCGAGGCCGCCGCCAACGTCGCCTACGGCGGCTACAAGGGCTACGCCCAGCCGCTGTTTAACCTGCCCCCCTCGATAATCGCATCGATAAATATAATCATAATCCCCGCAATGTCGGTGGCGTTTGTCAAAAACGAGACCGAAAGGGTGGAGTCGCTTGCCCGCCGTGCGGTCAAGATAGTCACCGTCCTTGCCCTTCCCTGCGCCGTAGGGCTCATCGTGCTTGCGGGACCTATCCAGAGACTTCTCTTCCCTGCACGCCTTGACCAGCTCGCCGTGACCACACCCCTGCTTCGCATCCTCGGTGCGGCATCCTTCTGGGTCTGCCTTGCATCTCTCTCGACCGCACTTATGCAGTCGACGGGTCATATGCGTCTGCCCCTTATCACCCTCGCCGTGGGCGGCGGTGTAAAGCTGGTGACCAACTACGTCCTGGTCGGCATTCCCGAGATAGGCATCGTCGGCGCACCCATCGGCACCCTCCTTTGCTATATGACCATGTTTGGTATGAATTTTGTATTCTTACGCAGAAAAAGCGGCCTGAAGCTCGGCTTTTTGCGCTCGATACTGCCGCCTCTTGCCGCCTCTGCGATCATGGGCGTCGGGGCATTAGGCGCCTACGTTCTGCTTGAAAGGATCACCTACTCCGCCGTTGCGACCGTCCTTGCCATCGTTGTGGCCGTGGGCGTATACGCTCTGTCGCTGATGATATTCAAGGGCCTTGACGAATCGGACATCCGCCTCCTTCCCAAGGGCGGACTGATAGTTAAGGTGTTCAAAAAGCTCAAGCTTCTCAAAAACTCTGACTGACGGGAGGAAGATATATGAAAGACCTTAAAAACATTGACGTTATGTGGCGCCCCGCACCCTTTTGGGCGCTTGACGACCTGCTTGAGGACGGCGAGCTTCGCCGCCAGATAGGTGAATTTGAAAAGGGCGGCATGGGCGGCTTCTTTATGCACGCCCGTTCGGGGCTTGAGACCCCCTACCTGTCCACCCAGTTTCTTGACAACATCGCCGCCTGCGTCGACGAGGCCGAAAAGCGTGGCATGAAGGCCTGGATATACGACGAAAACGGCTGGCCCAGCGGCACCGCAGGGGGCATGGTGACAAACCAGGGCAGAAAGAACCGTGCAAGAAAGCTCGTTTGCACCCCCACCGACGGTGACGTGCCGATGGGCGGCGAGGTGACAAGGTGCAGCCACGACGGAAAGCCCTACGCCTTCAGGGTGCTTTTTAGCTACAACGTCGACGTTCTCAATCCCGACGTTATAGCCGATTTTATCAACATAACCCACCGTAGCTATAAGGAGCGCTTTGCCGACAAGATGCCCTCGGTCATCCCGGGGAGCTTCTTTGACGAGCCGCAGTACGGCTGCTGGTCGGAGCTTGTCGACTTCGTACCCTGGACAGAGAGCCTTCCCGAGGTGTTTGAAAAGACCTGGGGATACAGCATCCTTGAAAACCTCGAGTCGGTGTTTTTTGATACCGACGCTTCCGCAAGAGTCCGCACCCACTTTTATAAGACCCTTACCGATATGTTTGCCGACGCCTTCACCCGCCAGATAGGCGACTGGTGCGAGGAAAACGGCATCGTCTCGACGGGACATCTTGAGTGGGAGCAGGAATTTTACGCCCAGATCTGCTGTACGGGCAGTATCATGCGCCATTACGAGTTTGAGACCTGGCCGGGTACCGACCAGCTGGGCAGCTTTATGGCCTACCCCTGGATAAACCGCCAGGCCGCAAGCGTCACCTCCCAGCTTGACAAGGGCAGGACGATGGTGGAGTGCTTTGGGGTTGCGGGCGAGAACTTCAGCCTTGCCGACCGCCGTTGGCTCTACGGAGTAATGCTTGCGCTGGGCTCGGACTTCTTCGTGCCCCACATCTCCCTTTACAGCATGAAGACCACAAACAAGCGTGACCACCCGCCCTTTAACCTCCATCAGCAGCCCTGGTGGGGGGACAACCGTGCCCTTGCCGACGAGGTCTCCCGTGCCGTCGGCGCAGTGACACAGGGAAAGAGGCTTTCCTCGGTGCTTCTGCTTGACCCCATCGTGACCGCCCACAGCCTCTACCGTCCGGGATATAAGGAGGAGGTCGACAGCCTCCAGACCGCCTACGAAAAGATACACTACGACCTGCTTGATGCAAACGTCATCTACGACGTCGGCGAGGAGACCATCATGGCCTCTCACGCCCGTGTCGAAAACGGAAAGCTCTTCGTCGGAAGTGCGGGCTACGACGCCGTTATACTGCTCGGACATAAAAATATGCTCTCCTCGACCGCCCGTCTCCTTTCGGACTTCGCCGCCGAGGGCGGTAGGATATGCGCCGTAGGCTGCCTGCCCCAGCAGATCGAGGGCGAGACAAGCGACCTCTTTGAGAGGATGGGCATCGAGCTTACCGACGATCCCGTCGCATTCGTCCGTGCCAACACCTCACCCGTCGCCGCCGTTGAGACCCTCAGCGGCAGGGTGTGGTCGCAGATTCGTTGCGTTGAGGGCGAGAAGCTCTGGTTTATAATAAACTACGACCGCAAGACCCCCTCTGTCTGCCGCATCGTCGGCGGAGAGAGCCTTGGCAGGGTCGACCTTTCAAGCGGAGAGGTATACGCCTGCGGAGACAGGCTTGAGCTTGCCGCAGGGGAGTTTGCCGTCATATTCGAGGGCAGATGCCCCAAAAAGCCCGCCTTAAAGCCCGTCTGCGGTGAGAAGATATCCCTTGAGGGTATGTGGGATATAAGCTCCAGGGCCAAGGGAAGCTACCTTGCAAACTGCGTAAACCTCGACATCTGCTCCCTTGAGATAGACTCCGAAGAGCGGGGCGTTATGCACACCTCCAAGGCCCGCAGCATCGTAAACGGCATAAGCTGGCTTGGAGACACCACCTGCCGCCTTACCTACTCCTTTGAAAACCGTGCCGAGTGCGGGGATACCCTCCTTGCCCTTGAATCGCCCGATGTCTTTACGGTCAGGGTAAACGGCAAGACCGTCAAGCCCGACGGCGGATATTTTACCGACATCGCCTTCCGCACCTTTGATATTACGTCCTGTCTTAAAAACGGCGAAAATAAGATAGTACTTACCGCCGTTGCGGGCGGCTTTACCCCCTGCGAGGATATCTATCTCGTCGGCAACTTCGGATGTGTCCTTGAGGGAGACAAGAGGGTGCTGACTCCGCTTCCGACCAAGGTCGGTACGTCCAACCTTGAAAAGCAGGGCCTTTCGTTCTTTGCAGGCGAGGCCACCCTCTCAAAGAGCTTCCGTCTGGACAGCGCAAAGCGGCTTGCGCTGCGGCTTACCCCGAGCGAGGGGACGATCGTCCGTGTCAGACTCAATGGAGTCGACTGCGGCACCCTTTGGGCCGCCCCCTACGAGGTAGAGCTTGTCGGCGCAAGGGAGGGGGATAACCTCCTTGAGCTTACGGTGGTAAATACCCTTCGAAACCTGCTTGGCACCTTCCACAGCGTACTCCCCGAGTGGCGGGGCGCACCTCCGATGGATTTCTGCTTTGACAGTCCCAACTGGACCGACGAGATAAACCTCGTCCCCGTGGGATTTGAGGACGTCGAGCTCATCGCAGAGTAAATTAAATACAAAAAGACCTTTCGGAGCTTTCCGAAAGGTCTTTTTCTTATTTCGTTGTCTGGGTCTCGACGAGGCGGCCGCCGCAGTATTTTTCCCTTAAGCGGGGCTTTTCGATCTTGCCCGTAGGGTTGCGTGGGACGTCGTCAAAGATTATCTTGCGGGGGCGCTTGTAGCGGGGAAGCTCACCGCAGAAGGCGTTTATCTCCTCCTCGGTGGCGGTCATACCCTCCTTGACCGAGACGATGGCGGCGGCTATCTCGCCGAGCCTTGCATCGGGCAGACCGATGACGGCAACGTCCTTTATCTTGGGGCAGGAGCGCATAAAGTCCTCTATCTGGACGGGGTAGAGGTTCTCGCCGCCGGTGATGATAACGTCCTTGGCACGGTCGACAAGGTAGATAAATCCATCCTCGTCCTCACGGGCCACGTCGCCCGTAAACAGCCAGCCGTCCTTTAAGACCTCGGCAGTCGCCTCGGGGTTTTTGTAGTAGCACTTCATAACGCCGGGGCCCTTTACCGCAAGCTCGCCGACCTCGCCGGGGGCAACGTCCTTGCCGTCACTGCCGATGATACGGGTCTGCCAGAGGTGGCCTGCCTTGCCTATGGCGCCGACCTTGTGTATGTTCTCCACACCCAGATGGACACATCCCGGGCCTATCGACTCCGAAAGACCGTAGTTTGTGTCGTACTGGTGCTCGGGGAATACCTTTTTCCACCTCTTTATGAGGCTTGGGGGTACGGGCTGGGCGCCGATGTGCATAAGACGCCACTTGGAAAGCTGAAAGTCCTCAAGCTTGAGGTCGCCCCTGTCGATGCTGTCAAGAATGTCCTGAACCCAGGGCACAAGCAGCCATACGATGGTCGCACCCTCGTCCGAGGCGGTGCGGAGCACCCATTCGGGGGTCACGCCGCGAAGAAGGACGGCCTTCGAGCCCGAAAGGAGGCTTCCGAACCAGTGCATCTTGGCACCCGTGTGGTAAAGGGGAGGGATGCAGAGGAAAACGTCCTCCCTCGTCTGGGAATGGTGGGCCTGCTCGGTGATGCAGGAGGACACGAGGGCGCCGTGGGAGTGAAGGATGGCCTTGGGGAAGCCCGTAGTACCCGAGGAGAAGTATATCGCCGCATCGTCGCTGTCGCTTATGTCAAGGGCGGGGGCGACGGAGGAGCAGTAGGTGGTCAGGGTGTCGTAGCTGTCGGCAAAGGTCGGTACGTCCTTGCCAACGTAGAAGATGTTCTTTATCCTGCCGAGCTTACCCGAAAGCTGCTCGATACGTCCGATAAATTCGGGACCGAATACTAACACCGACGCATCGGCAAGGTCGAGACAGTAGTCAATCTCGTCGGAGGTGTAGCGGTAGTTCATCGGCACGGCAATGGCACCTGCCTTGAGTATGCCAAAGTATATCGGCAGCCATTCAAGACAGTTCATAAGGAGTATGGCGATCTTGTCGCCCCGCTTTACCCCTCTTGTCAGAAGAAGGTTTGCAAAGCGGTTCGCCTTTATATCAAAGTCACGCCAGGTCATCTCCCTGCGGTATCTGCCTGCGGGGGAGGACTCTATAAGGCTGTACTCCCGCCAGGTAAGAGGCTTGGAGTGGAGCTCGGGGTTGACCTCGACCAGAGCGGTGTCGGATGGCCAACGTCTTGCGTTTTTTTCAAGAAAATCCGTAATAGGCATAATCAGATCATTCCCTACCGTACTAAATAATAAAATAATGATAGCACCCTTTACCCTCTTTGTCAAGTCCAAGCCCACGGAAACGACAGCTTTTGCAGACCGACGGGGGTATAATGTGCAGGGAGGGGAAGCTATGGTTTGGGTGGATGTATACCTGGCGGTCAATTTCGTGCTTGACCTGCTCTGTCTGCGCCTGAGCGCACTGTTTGCCGACTGCCGCCGTCCCCGATGCGTAATAGGCGCACTCGTCGGGACGGTCTACGCCGCAGGGGTGTTTATAGACCTTATGTGGCCGCTTTACCTGCTTCCCTGCAGGGCAGTGTTTGGGACGGTGATATGCCTTTGCGCCTTCGGAAGAAGGCAGTTGGTCCTTCGCACCCTCGTATACATAGCCCTTTCGGCGGCGTTTGCGGGGATATTTACCGCACTTTACCCCTATCTCGGGGCGGCGGGACTGATGCTTGCGGCATTGGGAGGGTACGTCCTGCTGCTTGCCGCCCTTCGTACCCCCTCGCAAAACCTCAAAAACATTGCCGCCTCACGCCCTGCAAGGGTGGAGCTTGACGGAAAGGGTGCGGAATTTCCCCTGTTTTACGATTCGGGCTGTCAGCTCCGTGATCCCGTAAGCGGCAGGGGAGCGATGATAGTGTCGGCGCTTGAGCTTGCCGAGCTGCTTCCGAGCGGCCCGCTTGAGGAGATACTCTCGGGGAGAGACCCCATATCGGCCATAGAGCGCTCAAGCGGACTTCTGCGGCCGGTGTTCTTTACCACCGCCGACGGACGTGAGGAGATGCTTGCCGCCTTTCTGCCCGACCGTGTCACCGTCGGCTCGGAGGACAAAACGGGACTGCTCGTCGCCCTGACGTCCGGGCTTGACGGGGACGGCATACGTGCAATTGCAGGAAAAATTTAGGGAGGTCGTCAGAGTGAAGAGACTGATAGCGTATCTTAAGGGGCTTGCCCTACGTCTTGGGCTTTTGCCAAGACCTCGGGTCTACTACATCGGCGGAAACGAGACCCTTCCGCCGCCGCTGAGCGCCGAGGAGGAGAGCTACTTTTTAAGCCGCTTTTACTCCGACAGCAAAAACGTCAAAAGGGTGCTCATCGAGCGCAACCTCCGCCTTGTTGTCTACATAGCAAGAAAGTTTGACAATACGGGTATCTCCACCGAGGATCTCACCTCCATCGGCACTATCGGGCTTATCAAGGCGATAAACACCTTCTGTCCCGAAAAAAACATAAAGCTTGCCACCTACGCAAGCCGCTGCATCGAAAACGAGATACTTATGTACCTGCGAAAGACCTCCTCCCGCAAAAACGAGCTTTCCATAGACGAGCCGTTGAATACCGACTGCGACGGAAACGAGCTGCTGCTTTCGGATATACTTACCTCCGACGAGGGTGACGAGCTGCGCTTTCTTGACGACGAGACCGACCGCCGTCTCCTTGCCCAGGCGCTTGGGCGGCTCGGCGAGCGTGAGAGGAGCATAATCAGTATGCGCTTTGGCCTTGGCTCCTGCAAGGAGCGCACCCAAAAGGAGGTCGCGGATATGCTCGGCATATCCCAGTCCTACATATCCCGCCTCGAAAAGCGCATAATCCTCCGTCTGCGAAAGGAAATGCAGAAACTGATGTAGAAAAAAGCACGCCTATGCGTGCTTTTTTCTGCCGACACCGTCGAATTTTATGGAATTTTTTCTTGACGGACGGAGGTAAAGGTTGTAAAATTATATTCAAAGAAGCCATTTTGATGGTTTGAGAAAAGGAGCGACGGACGATGTATAAAACTACACTTAAAAATATCACCCTGCATGCCGACCCCGAGCGGCTGTACTACGCAGTCGAGACCGAGGGCTCTCTCTGGGAGTTTAAGAAGGATGCGAGGATAGAGCTCTCCGACGGACGTGTATACCCCCTTTCCGAGGGCGAATGCGTTCATTCCGCCTACGAGGGACTAAGCGCAAGGCTTCAGGGGGTCAAGGCCTCCTACCGCCTTTCCTGCGGTATCACCGTCCACACCGCCGTGGGCTTTGAGGGTGTCGGCGGAGACATAGTATTCCAAAGCCGTGTCGAGGGCGAGGAAAAGGGAATGATCTCCAGACTGGTATTCCCGGGTGCCGTCGACTTTGGAAAGGGCGAAAAGGACAGCTACACCGTCCTGCCAAGGATGCAGGGGGAGATATTCTACGTCGGAAGCGGCTTTTGTGAAGAACACGGGCGGGTGTTCGAGCGTGAAGCGTATATGGCAATGTTTGGTCAGCTTCGCCGGGGCGAGGGCTACCTTGCGGTCTACGACACCCCCTACGACGCCAGATATATCTTCCGTGAGGATGCGGTCGAGCCCTTCTTTATCCCCTCGCTTGGGCTGATGGCCTATCCCAGACGTATGCTCTACCGCTTTGGAGCGATGAAGGACTATAACGACCTTGCAAAGCTCTACCGAAAGCATGTCATTTCAAGGGGCAATTTCGTCACACTCAAGGAAAAGATCGCACGAAACCCCAAGGTCGGCGAGCTTATGGGCCTTCCCATCGTCAACGGCTGGATCGCCACACATATCAGCCCCGAGTCTGAATACTACTCCGACAATCCTGCGGTAAACGACAGAAATACCACCTTCGAGGACGTCGGCAATAAGCTTGCCGCACTCAAGGAGGGCGGTATAGAGAAGGCCTACGTCCACCTTGACGGCTGGGGCTTGCACGGCTACGACAATCTGCATACCTACCCCTTCCCGCCCCACGAGGCGGCAGGAGGAGAGGAGGGTATGCGTAAGCTCAGCGAGGACACCCGTGCCCTGGGCTACCTCTTTGGCATACACGATCAGTACCGTGATTACTACTACGATGCTCCCGACTTCGATATAGACAATGCTATGCACAACGCCGATGGCGGCCATCCCTTCTGCTCGATCTGGTACGGCGGCCCCCACAGCTGGCTGTGTGCCAAGGTCGCAAGTGAGTTCGTCCGCCGCAACTACGACTGGTTTGAGGAACACGGCATAGAGCTTGACGGCTCCTATCTCGACGTTTTCTCGGTGGTCGAGCTTGACGAATGCTTTTCTCCCGACCACCCAATGACGAGAAGGGAGTGCGCCGAGGCACGAAGCGAATGCCTTGCACACCTGACCTCCAGAGGCATCATCCCCTCCTCCGAGGAGACCCTGGAGTGCATACTGCCCTCCCAGGTGCTCTCCCACCACGCCCCCTACTTTACCCAGCCCCTCGGACGTGCGGGCGCAAGGTCGGTGGGTAGGAACATCCCCCTTTTCAACCTCGTATACCACGATTGCGTCGTGATACCCTGGTACGGCGACCTCCGCAAAAAGGGCGGCTGGGGAATTCCCGATGACGACTGCGGATACCTCCACTGCCTGCTAAACGGCGGCCCCATCGCCTTGGGTGTGGCTGCCGACGGTGAGGCGATAGAGCAGATAAACTTTGTCACCAAGCTCGCAAAAAAGGTCGCAGGCTGCGAGATGCTCCGCCACGAGTTCCTTTCCGAGGACGGACGTGTCCAACGCACGGTGTTTGCCGACGGCACCGAGGTCACGGTCGACTTTGAAAAGGTCACCTACGACGTAAAATTCGGCGAATAAACTAGAGGTCCAAAAAATGAGAGAAAGCCTTAATACGGTCTTTGACAGCTTTTGTCAGAACCGTGACGTAATAAAAAAAGCCTTTGCCTGGGAGCGCACCGAGCTCTACCCCGTCTGTGCGCTGATGTTCGCCTCGGAGGGCAGGAGTGCCACGAGAGAGGCGCTTGACGACTGCCGCCGCCTTATCCGTGAAAAGACGGGCATATTTTCAAACTTCCGCTCGACCGCTCTGCCGGTGCTTGCCTCGATGATGGCCGTATCGTCCGACCCCGAAGGGAGACTTGCCTCGGCCCTTGAGCTGCATACCGCACTTCGGAAGCGTTTTGCCGCATCCCTCTACCTGCCCGTTGCCGCAATGCTCCTTTCGCCCCTTGTCGGGTCGGATAACGACGGCTTTGCCGAGCGTACACGTGAGGTCTACGACCTCATGAAAAAGGATCACCCCATGCTTACCGGCGAGGAGGACGTCGTCTTTGCGGGAATGCTCGCCCTTGACGGTGCCGCTCCCGACCTGCTGACCGCACAAGCCGAGGAGTGCTACGGACTTCTTAAGCAGACCTTCCGCTCCCGTGACGCAGTGCAGTCGCTTTCACAGCTGCTTTCGCTGTTTGAGGGTACCGCAGAGGAAAAGTGCGCCGCCACCGTCGAGCTTTACCAAAAGCTCGAGGGGCAGGGCTACCGCTACGGACGTGACAAGGAGCTTGCCGTGCTCGGTGTTGCCGCCTGCCTTGGACAGCCGTCGAGGTCGGTCGCAGACGATATTGCGGCGGTTGCCGACCGTCTCAAGACCGCAGGCGGCTACGGATTTTTCGGTCTTGGCCGCCGTGAACGGCTGCTGCATGCGGCTATGATAGTTACCGCCGACATTTCGGCCGATGCCGCAGCGCAAATGGGCATATCCGCAGGAATAAATGCGGCGATGTCGGCCGTCATTGCCTCCCAGCACGCCGCACTCTGCGCCGCAATAACCGTGTCCACGGCTACTGCCGCCGCCCGTGCATCCGCCGCCCACAGCTAAAAAATTAAGGCACACGCCCCCCGGGGTGTGTGCCTTGTTTGTTGCGAAGAAGGCTACAAGGCCGCAAAGGCCTCTTTAACGGCGTAGTAGGCGGGCTTTCTGCTCTCGTCAAGTCTGCAGATGCCCCAGGCGGTCTCGCAGGGACAGTCATCCTGACCGCAGGTAAAGCAGCCTACGGAATCCTGCCAGCAATAGAGAATTGCACCTGCAAGGTGGGGATGAGCAAGAAGCTTGGGCAGCAGACGGCTGTAAAACTCGGCCTGGCCCTCCTCGGTGTGGCCGATGCCGGCATCGTGCCGCCAGTACTTCAGCACGTGGGTAAAACAGCCAAGGGCGTATCTTGCCTTGTCCTCATCGGCACAGCGCTCGACGTTTCTCTGAAGACCCTCGGGAAGGACCTTTACAAACTCGTCAAGCCGTGCCTCGGCGTCTGCACGGTCGGCAAAGCCGTGCTCTTCGAAAAACTTCTGTATCTCGGGCTTGTCATCTGGCACACAGCGGCCTGCCGAGGAAAAACCGAACTCCATAAGCACTACGGGCAGCCCAAACTGCTCGTAGAAAAGGTTTATTTCCTCGTCGTAGGTCTCAATGCCGCCGGCACCCCAGGTGCCTGCATAGCAGTCAATACCGACGTAATCGCTTCCGCCGATGCGCTCTTCGATATAACGGCAGTATTTTTCACGCCATTCGTTGTTGCAGCTGTTGTGACCGATACATCCGTCGGGGTCGCCCTTGCGGATACCATTTGAGCAGGCGATGATGAATTCCACCGACTCCGACGCAGTAATAGGTGCACGGAAATGCTCGACGTACAGTTCGTTGGTTATCTGCCAGCACTTGACCGAGGACTTCAGCGCACGGGCCATCTTTTCGCAGACCTCGGCGGCCTTTTCAAGACCCTCTGCGGTTCTGACGTCAATGCCCGAGGCAATAAAATCACGGGGATAGGGGGTGATGCCGATGGTGTAGATGCCCTTTTCGGCGTAATACTCGCAGCCCTTGCGGTAGGAGGCAAAGCCCGGAGTCTCGTTGCCCTCGGCGTCGAAGGGAAAGGGAATATCACGGCGTACCCAGGTAAGACCTGCCTCCAAAAGTCCCTCTCTGTCCGACGACGGATGGCAAATACCCTTCATAAAGCCGCCCGTTTTTTTATAAAGACTGCTTAGATCTGCCATATTTAAACCTCCCTTTGGGTGTTTGTTCAAATATATCACATTTTAAGGGGTTTGTAAACAAAAATTTTCCTCCGAGATATACTGTAATGAGGAGGAATCTTTATGCAAAACGTACTTCTCGCCACGCTGGCTACCGTCGGGACATGGCTGCTGACAGCCCTCGGCGCGGCCACGGTGGCGTTTTTTAAAAACCCCGCACCAAGGGTGCTCTCGCCCATCCTCGGCTTTTCGGCAGGGGTGATGATAGCGGCAAGCTTCTGGTCACTTCTTGAGCCTGCCGCCGCCTCTGCCGAGCTGTTGGGTATGCCCGCCTACGCCGTGACGGTGGCGGGATTTATCTGCGGAGCGGGGTTTATGTGGGTCTCTGACAAGGGCATAGCCCGTCTGACGGGCGGACGTGGGCTTGACCGCATGGGAATGCTGATGCTCTCGGTCACCCTCCACAACATACCCGAGGGCCTTGCCATCGGCGTGGCTTTCGGACAGCTCTGCGGCTCGGATGGGCTCGGCGGGGCCTTCGGGCTGGCACTGGGTATCGGACTTCAGAACTTCCCCGAGGGTGCGGCGGTGAGCCTGCCCCTTCGAAAGGACGGGCGCTCACGGCTTAAAAGCTTTATGCTGGGGCAGGCCTCGGGTGCGGTCGAGCCGATCGCAGGCGCACTTGGAGCGCTCCTTGCGATGAACATCGAAAGGACGATGCCCTTTGTGCTGAGCTTTGCCGCAGGAGCGATGATACTTGTCTCGGTGCACGAGCTCATACCCTCCTGCAGGGAGGGCTGTGAGGGTCGGCCCTACCTTGCCTCGGCGGGTGTGATAGGAGGGTTTGCGGTAATGACCCTTCTTGATATAATGCTTGGATAAAACTATTGAAATCGGGGCAAAAATACCTTATAATAGATACAAAAGAGGAAAGGAGGGGGCGTATGCAGTTTTTTATCGCATTTTTGGAGGGAATTATAACCTTCGTCTCTCCCTGCCTCCTCCCCATGCTTCCCATCTACGTCTCCTACTTCGCCTGCGGCGGCGAGCGGGGAAGCCGTGTGACATTGAAAAACGCCCTCGGATTCGTGCTCGGCTTTAGTGCGGTGTTTGTCGCACTCGGTGCTCTGGCGGGGGCGATAGGCGGATTTCTTGTCAGATACCGCTCTGTTCTGGACGTGGTGACGGGGCTTATCGTCATCGCCTTCGGTCTTGGCTGTACGGGTCTTTTCAGGCTTCCCTTCTTCGGGCTGTCCGCCTCCGCACGCACACACGACCTCGGCTTTTTCTCCTCGGCAGTGCTCGGTATCGTCTTTTCGGTCGGCTGGACACCCTGCGTGGGAGCCTTCCTCGGCTCGGCGCTCGCCCTCGCCTCGACTCAAGGGAGCGTTGCCAAGGGCGTTTTGATGCTTGTTTGCTACTGTGCGGGGCTTGGAATACCCTTTGTCATCAGCGCACTGCTTATAGATAGACTTCGGGGGGCGTTTGAGCTTATCAAGCGCAACTACAATAAGATAAATATCGCCTGCGGCATATTCTTAATAGCCGTCGGCGTGATGATGGCGACGGGGCTTATGAGCCGTATTGTCGGACTGCTTGCATAGGAGGGGAATCTGTGAACAAAAAAACGATCATAGCCGTCGTCACAGCCGCCCTGCTTTTCGGCGTGATACTGGGTGCCGCCCTCCTTTACGACCGCCTGGGAGGCTCTGCCGAAAACCTCACCCCCGTCGCAGGGTCGACCACCGCCGACGAGAGCGGGGGAGGTACGTCGGGGACCGAGCGGAGGATGTACGATTTTACCGTCTATACCCTCTCGGGCGAGGCGGTCAGCCTTTCCGACTTCGTCGGCAAGCCGGTGGTACTGAACTTCTGGGCGAGCTGGTGCTCCCCCTGCAAGGGCGAGATGCCGGAGTTTGAGGATGCCTACCGCCGCTACGGCAAGGATATACACTTTCTTATGGTGAATATGACCGACGGTCGCTCCGAGACGGTCGAAAGCGCAAGCGACTTTGTGCGCTCCGAGGGCTATACCTTCCCCGTCTACTACGATACCGACACCGACGCCGCAATGCAGTACGCCGTAAGCTCCATTCCCATGACCTTTTTTATAGGGGATGACGGCATCGTCGTTGCCTACGCCGTCGGCGCCATAGACGGCGATACCATCCAGCGTGGGATAGATATGATATTTGAGGAGTAGACGGCGTGGATAAGGTCATAGTCTGCCCCGTCTGCGGTGAGGGGCTTTTTAAAGAGGACAGAACGTTTGGCTGTGCAAACGGACACCGCTTCGACCTTGCTCGGGAGGGCTATCTCAACCTCCTGCGCTCCTCCAAAAAGGGGGACACCGTCGGTGACGATCCTGCCGCCTGCCGTGCTCGGCGTGAGCTGCTGAATAAGGGCTATTACAGCCCCCTGCGTGACTTTCTGTGCAATAAGCTCTCGGGTAGGAGCGGGCGACTGCTCGATATCTGCTGCGGCGAGGGCTACTATACCTCAGCGTTTGCGGGGGTAGAGGGGCTTGAGGTCTACGGCTTTGACATCTCAAAGGAGATGGTGCGCCTTGCCGCAAAGCGTGGAAAGGGACGCTATTTCGTTGCAAATCTCGCCCACGTCCCCGTGGCATCGGGCTCGTTTGACCTTGCGACCCACCTTTTTGCACCCTTTAACGCCGCAGAATTCGCAAGAGTTCTCAAAAGCGGCGGCGAGCTTTTCACCGTCTTTCCCGGCGCACGACACCTCTTTGGGCTGAAAGCGGTCTTGTACGACCGTCCCTACGAAAACGACGAGCGTCTGCCCTCCGCCGAGGGCTTTGAGCTTGTCGGGACGGAACGGGTAAAGGCCGAGACGGTCATAGAGGGAAACGGGGACATCTCCGCCCTTTTTCGCATGACCCCCTATTACTTCCGTACCCCGCCCGAAAACAAAAAACGCCTCGAGGGTGTTGAAAGTCTACCGACCGAGCTCGAATTTGTCATCGCTACCTATAAAAAGATATAAAAAATCACCGCAGAGAGCAGTCTCTCTGCGGTGCTTTTTCATTTTGATGTGTCGGCCTTCAGTCCGTCTTTGGTAAGCAACGCCGAGTATCGGTATTCTGTGCCGCCCATGACCGACCGGAAGGTAAGACGGATGTTCTCGCCCTCGGGTGCTGCCTCAAAGCCGATCAAATTGCCAAAGCCATATTTGCGAGTGCCGAAAAGCGCGTAGTCGCCTTCGTCATTAAACACATTTTGCCAGGTCACGCCGCCGTCAAGGGTATAGCTTGCGGCAAAGCGCGGTGTGCCATAGCCATCTCCTCCCGTGATCACACCGATATTCTCTCCGACAAAGAGGATGTTGTCTACAAGCTCGGAATATAGGCGAGGCAAGGTCGGGTTGAGATAACCCTCTGCCTGCCCAAATCTTTCAACACGCCATCCGTCGCCGTCGTCAACGCATACGTCCCAAAAGTCGTATCCTCCCATTCTTCCGGTGGCGTAGAGCGCAATGCGTCTGCCGCTTTCAAATCTCCAGCCTGCACAGAAGTGGCCGTAGCGTGTTTCTGACGACGGATCATGCAAATCGGGAAAGTGGTAAAACGTCGGGAGGTCGTCGGTCTCGTCGAGCGGACCGCAGTTCGGCTTTGACGAGCAGGATGCCATAGTAAACAAGAGGCAGAGTACCAATAGGATTCGTACGAGATATCCACCGAATGGGTATGTTCTTGTGCTTGGACCATAGTAGGTGTTTACCTGATTCCGAGCAGTTCCGGTTGCCATAATAAGCTCCTTTCTTCGATACGGTTGTGATTGGGTGTTAGGTCAACAAAAGATCTTTTGCATTCATATATTATCATATATGCCAAAAAGTTGTCAATATCAAACAGACAATAAATTTGTACATTTGCACAGTATGCTATGTTTACATAATAATGTAGACAACAAAAAAAGATATAAAAAAACACCGCAGAGAGCAGTCTCTCTGCGGTGTTTTCATTTTTTACTTATACCACACTATTCTCATAAGGGTGGGGTAGGCCGAGAGGAACTGGGCAAGGGTGGTGCGGCCTGCGGAGCCGGGGTCGTTGATGGTAAAGGCGGAGGACGAAAGGGTAGAGCCGCCCTTAAAGCCGGTAACGACTATCCAGTGGGTACCGCCCGAGGCGTTCTTCGCACCGAGTATGACCGGCTTGCCCTCGGAAAGAAGCTCGTATATCTCCGAAAGATAGCCCGACGGACCGCACATTGCGTAGTTTGAGGGCCAGTAGAGCGCACCGCCCGAGGTATAGGACACCTCTGCGGCGAGGCTGTCGGGGCGGACGGTCTTACCAAGGCGGTAGCTTTCGCACATGGCCACCGAGCAGGTCGTACAGCCGATGCTTGCCATGCTCTTGCCCGATGAGCCGAGCCTGACCGAGCTCCAGCGAGAGTCGGTCTGGCGGTAGAGGGGCACCGAAAGGCTTACGGAAGGGTACTTCTGAGCGCCGCTTGAAAGGTAGGCCGAGGATAGGTAACCGACCTTGCCTCCGTCGTAGAGCACACGGCTCCAGCCGTTGCTTTGGGAGAGACGGACGACCCTTTCACCGTTGTAAAGGTGTCGATGACACGGTAGGCCATACCGCCGCCCGTGCGGACGTTGAGACTGCCGCTTGAAAGTGTAACGGTAAGCTCCTCACCGCCAAGGGGGGTAATGTAGGCCGCAGAGAGGTAGCCGTAGGCGTTTTCGCCGTATCGGGCGTACCACCAGCTGCCGCTTTTTGAGATAAGTGTGACGTTGCTTCCCTTTGCAAGGGAGGTGATCACCCTGCCGCCCGGAGCGGAACGGACGTTGAGGGGAAGCGATGATGTAGATACTTTGCCTGCCTGCGCCGCAAATATGGGCGTACACATAAGCACGGCCAACGCAAGCGCAAGGATAGTTTTTTTCATGACAGGCACCTCCTTTAACACTATCTTACCATATTTCGGAGGGTTTGTCATTGCAAAAAAACTGGAAATCAGCCCTTGCGGAAACGTCTGAGAGCCTGCGGCTCGATGCCGAAAAGCTCGCTTGCAAGGTCGTATATCTCCCCACGCTTGGGAAGCACCTTGCCCGCCTCGTAGTTTTGCACCGTCCTTAAGGTCACGCCCAGCGCCTGGGCAAGTCCGCTCTGTGACAGACCACCTGCACGGCGAAGCTCCTTAAGCCTCGCACCAAACTCCATATTATCCCTCCCTCCGATAGATATAAAACAGCTGTTGTAATTATAATACACTACAAACATTTGTTTGTCAATAGCAAAACGAACAGATGTTCTATTTTCAGAGGGTAAATTTTAGAGTATTTTGGTAACGTCCTCAAGGGAACGCTTGGGGACCTGCAAAACGCCGTCTTTACCGAAGTAGTATTTTACGTCGCCGCTTTGCTCGATTGGGACTGCACGGGACTCCATGGCGGGGTAACCCAAGGAGATGAGGGTATGCAGGGAGAGGTTTTCGTTTTCAAGAGAGCAGATGCGGAGTATCTCCTCACGGTCGATAGCGCCCATCCAGCAGGAGCCGACCCCCTCGGAATAGGCCGTGAGCATCATGCTCTGGGCCGCCGCACCTGCGGCAACGTCGTCAGAGGGGGCGATGGAACGGTCGCAGAGGATAAGCACGATGGCGGTAGGAGCCTCGGCGGGTGTGGGCGAACAGCTTCCGTCGGGCAGATATCCACCGTAACGGGTGTGGGGGAATATTTTGTCAAGCAGGGGCTTTGAGACGACGGCGTAAAAGCGGAGTGCCTGACGGTTGATGCCCGAGGGCGAGAGCCTTGCGGCGTTGAGTATACGGCCTATGAGCTCACGGGGTATGGGTCTGTCGGTAAATTTGCGTATAGTGCGGCGTCCGCAGACGGCGGCGTAGGTATCCATAAGCATCCTCCCGAAAATTTCTTACGGAGTAATTTTACTATATATTTTACAATATTGCAATATCTGCCGAAATGTGGTACAATATGCAAGATATCCGACTTTTTTGGAGATGACTGTTTTGACTTCGTTTTTTATCCCCGGAATACTTACCGGCCTTTTCGCAGGAAGCGTCGTAGCGGCCTACCGTGCGGCGGTCGAATTCCTCTGCGAGGTAGGCGGAGAGGTGTTTGCGGGAGCAAGGGATAATATTTGGATATGTATCGCCCTGTTTGCAGGGCTTTTTGCCGTTGGGGCGGCGATATGGGCACTCTGTAAAAAAATGCCCGAGGTAGCGGGAGGCGGCACCATCGCCGTCAAGGACCGTATCGTCGGGATCCGAAAGAGCCGCTTTGGGACACTTATTGCGGCAAAATTCGTCGGAAGTGCCGCCGCCATAGCCTCGGGACTCTCCCTTGGCACCGAGGGCCCCTCGATACAGCTCGGGGCGACGGCGGGGGAGGGTGTGAGCCACCTTTTCCGCAAAAATGCGGATAATATCATCATGGCGGGTGCGGCGGCAGGCATTTCTGCGGCATTCGGCGCACCCCTTGCGGGATTTTTCTTTGCCTTTGAGGAGCTTTCGGGGCGTGAGGGCAGGAAAAACTACTTTCGCCACGCCACGGTAGCCGTCGCTTCGGTGACGGCATTCGTCCTCTCGGCAGTTATATTCGGGCCAAAACCGCTGTTTTCCCTCTCTGCCGAGCCTCTTTCGGCAACCGAGCACCTTCTTCTTGCCCTCCTTGCACCCCTTTGTGCGCTTTTGGGATGGGCCTTTACCAAGCTCATGGTCGTATTTAAAAAGCTTTTCGGAAGTTTGAGGCTTTGGAAATATCTCCTGCTTTTCGGATCTGCGGGTGTCGTCGGAATTTTCTGGAGGGAGATATGCGGCGGCGGAAGCGGTATGATCCTTTCCGGGCCGAGCATGAGCGCCCTTGGCACCGTTGCCCTGCTTTTTGTCGGCAAGGCGGTGTTTACCTCGATATCCAACGCATCCTCCGCCCCGGGCGGTATCCTGCTTCCCACCCTTGCCCTGGGGGCAATGGTAGGAGCGGGCTTTGCACTGGCCTTTGCACCGAGCGCGACCACGGCGTTTGTCATACTCGGCATGGCCGGTATGCTTGCCTCGGCAGGTAAGGTCCCGGTAATGACGGGGGCGCTCGTCCTTGAGATGACGGGCTGTTACAGCCTTATCCTCCCCGTGGCCATTACCGTTGCACTGTCCTACGGAATTTCGGCGATCAAAACGCCCCACGGCATCTTTGACCGTGAGACCTGGGCCTAAGACTTGTCGGATGGCTTGGCCAAAAGCGCAAATATATACCCAAAGAGTACGGCGGCGGATATTCCTGCCGCCGCTCCTTTTATCCCTCCGATGAGTGCGCCGAGCAGTCCGTCGCTTTTTACCGCCTCACGCACGCCCTTTGCAAGGGTGTAGCCAAAGCCGGTTATGGGTACCGTCGCACCTGCACCTGCCAGCTTGACAAGCGGCTCGTAAAGCCCGACCGCCGTGAGAAATACACCTGCGACGACGAATGAGACAAGCACCCTTGCAGGAGTCAGCTTGGTCAGATCGAGCAGAAGCTGTCCCGCCGCACAGATAACTCCGCCGATGAGAAAGGTCATTATACATTCCTTTACCATATTGCTACCTCGTTGAAGAAACTATCACTGCGTGGGCGATGCAGGGGATGGAGCTGCCCTGGTTGGTGCTGACGGGGCTCATGAGCGCCCCCGTACCTGCAAAAAGCACCCTTGCAAGCCGCCCTGCACGCATGGAATTGAGTATCTCGCCGCAGAAAACGCTTGCCGAGCATCCGCAGCCCGAGCCGCCTGCGTGGACGTCCTGACTCTCACGGTCGAATATCATCTCGCCGCAGTCGGTGTGGTTTAAAAGCTCGACACCGTCAAGCTCAAACATCTCCCGCAGTAGCTCACCGCCGAAAAATCCGAGGTCTCCGGTGACTATAAGGTCAAAGTCCTCGGGTGCGGAGCCGCTCTGGTCGAGTATATCGGTGATGGTACGGTAGGCGGCGGGGGCCATGGCCGCACCCATGTTTGCGGCGTCCTTTACCCCTGCGTCGACTATCTGCCCCACGCAGGCGTGGGTGACGTAGGCTCCGCCGAGGTCCTCTGCGGTAACTATCGCACAGCCCGCACCCGTCACCGTCCACTGTGCGGTGGGGGTACGCTGGGAGCCGTACTCAAGGGGCATACGGTACTGCCTCTCGGCCGAGCAGAAGTGGGAGGAGGTCATCGCCGCGGCACGGTTTGCAAAGCCGCCGTCGACCGCCGCCGAGGCAAGGATGAGCCCCTCTGCCATGGTCGAACAGGCACCGTATAGCCCAAAATAGGGTATCTCGGCGTCCTTTAGGGCAAATGCCGAGCCGATACACTGGTTTAAAAGGTCGCCTGCGAATATCATATCAACGTCGGGAGGGGACAGAGCGGCCTTGGAGAGTGCCTTTGCAAGCACCAGCTCCTGCATGCGGCTTTCGGCCTTTTCCCAGCTCTTTTCGCCGAAGCTTGTGTCGTTGTTTACAATGTCAAAGGAGTTGCCAAGCGGCCCTTCCCCCTCCTTTTTGCCCGCAACGCAGGCGTTTGCACGTATGCAGGGAGGGTTGCCGAAGGCAACGGTAGAGCGTCCAAGTCTTTTAGTCATATCACACCTGCTATCCAATAGATGATCCCGTAGAGTACGCTTGAGATAAGCCCAAAGACGATAACGGGTCCCGCCACGATGAACATCTTTGCACCAAGCCCTAACACCAGTCCCTCCGAGCGGAACTCCATTGCAGGGGAGACCACCGAGTTTGCAAAGCCGGTTATGGGTACGACGATACCCGCCCCTGCGACCTTGGCGATCTTGTCGTAAAAGCCAAGGGCGGTCGAAAGGCCCGAAAGAAAAATAAGGGAGATAGTCGAGCAGGTCTTTGCAACGGTCTCTGCCGCACCTGCAAGCATATAAAGCTCGGTAAGCCCCTTGCCGAGCAGACATATTCCGCCGCCGAACAGAAAGGCAAAGAGGGTGTCCTTTACCACGGGTGAGTGGGGCTGTCTGTCGGTGACGAATTTTGAGTATTCCTTGTTGGTCATATTCATAAAAATACCTCCGCATTTATTTTTTCCGCGGAGGGTATTTTTTATTCGATTGACCTTTTGGGCTATATAAGGTATAATTAAGGGTGAACGGAAATTTTTACAAAAAATTTTTTTATTTTTGTAACCTTTTGCTCCCAAGCAGGGTATTACATACGAGGAGGTAAGACAGATGCCCGAGTATATCGAGCTGACTGCCGATCAGGTCGTCGAAAAGTACGCCGATACGGTATACCGTCTTGCCTACGCAAAGACCCTTTCCCGACATGATGCCGACGACGTTTTTCAGGAGGTCTTCCTGCGCTACGTCAGAAAGGCTCCGAGCTTTGAAAGCGAGGAGCACCGAAAGGCTTGGCTGATCCGTGTCACCCTCAACTGTGCAAAAAACGCCCTTACCCATCCCTCCCGCACCGAGCTTTCCATCGAGGATACCGAGCTTCCCACCGACGGTGGGTATGACGGTCTGGACGAGGCTGAGGCGGTACGGACGGCGATGGGAAGCCTTCCCGAAAAGTACCGTGACGCCCTCTATCTTTTCTACTGCGAGGAGCTCTCGGTGGCCGAGGTCGCTAAGGCGCTGGGCACGACGCAGGGAAACGTCAAGGTGAGGCTCAACCGAGGACGGGAAATGCTCAAGGGTCTGCTTGAGAAAGGAGCATAAATGAAGGAGCTTAAAACCGCATACCGGGATATAACGCCTTCACGGGCTCTTATCGACAGCACCAAGCGAAGCGTCAGGCTGGCATCCGACGCAAGGGAAAAGCGAAGCTTTGCGCCCTTACAGCTGTTAAAGCTTGCTCCCGCACTCTGCGTACTGGTCCTTGCGGCGACGTTGGTCCTGCCAAGGTCGAATGCAGACCCCTCCGCAACAGTCCCGACCCACCTTCCAAGCCTTGCAAGAATGACCCACGACCCCGTATTTGAGGATATGACCGCTCTTTCGGGCGGCAGCGTATTTTTAAAGGCGGAGGGCACCGTGACAGAGGCAGGCCAAGGAAGTCTCCTCATCGAGCTTGGATCGGTCACCGATTCGCTCGGCGTTGAGATAAGCTACCTTCCCGGCGAAACGCTGAGGATAACCCACCTTTGGGAGGATGCCCCCTCCGAGGGTGAAGAATGCAGCTTCTGGCTGTATGCCGATTCGGTCGGCGAAAGCTGGAGCGGATACGATTTTTTTGTGATTGAAAAAGGAGAATGACCAATGAAAAAGGTAATCATCGCCATCGTCGCAGTAGCAATGCTTCTTAGCCTCGTAGCCTGCGGCGGAAACAAAAAGCCCGCAGAGACCACCGTACCCACCCCCAGTGAGCTGACCGGCTCCCTCGAAGAGATCATCAAGGCCATCTATAAGGGCGTACCCGAGAACGAGCACGCCAAGAGCTACCTTGACGGCTACATGATGACCATGGAAGTCACCGAGGATATGGTCGAGTTCTTCTACGGCTGCACCTTCGAATATGAGCGTGCCGTCGTCACCGAGTACATGATGGCTCCTCCCGCATTTTCTCTGTCCGTCATTAAGCTTCCCGAGGGCGCTGACGTCGAAGCCACCGTCGCCCTGCTCAAGGAAAAGATCGATCCCATGCGTTGGGTCTGCGTCGGCGTTGAGCACGTCGAGGTCGTTTCCTTCTTTAACCACGTCGCCGTCTTTATGATGACCGAGGAAGAGGCTCAGAGCTACACCAACGCCTTTACCTCCCTTAACGACGCCATCGTTGCCGAGCGCAATGCCGTTACCGCCGAGTCCTCCCTTGGCGACATCCTCAACTTTATGTACAACAAGTCCAACGTCTCCTTTGCCGAGTACGTAAACTCCATGTTTATGGCTATGGAGATCGACGAAGAGACCGCCGAGTACTACCTTGGCACCAAGATCAACTACACCGAGATCCTTTCTGGCGAGTGCATGAGAGTTCCCCCCGCATACAACACCATCCTTATCCGCCTTGCAGATGGTGAGGACGTCGAGACCGCCAAGCAGGCCATCAAGGACAACGTCAACCTCGGCCGCTGGCTCTGCGTCACCGCCGACAAGCTTCTGGTTGAAAACGTCGGCAACATCATTGCCGTTATCATGACCGACGGTGAAATGATCACCGACGCTGACGTCGACGCCATGATGAACACCTTCCTCTCCCTTAAGAAGTAAGATATTACACAGCCGCCCGGTGGGGCAAAAGGCTCCACCGGGCATTACTATATAAAAGGCATCTTAAAAGGAGGCCGTTTAGGTATGATATTCTCAAGCGTAAGCTTTCTTTACTACTTCCTTCCCGCAGTTATTATACTCTACTTTGCCGTCCCCAAGCGTGCAAAGAACCTCGTTTTGCTGATAGCAAGCCTGTTTTTCTATTTCGTGGGCGAGCCGATATACGTCCTGCTGATGATCGGCTCCTCGCTGTCGGGCTACCTCCACGGTCTGTGGATAGGTGCGGCAAAGAATAAGCGCCTGCCCGTGGCCTCCTCGGTCATCGTCGGCATCGGCCTGCTCGGATTTTTCAAGTATTCCGACTTCTTTATCTCCAACATCAACTCCCTTGTCGGCTCCGACATCGGACTTTTGAAGCTCGCACTGCCCATCGGTATCAGCTTCTATACCTTCCAGATACTCTCCTACACCTTCGACGTCGGCCGCGGCAGGGCGGACGTGCAGAAGAACTTTGTCGACTTTGCCGCCTACGTCGCCCTCTTCCCCCAGCTTATCGCAGGACCTATCGTAAGGTACACCGACATTGAGCGTGAGCTCAAGACCCGTACCCATTCCTTTGAAAACTTCGGCCTGGGCGTACGCAGGTTCGTCCTCGGTCTTGGCAAAAAGGTGCTTATCGCAAACACCCTTGCCGAGCTCGGTCAGACCTTCCTCTACTCCGACGAAAAGACCGTCCTTTTCTGCTGGCTTGCTGCCATCGCCTACACCCTTCAGATATACTTCGACTTCTCGGGCTATTCCGACATGGCCATAGGCCTTGGCAGAATGTTTGGCTTCCGCTTCCCCGAAAACTTCGACCACCCCTTCGTATCAAAGAGCATCACCGAATTCTGGCGCAGATGGCATATGACCCTCGGCTCCTGGTTCCGTGACTACGTCTACATCCCCCTCGGCGGCAACCGTGTTTCCAAGCTCAAGTGGGTCAGAAACATCTTCGTTGTGTGGTTTTTGACCGGCTTCTGGCACGGCGCAGAGTGGAACTTCATCGTCTGGGGTCTGCTTTTCGGAGTACTGCTGCTACTCGAAAAGCTCTTCCTTGCAAAGCTTCTTGACAGACTTCCGAGGTTCGTCAGACACATATACGTGATGTTTATCATCGTCATATCCTTTGTCATATTCGATGCAAGCGGTATGTCGCAGGTCATCACCAAGCTCTCCGACCTCTTTGGCATCTCCGGCCTTGCATTCTCCAACGCAATAACCATCTACCAGCTTAAAAACTACGCCTTCGTCATCCTTATCGGCGCCATCGGCTCGACCCCCCTTATGCCCTGGCTCGTCGAAAAGCTCAGAGACAGATTCGGAAAGGTCCTCAACGTCATCGAGCCCGTATTCCTTGCCGCTCTGCTCCTGCTCGTCACCGGCTACCTCGTGGACGGCTCCTTCAACCCCTTCCTGTACTTCAGATTTTAGGAGGATAATACGGTGAAAGACAGAACAAGAAATATAATCCAGACCGTCGGCTTTTTAGTGCTCGTCATCGGTATAATGATAGTCAATATCTGCCTGCCCGACACCGAGCTGTCGGTCTCCGAGCGCAGAAAGCTCAAGCAGTTCCCCCTGTTTAACGCCGACACCGTCACCTCGGGTAGGTTCTTTACCGAGTTTGAGGACTATGCACTCGATCAGTTCGTCCTCCGTGACACCTTCCGCTCCTTTAAGGCACTTGGTCGGTTCAACCTGCTGATGCAGAAGGACAACAACGACATCTACCTCGTCGACGGCAGCGTCTACAAGCTCGAATACCCCCTCAAGCCCAATATGATCGTCGGTGCGGCAAACAAGTACAACGCCATGGCCGATATGTACCTTGAGGGTCTCAACCTCTACTACACCATCGTCCCCGACAAGAATATGTTCGTGGCCGAGAAGAACGGCTATCCCTCGCTTGACTACGCGCTCATCGAAAAGCTCATGGCCGAAAACGTCAAGGATATGACCTATATCGGCATCTACGACAAGCTTACCCTCGATGATTACTACCGTACCGACATCCACTGGGCGCAGGAAAACCTCTTTGGCGTTGCAAACCACCTGCTCTCATCCATGGGCGCAGAGGGCAACCTCAAGAAGGAGGACTTCACCGCCCACACCCTTTCCCCCTTCTACGGCTCCTACTACGGCCAGAGCGCACTTGCCGTCAAGCCCGACGTGCTGACCTACCTCACCAACGACATCCTTGACGGTTGCACCCTCCACGATTACCAGACCGGCAAGGATTCCCCCCTCTACGCTACCGAGCTCTTTGGCGGTATGGACTCCTACGATGTATTCCTCTCGGGCGCAAAGGCACTTCTGAGCGTCACTAACCCCGCCGTCAACAACGGCAAGAGCCTGGTAGTATTCCGTGACTCCTTCGGCTCAAGCCTTGTCCCCCTGCTTGCAATGGAGTACGAAAAGGTCACCCTCGTCGATATGCGCTATATCTTCCCAAATATGATAGGCGAATACATCGACTTCTCGGAGTATACCGACGTCCTGTTTATGTATAACTCCATCGTCCTCAACAACAGCGCAATGCTCCGCTAAGGAAAAGCAATAAAAAACACCCTACTATGAGTCGTACTCTAAAGGACAGTACAACAAGATACAAAAACACCCGTAGTTTTTTAAAACTGTGGGTGTTTTTATTATTCTCTTTCTTTGTTAGTCAAGTTGTGCTATAATACAACTCACCGATAAATAAGAATTTGTGAAATAATTTGAAGAAAATTTGGAGGCAAGATTAAAATGATCAATATTCTTTTAGAAAGCGTATTCGATATAGATGCTCCTTGGATGTCAAGCGAATTAAAAAATTACATAAAACCGTATCATTCTGTAGCGGTAGTTGCCTTTTCTTTTAGAGATAATCGTGTAAAATGTTTATTGGATTGGGATTCCTTCTATGGAAAAGAGCAAGGTTCTTTTTATCATGGAATTGTTGATAGATTTACCCATTATGGTATACAAGAAAAAAACATTTCTTTTATTAACTATTTTGCAGACACCAAAGAATCTGCAACTCAGAAAGTTAAAACGGCAGATATAATTTATTTTTTAGGCGGATTACCGGATAAAATGCTTGATAGAATCATGGAGTTTGATTTATATGACATTTTGATGCAACATGACGGTATTATCATGGGAGATAGTGCGGGTGCAGTTATTCAACTTGCGGAATACCATTTGGCACCTGACGCGGATTATCCCACATTTAATTATTATAAAGGCCTTTCATATCTTGATGATTTCTATTTACAAGTCCACTATGAGAATACTCCCGTACAAAATGAAGCAATTCAACGCGTTCTTGCTGAACGAGGTAAAAGAGTATATGCTACCGCATTTAAAAAGGGTGCGATACTTGTAGATAATGGAGATATCAAGTTAATTGGTGATGTCTATTCTTTTTAAAACTCGGCGCAGCCGAATATCACACGGCAAAGCCGTATATCACTGCGTAGCAATATCACTCGCCGCAGGCGAATATAACTGAGGCACACTTCGCAATGAAGTGTGCCTCTTGGGTGTCTTTTTTTGTGTATAAGCTTTAATCGGTTACCTTGGCTCTCTTGGTTGCGGGAGCGATCTCGCCTGCCTTGGTCAGCACCATCTTGGTAAGAAGCGGACCGACAAGCTCGTAGACCAGTGTCGCACAGAGGACGACTGCACGGATCTGTGCGCCGTACTCGGGGAGGGCGGAGACGACTATCTGGCTCATACCGATCGCAACACCTGCCTGGGGCAGGAGGCAGATGCCGAGGTATTTCTGTATGTTTTTATCGGCCTTGACCACCCTTGCGCCGAGGAAGGCGCCGAGGTACTTGCCGACAGACCTTGCCACGAGGTAGAGCACTCCGAGCAGTCCGACGGCGGGAAGCACCGAAAGGTCGAGCTCGGCACCCGATATTACGAAGAATATCATAAACAGCGGGGTGGTCCAACGCTCGTTGAAGTCAAGCACCTTTTCGTACTCCTTCTGGAGGTTGCACATCCCTGCGCCTATTGCCATGCACACGAGCAGGGAGGACAGGGGAAGTATCTGCGAAAGTCCGACACCGAGGAAGACGGCGGCGATGACGATGGTGATGCGGTTGCCTCTGGAATGGAAAAATCCGATGGCAAAGGCAAGCACTACGCCGATGGCAAAGCCGATAAGAAGTGAGCCGAATATCTCAAGCAGCGGCTCAAGAAGCATCGTTTCGACCGTGGGTGCGGTGCCCTGGGCAAAGACCTTGGCAAGCGCAAGCGATACCGAGAAGATCATAAGGCCTATCGCATCGTCAAGTGCGACTACGGGAAGCAGTATTCCCGTGACGGGGCCCTTGGCCTTGTACTGTCTGACGACCATAAGTGTCGCCGCAGGCGCTGTGGCGGTTGCAATAGCGCCGAGGGTGATGGCAAGGGCGGGGTCGCCCGGGAAGGCTATGAGCAGTACCACGTCGACCAACAGGCAGGCGGTAATAGCCTGGAAAAAGGTGATTATAAGGGAGCTTCCGCCTATCTGCTTGATGTGGGAAAGCTTGAATTCGCCGCCGATGGAGAAGGCGATGAAGCCCAACGCCACGTCGGTAAGTATTGAAAATGAGGCAAGCTGCTCGTGGGATACGAGATCAAGGACGTAAGGGCCGACCAAAAGTCCCGCAACCAAGTAGGCGGTGACGTTGGGGAGTCCGATGCGCTTTACCAATCTGGAAAAGAGCAGACCCGCCGCCATCGCGATCGAAAGTGATATCATGGTATTCATAAGCTGTTGTGATTCGCCAGTCCTTCTGTGCTTGAAATGGGCAGGGTGCATATTACGCCCGTGTTGGGATTCTCGATACCGCCTACGGCCTTGTCAATGATGGCCTTGGCAGTGGGGACCTGACCGTCCTCGAGAATGGAGAGCATAAGCTTGGCTTCGCTCTGATGGGGGTTAAGGAAGCGCCTGAGCACTCCGAATATGGGGGGAGGCTCGTTGGTGGCGTCTCCGAGCATATGCAGACCGCCTTCGCACTGTGCCACGGTGGTGGCGCTCAGTCCGGCCTCATAAAAGCCTGAGAGGATGGAAGGCAGGGCTTCGGTCTTGGTAAGTACCAGAATTAAAAGCTGCATGGATTTTCTCCTTTCGGTTTGACTGGATATATCGCCCCTGCCCTGTCCGGGGCAGAGGGCAAAACAAACCCCGCTCCCTGCCAGGAGCGGAGCCGGACAGCTATTTTTTTGCCGAGCGTATGCGCTCGGAGAGGGTGGGCTCACATACGGGGTCGGGAAGCGAAAATCCGACCTTCGCCTCCTTTATAACGTCCCGTGCGATAAACAGGTCGGGAAGCAGAAGGTAGACCGCCATAAGCGCCCAGCATACCGCCGAGATGAGGGTCTCGGTAGACGTGCCCTCGTAGGCGAGGATGACGACGCTTAAAAGCAGTACGCCAAAGAGCAGTACGGGACTGCAGAGCATTATTATCCAGCTTAAACGCCTGAAAAGGCGCAGAGGGATGTTTACAAGAAGCAGGGCCATAAGCAGGCCGAAGTCTGCAAGAAGCAGTTCTATCGTACGGCGCTCGACCTCGTTTGAGGCCTTGCCCGACAGAAGGTTTACAACAAGCAGTATCGGTATGACGATGCGGGCAACTAACAGCAGTGCGCCGATGACCCACCAAACGACGTAGGAAACGGGGCGGTTTTTAAACATTTTTTCTGCCTCCGCCTATGCCGTCACCATGACGGGATTGCCGCTCGGGAAATCCACCGCACGGATGTCGGCACCGAGCTCGCAGAGCTTTGCGACAATGTCCTCATAGCCTCGCTCGATGTGTATTATGCCGTCGATGACCGTCTGACCCGATGCCGCAAGTGCGGCAACTATCAGTGCCGCTCCCGCACGTAGGTCGCAGGCACATACGGGTGCGCCGCTGAAGCCCTTGATGCTTGAAATAATGGCGATCTTACCGTCGACCTGTATCTGCGCCCCCATGCGACGAAGCTCCTCGACGTAGCGGAAGCGGTTGTCCCATACACCCTCGGTGATAACGCTCATACCATCCGAAAGGCAGAGCACGGCGGCTATCTGGGGCTGGAGGTCGGTGGGGAAGCCGGGATAGGGGAGGGTGGTGATGTTGGTACCGGTCATACCGCCGTGTCTGATGACACGCAGGGAATCGTCGTTTTCCTCTATCTTCACACCCATTTCCTTGAATTTGGCTGTGATGCTTTCAAGGTGCTTGGGGATGATGTTGTTTATTCTGACGTCGCCGCCTGCCGCCGCAACTGCGGCAATGTAGGTGCCGGCTTCGATCTGGTCGGGAATTATGGTGTACGAGCCGCCGCGAAGCTTGGATACGCCGCGGATGCGTATTACGTTGGTACCTGCGCCGCGGATGTCAGCGCCCATGGAGTTCAAAAAGTTTGCAAGGTCGACGATGTGGGGCTCCTTGGCGGCGTTTTCAATGACCGTCATACCCACTGCCTTGGCGGCGGCTATCATGACGTTTATCGTTGCGCCGACCGAGACCTTGTCAAAGTAGACGTGTCCGCCTACCAGCGGACCGTCGGAATTTGCCTCGACGATGCCGTTTGCAATGCCGACCGTTGCGCCGAGGGCTCTGAAGCCCTTGAGGTGCTGGTCTATGGGTCTGTCTCCGAAGTCACATCCGCCGGGCATTGCCACGTTTGCCCTGCCGCTGCGGCCAAGCAACGCGCCTATAAGGTAGTAGGAGGCACGCATCTTCCGCATAAGCTCGGGAGAGGGGGAGGTACGGTTGAGGTTGGTGGTGTCGATCTCGACTCCACCGGGGCCCATGGGGCGTATTTTTGCGCCCAGAGAGGCCAGAATATCAAGCCAGAGAGAAACGTCGCTGATGTTGGGGAGGTTTTCGATGTGGCAAACGCCCTCAACGATGACCGAGGCGGGTATGATGGCCACGGCTGCATTCTTTGCGCCGCTTATGTTGACAGAGCCGCTGAGCTCTCTGCCGCCGTTTACAACGTACTTGATCATCTGCCGACTCCGTCCTTTCAAGCATGATATGTCTTGTAATATTATAGCATTGGAGGGTGCAACTGTCAATAGCTATTGCCTTTTTGTGGGTTGAAGAGTATAATATATCCGATATAATTTAAGGGGGAAAACCCGTGAAAACACAAAAAAACAAGGCAAGAGTATGCGCCGAGCTGTTTTTGCGCTTTGCACGCATCGGCCTTTTCACCTTCGGCGGCGGCTACGCAATGCTTCCGCTCATACATGCCGACGTTGTCGAAAAGAAGAAATGGGTCTCGGACGACGATATGATAGATATGCTCGCCATCTCCGAGTCCACCCCCGGCCCCTTTGCAATAAACGCCGCCACCTTCGTTGGCAGACGTGTCGCAGGGGTGCTTGGTGCGGTATGCGCTACTGTCGGCGTAGCGCTGCCCTCGCTCCTTATAATAATCGCAGTAAGCTTTGCATTCAACGCCTTCAGAGACAATCTGTGGGTCGACTGCGCCTTCCGTGGCATCCGTGCGGGTGTGTTCGTGCTGATAACCAACGCCGTTATCAAGCTCGGAAAGAAGCTTGACTGGAGCCTGATAGGCGGGGTGCTTGCCCTTGCGGCGTTTGCCATAGCGGTATTTACCGAGCTGAGCGTAATATACGTTATTCTTGCCGCAGGAATAGTGGGAATATGCGTCCGGCTTTCAAAGAAGGAGGAAAAGTAGTATGATCCTTCTTGAACTGTTTTACACCTTCTTTAAGATCGGCCTTTTCACCTTCGGCGGCGGCTACGCCATGATACCCATGATAACCGACGAGGTGGTGTCAAGGGCGTGGGCGCTTGAGGGCCGGCTTATCGACTTTATCGCCATCTCCGAGTCCACCCCCGGCCCATTTGCGATAAATATCGCTACCTTCGTTGGAATGAACTCCGCAGGTCTCCTCGGTGCGATATGCGCAACACTGGGGGTCATACTGCCCTCGTTTATAATCATACTCATCGTTGCCGCACTCTTTGACCGCTTTAACCGCTCCCGTGCCGTCAAGGGCTTCCTTTGGGGGGTAAGACCCGCCGTTATCGGCCTTATCGCCTCGGCGGCGGTGTCGGTATTCATCTCGGCGGTGTTTTCGGGTGAGATATCCAAGGCGGGCTTCGACCTGCCCGCACTCTGCATAGCAGTCGGCGCACTCGTCATCTCAAGGATAAAGTGGAATGGCAAAAAGACCATACACCCCATTGCGGTTATTGCCATCTGCGCCCTTGCGGGTATTGTCGTATACGGTCTGCCGACGGTGTTCTAACGGTGAAACCTCTTTTTTAGCTCTCTGCCGAGAGGACCTATGGAAAACAGCCCCACGACCGTCAGCATCCCCACGGACACCGACAAAAGCACCACCGTCGGCCAGCGGAAGCTGTCGAGAATTAAAAGCAGCACCGCCGTCAGCAGCCCTGCGGCAGATACGCTCAGCAGGGGAAGGGGCGAGAGCTTGCGTCGGAAAAGGTCGGCAACAAAGAAGATACCCATGGCGATGACCAGCGAAAAGCCGATTATCGGAAGCACGAAGCCTGCCCAGTCCTTGCCGAAGATGAGGGTAAGCAGGAAAAGGTATCCGCAACACCAGAGCACGGTCTGGGCAAAATGTGAGGCAAACCTCGCCTCGATGTGGGCTCGGTGAAGAAAGGTGCGGTAAAAAAGCCACTCTCCGCCGAGCACGCAGAGGGAAAAGGGAACGCCGGGGATGCATAGGTCGCATATAACGCAGACGGCACCGCCGATGATAAAGAGTATTATAAGCCACTGCCGCAGAATCTCAAAGGTCGTGCGGCGGTGTTTTTTTATGGGGTAGACTATCCGAACGTCCATATCACACACTCCCCGAAAGTCGGTATTCAAGCCCCACGCCCTCCAAAAGCTCTCCCAAGGCCTCCTCAAAGGAGGCATTGTCGGTGGCCTTGGTCACGGTCAATACCGCCCTGCCTTCGTAGCTTATAAGTCCGCAGGCGACCTTGCTTAAGCCGCTCGGTCCGAGCACGAAGTCAAATTTTTCGATATGCGGACGCATACTCTCGGGCAGACTCACCCTGCCGAGGTTTGAAAGGGTGTTTGAAAAGACCGCCTCGCCGATCTGGCCGTATATCAGCCTCACCACGGGGCGCTTTACCGCAAGTGGGATGAACCTGAGTGACCGCACGAGCTTGTTTGCCATGGCGGCGTTTTGCTCCAGAGAATCCCTGCCCATCGCCCCTGCAAGCTCGCCTGCAAGACGGGGTATGAGGGAGGAAAGCTCGGTACACTCCGAGCGGGGAACGGAGATGGTCGCATAGAGGGAAAAGTTTCGAAGGGTCACCGACCCGACCGTCGGTCGGAGGTTGATGGGTACCTGGATCTGTATCCTGCCCTCACCCGAAGAGCTTTCTGCGTTTGCCATAAACAAAAGTGATAGCACAAAGACCGTCACACTGCATCCTCTTGCCTTGGCGGCGAAGTGAAGTGCGTCCGCATCCAGCTCAAAGTGGAGCACCCTCGAGGGCTGGCGGCGGGTGATGCGGCCGTCGATACGCAGGGCGGTCTTTTCGGAAAAGCCGGAGGGGGAGGCGGGAGGCAGACGGAGAAAGTCGTTGTCGGTCTCACCGGGGAGCGGGGTCTCCCAGACGGGAAATTCGGTTATCCTCTCGCCGCAGAGCCGCAGATATTCGGCCGTGAGGGTCTTTAAAAAGACCATTCCGCCGCTGCCGTCGGTCAAAAGGTGGAAAAACTCCGCCGAGATGCGTTCCCCAAAAAAGCTCACCCTGAAGGGCATTGCGCCCGATGAGGCCATATTTATCCGCTGACAGGGGACGGTGCTTTCGTTTCGCAGACGGGGACGGCGGTATACCGCATCGAGGTAGTGCCAGTAAAATCCGCACCGCACCCCAGTGGCAAAGTGGGGGAAGCGCCGAAGGGTGAAATCGAGGGCAAGCTGTAAAAGCTCGGGGATGATCGGCTTTTTGAGGTAGACCGACAGACGAAAGACCGCCATTCGGCGACCGCTTACCGCAAGGGGGTATATCTTTGCGGCGGTGTCGAGGGGGTACCAGTCCTGCCTGGGGCGGGAATATATCCTGCCTAAATTGTGCTCTGAAAGACGTCTTGCCGCCTCCGAGGGTGCAACGCCGTTTGCACACAGCAGCACAAGCCCGCCCTTGAGGTCGTTTAGCATTGCACGGCGGTCATGGGGCGAAAGCATCCCGAGGTTAGACTGCCAACGCTCGCAAAGCTCGGCAAAAAGTCCCCTATCCTCGGGGGACAGCTTGCGTATAAGACGGGCGTAATTTTTCTGTTTGTACCTCATATAATACCCTTTATACCGAGCTAAAACAGACAAAACAGTCTGTCTGCGCTGAATTTCGACAGATATATTATACCACGCTATGCGCGGCGTTGCAAACAAAAGAAGTTCCGACGGGAGTCGGAACTTCTTTTACTTTTACTGTTCGCCCGAGAACTTCTTTTTTACCTTTTCGAAGAAGCTCTCCCTTGCGGAGTTGTTCTTTTTGCCGTCGGAGATCTTTTCAAGCTCACGCAGCAGATCCTTTTGACGGGAGGAGAGGTTCTTCGGGGTCTCGACGGTGACCGTCAGACGGTAGTCGCCCCGAAGCTTGCTTCCGGGCTGACGTATGCCCTTGCCTTTGATGCGGAATACCGTGCCGCTCTGGACACCCTCGGGGATGTCGTAGTCGAAATCTCCGTCAAGTCCGGGAATGCGGACGGTGTCGCCCAGTGCCGCCTGGGTGAAGCTTATGGGTACGGTGCAGAGCAGATCGTAGCCGTCACGGTCGAAAAACTCGTGCCGCCTTACGTTGACGGTGATGTGCAGGTCGCCCGAGGGGCCGCCGTTTGCGCCCGCAGAGCCCTGGGAGCGGAGGATGACGGTCTGGTCGTCGTCGATACCTGCGGGGATGTTGACCGAAATGGTACGGTTCTTGCGTACCGCACCCTGGCCTCGGCAGGTGGTGCAGGGGTCCTTGATGACCTTGCCCTTGCCGCCGCAGCTCTGGCACACGCCCGAGGTGGAGACCACCCCGAAGGGGGTGCGCTTGGAGACCCGTGTCTGTCCGCTTCCGTGACAGACCGAGCAGGTCTCGGCCGAGCTGCCCTTCTTTGCACCGCTTCCCGAGCAGTCGGGACAGCTTTCGATGCGGCTGACCGAGACGTCCTTGGTACAGCCGAAGGCCGCCTCCTCAAAGGTTATGGTGACCTCTCTGCCGATGTCCTCGCCCCGTCTGGGTGCGTTTCGGGGAACGCCCTGTCCCCCAAAGCCGCCGAAGAAGGAGCTGAAGATGTCGCCGATGTCGCCCATATCGAAGCCGCCGCCGTAACCGCCGTAGCCGCCGCCGGGCTGGCCCGCACCGTAGTTGGGGTCGACGCCCGCAAAGCCGAACTGGTCGTAGCGGCTCTTCTTGTCGGCATCGGAAAGCACCTCGTAGGCCTCGTTTATCTCCTTGAACTTGACCTCGGCTTCCTTGTCGCCGGGGTGAAGGTCGGGATGGTACTGCTTGGCAAGCTTTCGGAATGATTTTTTTATCTCATCGTCCGAGGCGGTCTTGGTTAGCCCAAGCACCTCGTAGTAATCGCGTTTGTCTGCCATGGAAACGCCTCTTTAAGGGAATTTTATTTGTTGTCGTCGTCCTTGACCTCGTAGTCGTTGGAGTAGAACTCGCCGTCCTCGCCGGCCTGTGCGCCGCCTGCGGCACCGGGCTCGCCGTTTGCCGCGCCGGTGGCCTTGTAGAGCTTCTCGGAAAGGGCGTAGAACTCCTTGGTCAGAGCCTCGCTTGCCGACTTGATAAGCTCAACGTCCTCACCCTTGAGGGCTTCCTTGAGCGCCTCGAGGCCCTTGTTTACGGGCTCCTTGTCGCTCTCGGGGAGCTTGTCGCCGATCTCACCGAGGGTCTTCTCGGTCTGGTATACCAGCTGTTCGGCCTGGTTGCGGGCGTCGACTGCCTCACGGGCCTTGCGGTCCTCCTCGGCGTGGAGCTCGGCTTCCTTGACTGCCTTGTCGATGTCCTCCTTGCTCATGGTGGTGGAGGAGGTGATGGTTATCTTCTGCTCGGCGCCGGTACC
>JAFXIT010000032.1 GCA_017532825.1 Clostridia bacterium
CCCCGACGCCAAGGTTTACACCGATTATAAGGAACTGCTCAAGGACGAAAGCATTGACGTTGTGCATGTTCTGACCCCCAACGTGGATCACAGCTACATCACCGTGGACGCCCTGTATGCCGGCAAGCACGTTATGTGCGAAAAGCCCATGGCCATCAACGCCGAAGAGGCCAAGAAGATGCTCGAGGCTTCCAAGCGCACCGGCAAGAAGCTGACCATCGGTTATCAGAACCGTTACCGTGCCGAGTCCCTCTACCTCAAGGAAGAGTGCAAGAAGGGTACCTTCGGTGACATCTACTTTGCCAAGGCTCACGCCATCCGCCGCAGAGCCGTTCCCACCTGGGGCGTATTCCTTAACGAGTACGAGCAGGGCGGCGGTCCTCTGGTCGACATCGGCACCCACGCCCTCGACCTTACCCTGTGGATGATGGACAACTATAAGCCCAAGTACTGCGTCGGCACCAAGTATCACAAGCTGGCCGACGAGGCAGTCAATCAGGGCAACATCTGGGGCAACTGGGATCCCGAGAAGTACACCGTTGAAGACTCCTGCTTCGGCTTCGTAGTCATGGAAAACGGCGCTACCATCTTCCTGGAATCCTCCTGGGCTCTCAACACCCTCGACGTCATTGAAGCCTCCACCACCCTCTGCGGCACCCTGGCCGGCGCCGACATGCGTGGCGGCCTGCGCATCAACGGCATCTGCAACAACCGTCAGTACGTCTCCTCCCCCGACTTCAGCGCCGGCGGCGTCGCCTTCTATTCGGGAAGCGGCAACAACAGCCCCGAGGCCATCGAAGCCTATCAGTGGTACAAGTCCCTGCGTGATGGCACCGACGCTTGCGTCCTGCCCGAGCAGGCCTTCACCGTTTCCGCAATACTCGACGGTATCTACAAGTCCTCCATCTCCGGCGAGCCCTTCTACTTCAACAAGTAATACCCAAGCTACCGTAATAATCGGCCTTCCGAAGCATAGAATTGTTTCGGGAGGCTGATTTTTTATGGGAAGATCCAATATTAAAGCCATTTTTAAAAGAAAGCTTGCACTTCCGATAGCGCTCTGCGCCGCCGTGGTGGTACTTGGAGGCGCACTGGGCCTGCGTGCCGGTCTTGCAAGCCCGACCGCCGCAGCAAGAGAGATACCTATATACTGCGTCGACAGAGACGACAAGGTCCTTTCGATAAGCTTTGATGCCGCCTGGGGCGACGAGGATACCGATGAGATACTCTCCGCCCTCTCCGAGGCGGGCGTCAAGGCGACCTTCTTCCTCGTGGGCGAGTGGGTAGACAAATATCCCCACCGTGTCAAGCAGATATTTGAGGCGGGGCACGAGATACAAAACCATTCGGCAACACATCCGCACATGCCCAAGATAGGCCGTGATAAGATGCTTTCGGAGCTCAATATCTGCTCCGACAAGATCGAGGCTGTAACGGGTGTACGCCCAATACTCTTCCGTCCCCCCTACGGCGACTATTCAAACGACGTCATTGAGGTTGCAAGAGGTACCGGGCTCTATACCATACAGTGGGACGTAGACAGCCTTGACTGGAAGGACCTCACAGCAGGGCAGATATACGACCGTGTGGTACCCAAGGTCGGCCCCGGCTCGATAGTGCTCTTCCACAACGGCGGCAAGCATACCGCCGAAAGTCTGCCTGCCATACTTT
Organism: Clostridia bacterium; assembly: GCA_017532825.1. GTDB lineage: Bacteria > Bacillota > Clostridia > Oscillospirales > QAMX01 > RGIG6452. The sequence continues at coordinate 1,672 of JAFXIT010000032.1, forward strand.
CCGAGCTCAAGTCGCAGGGGTACACCTTTCTGACCATCTCCGAGCTTATCTACAAGGATAACTACACCGTCGACCACACCGGCCGTCAGCTCCCCCGCACCGGCGAAAACGCAGGGTAAAAGCTTTGCAGATCGTAAAAAAAGAGAGAACGACAGGTCGTTCTCTCTTTTTCTTTATCTGTTTTGGACAAACTCAATGAATCTGTCAAAGGCGGCAAGTCCCTCGGGGGTACGCTTGTAGACACCTGCGGCACGCAGACAGTCGGTAAATATCTCGCCGACCTCGTCGTCGATGATGCGGTCGATCGTCTCGGGGGTGATATCGGTACGCTTGCGGAGGGTATCGTACCAGTCACGGTGGAGCTGCAGCTTTTCATCACCGTAGAAGCCCTCGGGGTCCTCAAGCAGATAGTGCTTGACGGCGGCGAGCTCGCCTACCAGTCTTGCTGGAAGCACCGCAAGTCCCATAAGCTCGATAAGACCGATGGTCTCCTTCTTGATATGGTGAAGCTCGGCGTGGGGATGGAACACTCCCAGCGGATGCTCCTCCGAGGTGATATTGTTACGCAGGGCAAGGTCAAGCTCGTAAAGCTCTCCCCTTCTGCGTGCGATGGGGCTTATGGTATTGTGGGGAACACCGTCGGTCTCGGCGAAGATACCTGCATCGGGGTCGGAATAGCCCCGCCATGCCGAGAGTATCTCACCTGCAAGCTCAAGCAGGCTCTCTCTGTCGGGCGAGTCAAGGCGTATGACCGAGGCGGGCCAGGCGATACGCGCGCAGGTGACGTTGTCGTAGCCCTTGACCTTGAAGGTACGCTCAGATGCTGCCTTCTCCATGGGGAAGACGTATCTTCCGCCCTGGAAGTGGTCGTGGGTCAGTATCGAACCGCCGACGATGGGAAGGTCGGCGTTTGAGCCGATGAAGTAGTGGGGGAACAGGTCCACAAAGTCGATAAGCTTTTCAAAGGTAGCCTTGCTTATCTTCATGGGCTGATGGTTGCCGTTGAGGGCGATGCAGTGCTCGTTATAGTAGGAATAGGGCGAATACTGCATAAGCCAATCCTCGCCGCCGAGAGTGATGGGAAGAACTCTGTGACTCCCCCTTGCGGCGTGGTCGAGCCGTCCCGTATAGCCCTCGTTTTCGGCACAGAGGGGGCATGCGGGATAGGATACCGATTTTTGCTTAAGAAGAGCGGCGATGGCCACGGGGTCCTTTTCGGGCTTGGAGCAGTTTATCGTAACGTCCAGCTCACCGAACTCGCTTTGGTATTTCCACCGCAGGTCCTTTTCTATCCTCGCAACACGGATGTAATTGGTCGCCTTTGAGAAGGCGTAGTACCATTCCGTCGCCGCTTGGGGGCTCTTTTCATACTCCAGAGCAAATTTTCTTCTCACCGTGGAGGGAAAGGGCGTCAGAACCGCCATTATCTCGGTGTCAAGCAGATCCCTATACACCGGAGTATTGCTTTCGAGCTTTCCGTTTGCAAAGGCGATCTCGAGGAGATTGTCAAGTATCTCCTGGACGTCGGCAGTGTCGGGTCGGGCGATCTCCGCTTTTTTGTATTCGGGCGCACCTATAAGCGCAATTATACGGTTTGCGCAGTATATCTCGTCGTCTTTTTCTATAAGGCCGGTCTCTACCGCACGGGCAAGCAGCCTCGTTATCTCTACATTACTGTCAAGCATTATGCTTTACACTCCAAATCCGTTGGGATGTGAGCTGTGCCAGCGCCATGCATCGGCGATTATCTCCTTGACGGAGGTCTTTTCGGGCTTGAAGCCCAGAGCGTTTGCCACCTTGGAGGCGTTTGCGACCAATCTTGCGGGGTCGCCTGCTCTGCGGGGCTGAATCTCGGCAGGGATGGGATGACCTGTGACCTCACGGGCTGCCTCGACCATCTCCTTGACCGAGTAGCCGCCGCCGCTTGCAAGGTTGAACGCATCGCTCTTGCCGCCGCCGATGAGGTGCTCAAGGGCCATTGCGTGGGCTCTTGCGAGGTCGCAGACGTGGACGTAGTCACGAATGCAGGTGCCGTCGGGTGTGGGATAATCGTCTCCGAAGATGGAGAGCTTTTCACGCTTTTTAAGCGGTACCTGAAGGATTATGGGAATGAGGTGGGTCTCGGGGGAATGGTCCTCACCTATCGTACCCTCGGGGTCTGCACCTGCGACGTTGAAGTAGCGCAGAGCGACGTGGCGCATACCGTAGGCCTTGTCGCACCACTTCATCATCTTTTCCATGGAGAGCTTGGTCTCACCGTAGGTGTTGGTCGGCTCCTTGGGAATATCCTCGGTTATCATATCGGTCTGAGCCTCGCCGTAGACTGCGGCGGTGGAGGAGAATATGATCTTATCGACGTCGGCACGGAGCATAGAGGAAAGAAGCACCTCGGTGCCGTGGACGTTGTTATTGTAGTACTTCAGCGGATCGGTCATGCTTTCGCCGACCAGAGAGCAGGCGGCAAAGTGTATGACCGCCTCGGCACCCGACTCCTTGAAGACCTTGGTCATAAACTCTCCGTCACGGATGTCGCCCTCGAAGAAACGAGCGTCCTTGCCAACGCTTGCACGGTGGCCTGTGCAGAGGTTGTCCACAACGCCGACCTCGTAGCCGCGCTTTAGAAGTTCCTTTACGCAATGGCTGCCTACGTATCCGGCGCCGCCGGTAACTATGATCATATCTCTCAGCTCCTATTATATTTCTTACATTATTATATTACATTTCGACATTATTCGCAACCGTTATTTTTACCGATATTGCCCGGCAAAACGACACTTTTTCGTCTGAAATCCTGCTTTGATGAGTGCAGGTCGAAAAGATTGAGCCGCAGGGCGTTCATCACCACGCAGATGCTCGAGAGGCTCATCGCCGCCGCACCTATCATGGGGTTGAGGGTCAGACCGTTTATCGGTATGAGCGCACCTGCCGCGATCGGTATTCCCAGGCAGTTGTAAAAGAACGCCCAAAAGAGGTTTTCCTTTATGTTCAGCACTACCCGACGGGAAAGTCTTATTGCCGAGGGCAGGTCGGTAAGCTCGGAGTGCATCAGCACCACGTCGGCCGCCTCTATGGCAACGTCGGTCCCCGCTCCTATGGCAATACCTACGTCGGCACGGGCAAGTGCGGGAGCGTCGTTTATACCGTCGCCGACCATCACCGTTCTGCCATATTCGGAAAGGCGGCGTATTATCTCCTCCTTGCCGCCCGGAAGAAGGTCTGCCTCCACATGCTCCACCCCTGCCGTTTTTGCCACGGCAACCGCCGTGCGGCGGTTGTCACCCGTGAGCATAACGGTGGTGATGCCCATATTTTTAAGCTCGGCTACCGCCCTGACACTCTCGGGACGGACGGTGTCGGCAACGGCGATGATGCCCAAAAGCCGTCCCCCAAGGGCAAAGCACAGAGGTGTTTTCCCCTCCGAAGCAAGCTTCTCTGCGGTCTTTTCCAAGGCCGATGAGTCTACCCCCTCGCCCCTCATAAGGGCAAGATTTCCGCCGAGGGCGGTCTCTCCCCCGACGGTACCTCTGACACCGTTTCCCGGCATTGCGGCAAATCCGTCAACCCGCATCGGCTCGACCCCACGCTCTGCGGCGTAGGCTGTCACGGCACGAGCAAGGGGGTGCTCGCTGTTTACCTCAAGTCCCAAGGCCACACTTAAAAGCTCGTCCTCGTCTCCATCGGCCGTAACGACGTCGGTCACCGACGGGTTGCCGCTTGTAAGTGTGCCGGTCTTGTCAATGAGTGCTATCTCGCTGTGTCCTGCCGCCTCGAGCGCGGCGGCGGTCTTGAAAAGTATACCCTTTTTTGCGCCGATACCCGTGCCTGCCATGACCGCAACGGGGGTTGCAAGTCCCATGGCGCAGGGACAGCTTATTACCAGCACGCTGACCGCCCTTGCAAGGGCAAAGCCGAAGCTCTCCCCTGCGGCAAGCCATATCCCGAAGGTCACTGCGGCGATGGCCATTACCGTCGGCACAAATACCCGAGAGACTCTGTCGGCAAGACGTGCTATGGGTGCTTTGGAGGCGGAGGCGTTTTCGACGAGGGCTATTATACGTCCCAGCGCAGTTTCGCCGCCGACACCCGTCGCCCTGCAGACAAGGTGTCCGTTTGCGTTTACCGTTGCGGCAGATACGGGGCTTCCCTCTGCCTTGTCTATCGGCAGGCTCTCGCCCGTAAGGGCGGACTCGTCGACCGAGCTCTCACCCGATACGACCACGCCGTCGGCGGGTATGCTCTCACCCGGGCGCACCGAAAAGAGGTCTCCGATGACCAGCTCCTCTATTGGAACGACCGTTTCTTCGCCGTCACGGATCACCCTTGCGGTCTTTGGCGCAAGGTCCATAAGCGCTCTCACGGCCGAGGCTGTGCGACCCTTGCTGACCGCCTCGAGGAGCTTGCCGAGGGTTATCAGGGTAAGTATCATCGCCGCCGACTCAAAATACAGGTCGTGGAGGAGGTGTGCGGAATGCTCACCGTCTACAAATATTCTGACCGACACCGCCACGCTGTAAAGCCAGCTTGCGCCGCTTCCGAGGGATACGAGGGTATCCATGCTCGGCGCACGGTGGATAAGGCTTTTTGCTCCGTTTATGAAAAATCTGCGGTTGATGACCATCACCGCAAGGGAGAGTATCCCCTCGATGAGGGCAAGCAGGGCAGGCTATGCGATCCACCTGGGCAGAGGCCAGGACAGCATAACGTGTCCCATTGATATATACATAAGGGGAAGCAGAAGCAAGACAGATGCAATGAGGATACCTACAAGCTTCCCCGTCTCGCCCTTTTCGGGCTTTTGAGAGTCCTTTGCCGGACGTGCTCCGTAGCCTGCCGCCTTTACCGCCTTGCATATTCCCTCGGCGGTCGCAGGCTCGGAAAAGCTGACCGTCATAGAGTTTGTAAGCAGGCTGACGCTGACGCTCTCTACTCCCTCTACCGCCGACACCGCACGCTCGACGTGTCCGCTGCAGACGGCGCAGGACATTCCCTTTACGTCAAATTTTTCGTTTTTCATCCCGAGCCTCCCGTTTTCTTTTTTATTTTAATTATATACCCTCTGAGGGGTATTTTACAAGAACTTTTGCATTTTTGAAAAAATGTGCGTTTTGATATATATATATATATATTGACTTAATACGGCGTTTTTGTTATTATATTGGTGAAAGCACACCGTCGGTGTGCAAAATAACGACAGAAAGAAGGTATCCGTATGAAGTTTAAAATGACCGTGATCCTATCACTCCTGCTCTTGCTATTGTCCCTTGTTCTTGCGGCCTGCGGCGGCAACGGACGACCTTCCGAGACGACGGCCGCACCGAGTACGCCGGCGGCTTCCACTGCGGCTCCGAGCACGACGACCGGCTCCGAGGGTGGAACGTCCTCGAACAGTTCCGCAACTGCGGATCCTACGGCTACCACGGCGCAGACCGACGTCATTTCGTTGTGGCTTGAAGAGTTTGCTGCGAAAAGGTTCCCTGCCGACATCGTCGACGATCCCGAAGCGCTTGCCCGGATCATTGCCGAGCATATAAAGCGTCTTGTAGAGCTTCCGCAGGGTGAAATGGCAAACGCCCTTTACAACAGCAGTACCCTTATCGGGTGGAGCAATATCTGCTACACAAACGGCGATGCTGACATTACTGACGGCAGCGAATTTATGATAGCGGTGATATACCGCCGCCTTGCAAATGACCAAAATAATCCGACAAACTCTCTGCCGCTTGACGTCTACGGCCTTATTGCCGAGGGCGAGCTTGAAGGCTGGCTGATATGTCAGAGTTATTACCACTTCGATAGGAACGACGACGGCAGCTGGAGCTTTGATTGGTACAGAAACTACGCACACATGGGTGACACTTATACAAAATTTTTCACCGACGACCCTGCCGTTGAATACTACCGAAACGGAGTCAGGGATGAGTTTGGTAACATTACTCTGCCCTCTTGACAGCAAAAAACACCGTGCCCGAGAGCACGGTGTTTTTTCTTCATCATACACCCAGCAGCTCGTCTATGCTTTTTCCGAGCGTCTTTGATAGGTACAAAAGCTCGATATCGGTAACGAAGCGCTGTCCAGATTCCATTCTCTGTATCGCATTCTTATCAACGTCCAACCCAGCAAGCTGAAGCTCATCTGCAAGCGCCCTTTGGGAGAGTTTCATCTCCTTGCGAAAGCAAGCTATATTTTCTCCGCATATATTATTCTTTCCAGCAGCTGTCTTGTTCCTAAACATTTTAATCCCCATTTTGACATTTAGTACTTGTCACGTAGAAGATTATATGTTATAATTGCATCGATAATGACATTTGCTAAATGTCAAATTAGGCTAGCTAAAAATTTTTCTCTCGAAGGACTAAACCAATACAACAAAAGAGATACCTAACGCGTAGTTGTCACACCAAAAAACACCGCACCCTCTCGGGTACGGTGTTTTACTTTTTCTTTTTACTTCATCAGCGAGACCATGATGGCCTTTTGGATGTGGAGGCGGTTTTCGGCCTCCTCGAAGATGTCGTCTGCGTGGGCTTCGAAGACATCGGCGGTTATCTCCTCGCCTCTGTGGGCGGGCAGGCAGTGGAGCACCATGGCGTCCTTGTTTGCCTCGGCCATAACTGCGGAATTTATCTGGTAGCCCTCAAAGTCCTTCATGCGCTGGAGCTTTTCGTCCTCCTGACCCATGCTGGCCCATACGTCGGTATAGACCGCATCGGCGCCCTTTGCGGCCTCTCTGGGGTCACGGACGATCTCAAGGTCCATACCCTTTGCGAAGTCGAGTACCCTCTGATCGGGCATATAGTTTTCGGGGCAGGCGATGGACACCTTCATGCCGGCCTTGAGTCCGCCGACGATGAGGGAGTTTGCCATATTGTTGCCGTCGCCGATGTAGCAGAGCTTGAGACCGTCGAGCACGCCCTTGCTCTCACGGATGGTCATAAGGTCGGCAAGCACCTGGCAGGGGTGGCAGAAGTCGGTAAGACCGTTGATGACGGGGATGGAGGCGTACTTTGCAAGGGTCTCGACCTCCTCCTGCTCGAAGGTACGGATCATAATACCGTCGAGGTAGCGGGAAAGGACCCTTGCGGTGTCCTCGGGGGGCTCACCTCTGCCGACCTGGGAGGCGGTTGCCGAGAGGAATATTGCCATACCGCCCAGCTGATACATACCCGTCTCAAAGGAGACACGGGTACGGGTGGACGATTTGGTAAATATCATACCGAGGGTCTTGCCCTCGAGGTGGTGATGCTTTATACCGTTGTGCTGTTCGTACTTGAGCTGGTCGCCAAGCCTCAGCAGATCGTATATCTCCTTGCGGTCAAGGTCAAGAAGCTTTAAAAGGTCCTTTTTCATTTCATTTCCTCCAACGTCGACTTGAGGATATCAAGACCCTCGTCGATCTCTTCATAGCTTATAACAAGCGGCGGCAGGAAGCGCAGCGAGGTCTTTGCCGTAAGGCTTACAAGGCCGTTTTTGAGCAGTGCGGCACAAAGCGGCTTTGCCTCGACCCCTTCGATGTCGATTCCGAGCATAAGTCCTCTGCCGCGTATCTCGGACACGGGGAGGTTTCTCTTTTTAAGTCCGTCACGGATATATTCGCCCTTTTTGACGACCGATGCGAGGAATTCCTCATTTCCGACCGTCTCAAGCACGGCAAGTGCGCCTGCGGCCGCAACGGGGTTGCCTCCGAAGGTCGAGCCGTGGGTGGACGGGCCGAGCACCTCGGCACACTTCTCCGTAGCTACGACGGCACCGATGGGAAGTCCGCCGCCAAGACCCTTTGCAAGGCTGAACACGTCGGGAAATTCGGGGAAGGAGAAGAGACTTCCCGTTCTGCCGATGCCCGTCTGCACCTCGTCTGCAAGCAGGAGTATATCACGCTCACGGGCAAATCTCCAAAGCTCGGAGAGGAAGCCCTCGTCAAGCGGTATCACTCCGCCCTCTCCCTGGATGGTCTCAAACATGACCGCACAGGTGCGCTCGTTTACGAGGCTTTCGACAGAGTCCATATTGGCGTCTGCATAGACAAAGCCCTCGGTAAAGGGGTGGAAGAACTGATGAAAGACGTCCTGTCCCGTTGCCGAAAGGGTGGTAAGGGTCCTGCCGTGGAAGGAGCCCTTGAGGGAGATTATCTCGTTTCTTCCCTCGCCGTAGCGGTCAAAGCTGTACTTTCTTGCAAGCTTTATCATGCCCTCGTTTGCCTCGGCACCCGAGTTTGCCATGAACACACGGCTTCCTTGGGGGCAGAAGGAGGTGAGCTTATCGGTAAGGCGGGCGGTAGCCTCGTTATAGTAGAGGTTTGACGTGTGGGCAAGCCTTGAAAGCTGTCCCTCGACGGCGGCAAGCCACGCCGGATGGCGGTGGCCAAGGGAGTTTACCCCGATGCCGCTTGAAAAGTCGATATATTTTTTGCCCTCAACGTCCCAAAGGGTCGCACCCTCGCCCCTGTCAAATGCGGCGTCAAAGCGGCCGTAGGTGGGCATGGCGGAGGAAGTATCGAGCTTTTTTATCTGTTCAAAGGTCATTTAGACCCCTCCTGGAGTATCATAGTTCCGATACCTGCGTCGGAGAGCATTTCGATGAGGATGGAGTTTTCAAGCCTGCCGTCGATGATGTGGGCACGCTTGACCCCATGTCTGACGGCCTCGACACAGCAGTTGACCTTGGGGATCATACCGCCGGTGATGACACCCTCGTGCATAAGCTGGGGAACGTCGGAAACGTCCATGACCGAAATAAGGGAGCTTTCGTCCGACGGATCGTGGAGTATTCCTCTGACGTCTGTCAGCAGTATCAGCTTTTCGGCACCGATGGCGGCGGCGATCTTGGCGGCCGCAAGGTCGGCGTTTATGTTGTAGACCTCGCCGTTTTTGCCCCCTGCCACGGTGGCAACTACGGGCATATATCCCGCCTCTACCGAGGCGTTTATAATGTCGGTATTTACCTCGTAGACCTCGCCCACAAGGCCGTAGTTTCCGTTGTCGAGAACGTCGGCCTGCAGAAGTCCGCCGTCAAGTCCGCAAAGACCGACGGCCTTGCCGCCGCTGCGGTTTATACGGGACACGAGCTCCTTGTTTACCTTTCCGCAAAGGACCATCTGGACGATGTCCATGGTCTCCTCATCGGTGTAGCGCAGTCCGTTTACGAACTTGCTCTGCTTGTTTATCCTGCGGAGCATATCGTTTATCTCGGGACCGCCGCCGTGGACCAGCACGACGTTTATACCGACGCAGGAAAGAAGGACGATATTGTTGATAACGGCGGCCTTGAGTCCGTCGTTTATCATTGCATTGCCGCCGTACTTTATAACTACGGTCTTGTTGCGGTAGTTCTGTATGTAGGGCAACGCCTGAGCAAGCACGCTTGCATTTTCAAAATACTTATCCATATCCATTGCGGTAAGGCTCCTTTTAGGTACGGTAATCTCCGTTTATCTTGACGTAATCGTAGGTCATATCACAGCCCCACGCCGTGGCAGAGGCATCGCCCTGACCAAGGTGTACGATAATGTCTATCTGCTTTTGGCAAAGCAGCTTTTTTGCAAGCTCCTCGTCAAATTCAAGCCCCGCTCCGTCACGGCAGAGGTCTATCCTGCCCGAGGCCGACTCGAATGTGACCGAGATGCGTGTGACGTCCAGCTCGACACCTGCGTAGCCTATGGCGCAGAGTATCCTGCCCCAGTTGGCGTCCGCACCGAAGAAGGCACACTTTACAAGGCTGGAGCCGATGATGGTACGGGCGACGGTCTTGCCGCTTTCGTAGTCGGGCGCACCCGTTACGTGGCAGGTAAGAAGCCGTGTGGCACCCTCGCCGTCGGAGGCAAGAAGCCTTGCCGCAGAAGCAGTCAGCTCGCACAGAGCTTCCCGGAAGGCAAGGTAGTCGCCGTTCTCGCTTTCGATAAGGGCATTGCCCGCAAGTCCGTTTGCCATTATGGCAGCGGTGTCGTTAGTGGACTGGTCGCCGTCTACCACGACGCAGTTTATACTGCGGTCGATAGCGTACTTGAGAGCCTTATGAAGAAGCTCTGCGGTTATGGCGGCGTCGGTGGTTATAAAGCAGAGCATGGTGGCCATATTGGGGGCTATCATGCCCGAGCCCTTGCAGATAAGGCCGATGCGGACGGTCTTGCCCCCAAGCTCAAGCTCGCAGGCGAACTCCTTCTTGACCGTATCGGTGGTCATTATGGCCTCGGCCGCAAGGCTTCCGCCCTCGACCGAAAGTCCCGCAACGAGTGCGGGCATTGTCTTTGCCACCGGCTCTATGGGAAGGGGCTGACCGATAACGCCCGTCGAGCCGATGATGACGTCCTCGGGAGCGATGCCGAGCTCAGCTGCTAGAAGCTCGCACATATCTTCAGCTATCTGCGGACCGTCGGGATTGCAGGTGTTTGCGTTGCCGCTGTTGCAAAGGACCGCCCTTGCAACGCCGTTTTCAAGATGCTTCTTTGTAAGGGTCACGGGAGCGCCCTTTACAAGGTTTGAGGTATATACGCCTGCCGCAGAGGCAGGAACGTCGGAGACGATAAGGGCAAGGTCGGGCTTGGTGCGGCCCTTTTTGATGCCGCAGAGAAGGCCGTTTGCTCTGTAACCGACGGGAGCGGTAACTCCACCGGGATAAATTTCATACTATCTTCCCTCCAGCATTATATCCATGCACTGCAGTGCCGCACCCGAGGAGCCCTTGCCGAGGTTGTCAAGACGGGCAAGCAGAAGCGTACGCTCGGGGGTGCCCGAGACGAATATCTCTATACCGTCGGTATCGTTGCAGCCGTCGGCGTAGACCGAGCCCTGCGGGGCTTCGGGATTGACCTTGATATTTTCCTCGTCGGCATAGAACTCCGAAAAGACGGCACGGATATCGTCGGGGGTGTATTTCTTGGTCATAAGGGTCCCCGGCAGGGGGATCGCAACCGTCATACCCTTGTAGTAGTCGCCAACGATGGGGGTAAACACGGGGGGATTTTTAAGCCCCGATATCACCGTCATCTCGGGCAGGTGCTTATGTGTCAGCCCCAGGGCGTAGAAGGCAGGGGTCTCGAGCTCGTCGTGAAGGGGACGCTCGGAGGATTCATAGGTGGCTATCATCTTCTTTCCGCCGCCGCTGTATCCCGTAAGGGAGTGGCAGGTAAGCGGAGCGTCGGGGGAGATTATCCCCTTTTGCACAAGAACGTAGGCAAGACAGATAAATCCGCTTGCGTGACAGCCTGGGACGGCGACCCTCGATGCGGTACGTATGGCCGCCCTGCGCTCCTTGGAGAGTTCGGGGAAGCCGTAGACCCACGCGGGGTCGATACGGTGGGCGGTGGATGCGTCGATTATCCTCGCCGAGGTACCCTTTGCAAGCTCGCAGGACTCTATTGCCGCAGCGTCGGGCAGGCAGAGGAAGGTTATCTCCGACTCCCCTATCAGACGTTTTCTTTCGGCGGGGTCCTTGCGAAGCTCGGGGTCTATCTGCAGTATCTCCACGTCCTCACGCAGGGCAAGACGGGATTCGATGCGAAGGCCTGTGGTACCCTCACGTCCGTCGATAAAGATCTTATGCTTCATACTTTTCAAGCTCTTTCCTTGCTTTTGCTATCTGTTCCTTCACGGCCTCGGGGGCGGGTCCGCCCGCAAGCCTTCTGCCCGCAAGACAGGTCTCAAGGGCGACTGCCGCATAGACGTCCTCGTCAAAAACGGGACTGAAGGAACGGTATTCCTCAAGGGTAAGACCCTCGAGGGTCTTGTTTTCTCTTACACACATGGCAACCGCCGCACCCGTAATCTTGTAGGCGTCTCTGAACGGAAGTCCCTTGGAAACGAGGTAGTCGGCGCAGTCGGTGGCGTTTATAAAGCCCTTTGCCGCCGCGGCACGCATATTTTCGGGAATAACGGTCATGGTTGCGATCATGGGGGTAAAGGTGGACACACAGAGGTTTACTGTATCCAGAGCGTCAAAGACGGCCTCCTTGTCCTCCTGCATATCCTTGTTGTAGGCAAGCGGCAGACCCTTCATGGCGGTGAGAAGTGCCGTCAGATCTCCGAATACCCTGCCCGATTTGCCCCTGACAAGCTCAGCTACGTCGGGGTTTTTCTTTTGGGGCATTATCGACGAGCCGGTGGCAAAGCCGTCGTCCAGCTCGATAAATTTAAATTCAAAGCTCGACCAGAGGATGATCTCCTCGGAGAAGCGGGAGAGGTGTACCATAACTATCGACAGCGCCCCAAGCAGCTCCATTGCAAAGTCACGGTCGGACACGCCGTCAAGGCTGTTTTCGGTTATGCCCTCAAGCCCGAGGCTCTCTGCGACGGCGGCACGGTCAAGCGGATAGGTCGTACCCGCAAGAGCGCCCGAGCCAAGCGGGGATATTTTGGTCCGCCCAAGGCAGTCGCAAAGCCTCTGACAGTCCCGAAGCAGCATAAACACGTAGGCCATCAGATGATGCCCGAAGGTGATGGGCTGCGCCCTTTGAAGGTGGGTATATCCCGGCATAACGGTGCCGACGTTCTTCTCTGCGACATCGCAAAGCGTCCGCACAAGCTCGGTTATGAGGGATACCGTACGGGGTATCTCATCACGGAGGTAGAGCCGCAGGTCGAGGGCGACCTGGTCGTTACGGCTCCTGCCGGTATGCAGGCGCTTGCCAGCATCCCCTACCCTTGCGGTGAGGGTCTGTTCTATAAAGGTATGGATATCCTCTGCGTCCGACGGGAAGGTAAGCTTTCCGCACTCGAGCTCCGCCTTTATCTCCCCAAGCCCCGAAAGGATGGCCTCGCAGTCTTCGGGCTCGATTATGCCTTGGGCGCAGAGCATCTTGGCGTGAGCGATACTGCCCTCGATGTCCTGAGCGTACATTCGGGAGTCAAAGCGTATGGAGGAGTTGAAGTCGTTTACACGAGCGTCGGTCTCCTTTGAAAATCTTCCCGTCCAGAGCTTCATTAGATGTTTCTCTCCTTGTCAAGCAGAGCCTTTATCTTAATGGGCAGACCAAAGAGGTTGATAAAGCCCTGCGAATCCATCTGATTGTAAACGTTGTCCTCACCAAACGAGGCAAACTCCTCGCTGTAAAGGGTGTAGGGCGAGGTAACGCCGGCGTTGATTATGTTGCCCTTGTAGAGCTTGAGCTTGACTTCGCCCGTAACGGTCTGCTGGGTGGACTCGACGAAGGCCGAGAGGGCCTCACGCAGGGGGGTGTACCACTGGCCGAAGTAGACCAGCTCGGCAAATCTGCCTGCGAGCTGCTGCTTCATGTGGTAGGTGTCACGGTCAAGGCAGATGGTCTCGAGCACGTCGTGGGCGTGGTAGAGGATGGTGCCGCCCGGAGTCTCGTATACGCCGCGGGACTTCATGCCCACGAGGCGGTTCTCGACGATGTCGATGATGCCGATGCCGTTCTCGCCGCCGAGCTTGTTGAGCTTGTAGACGATCTCGGTTGCCGAGAGCTTCTCGCCGTTGAGGGAGACGGGTGCGCCCTTCTCAAAGCCGAGGGTGATGTAGGTAGGCTCGTCGGGGGCCTTTTCGGGGGTGACGCCGAGCTCGAGCATTCTGTCATAGAGGGGCTCATTGGCGGGGCTTTCAAGCTCCATACCCTCGTGGCTGAGGTGCCAGAGGTTCTTGTCCTTGGAGTAGTTGTTCTCCTTGGTCACGGGTACGGGGATATTTCTGGCCTTGGCGTATTCGATCTCGTCGTCTCTGGACTTGAGCTCCCAGGTACGCCAGGGTGCAATGATGTCGAGGTGGGGGGCAAAGTGCTTGATGGTCAGCTCGAAGCGGACCTGATCGTTGCCCTTACCGGTGCAGCCGTGGGCAATGGCGTCGGCACCCTCGGCAAGTGCTATCTCGACGATGCGCTTGGCGATGAGGGGACGGGCAAAGGAGGTGCCCAGGAGGTAGGTGTTTTCGTACTTTGCACCTGCCTTGAGGGTGGGAACGATGAAGTCGTCGACGAACTCTTCCCTGAGGTCCTCGATGTAGAGCTTGGAGGCACCGGTCTTAATGGCCTTCTCTTCAAGACCAGAAAGCTCCTTGCCCTGGCCTACGTCGCCAGCTACCGCAATGACCTCACAGCCGTAGTTTTCCTTGAGCCAGGGAATTATGATGGATGTGTCAAGTCCGCCCGAATAGGCAAGGACTACCTTGTTGTAATGTTTCTTTGCGCTCATTGTATACTCCTCCGTATATTTATAAATTCTTATTGGTATAATTATACATCGCCGTTTACCTTAAGTCAATACGGCAGTATGTATAATTCGGTGCCCTGAAAAGCTTTGAGTATTAGCACTGTTGCGCCAACATCCGTCTTTCGGCCGATTTTCTGACCGCAATAAAGCATACCGAGTGGATCGCGGCGGTGATCAGCCAGGAAACGGGATAGGACATATACAGCGACTGTATGGACGGATCCGCAGCAAATACTATGTATATCCATGCAATACGTATGCCGCAGACACCCGCTATAGACACGATCATCGGGGCTATCGAATAGCCGAGGCCTCTCAGCATTCCAACCATTACCTCCATTATGCCGCAGAGGAAATAGGTCGGGCAGATGATGGCGTTTCTTGACTGGGCGTATCTTATTATCTCCGGATCGTTGGTATAGAGCTTAAGGAGCTGTCCGTTTGCAAGCTCTATTACCATACCCACGGCGAGACCGACCACCGTAACGGTGATAAGGCATTCTGCAAGAACCTTGTTTATCCGCTTGAACTGCTTTGCGCCATAGTTCTGACCGGTAAAGGTCAGTGCGGCGTGATAGAAGGTGTTCATTGCAACGTAGATAAAGCCCTCGAGGTTGCCCGCAGCGGCGTTGCCGGCTATTATGCTCGAATTGTCAAAGGAGTTGACAGCCGACTGTATAAGTACGTTGGAGATGGAGAATATCGAGCCCTGAATACCTGCGGGAAGTCCGATGCGGAGCATCTCGAAAAACTCCTGCTTGTATATCTTGAGCGCCTTTATCTCAAGGCGGCTGGCGGTGGTCATCTTCATCATCGCCACGATAACGAAGATCGCCGAGAGCACCTGCGATATTACCGTGGCAGTGGCAACGCCGTCGACGTCCATATTAAAGCCGATGACGAACAGGAGGTTGAAAAGAACGTTTACTGCGCCCGATACGATAAGGAAGTAAAGGGGACGTCTGGTATCACCGTTTGCCCGCAGGACCGATGCGCCGAAGTTATATACCACCGATGCGGGAGCGCCGATGAAGTATATACGCATATATTTTGTCGCAAGCGGCAAAACGTCGTCGGGCGTGGCCATAAGTGAAAGGAAAAGACCCGAAAAGGCAATGCCGACTACCATTACCAGCAGTCCGCCGATAACGGCTACGAGCATCGAGGTGTTGACGGCACGTCTTACTCCGTCGTCATCGTGGGAGCCAAGCCTTCTCGCTATCATAACGCTTGAGCCGACCGAAAGTCCCATTATGACGTTTACGATAAGATTTATAAGCGCACCCGTCGAGCCGACGGCGGCAAGCGCCTCCTTACCTGCAAAGCTTCCCACTACCGCAACGTCGGCGGCGTTATAGAGAAGCTGAAGTATGCCCGTAAGCATCATGGGTGCGGCAAAGGCCAGTATCTTTTTTAAAAGGGGGCCGGTGGTCATATCAATATCGTATTTACCTTGAGCCACAGTTTCTCCTTTCTCTCGGTAGGCTCCGAGAACACACAGCATATTATTATAACACACTCCGATGTAAATTTCTACCCGTATCGCAGAAAAAAGCCTCATCTTTTCGCTGAAAAGATGAGGCTTTAAGGCAGTTGCTTTGCAATCAGTCAGCTATGAGGACAAGCTCTCCGTTTTCCACGGCAAAGCCTACCGTTTCCTCGTTCCGGTAAAACACCATATACATTGGTGTTAAATCGGTGTCATTGCAGTATTTTTCCGACTTTCCGACAGAAATGCCGCCCCAAAAAGGATTTTTGAGCATAACACAGTATTCGGGAGCATTTCTGCCCCCAGAGGTAGGTGAGGGCGGGAAAACCCCGAATTTTCTGTAAATTTAAAGAATTTTGCAAAATACCTTGACATTCGGGGCAAATAGTACTATATTATATACTGCTGAAATTCACCCGGGACGAGGAGGATGATAAATGGAAAAAGAGCTTATACGCCTTGCCGACATCGCCATGCAATTTGACGGTGAGGAAGTATTAAGGTCGATAAATCTTACTGTCAGAGACAAGGAATTCGTTACGCTGTTGGGTCCCTCCGGCTGCGGAAAAACGACCACTTTGAGGATCATCGGAGGCTTTGAGACCCCGACCTCGGGAGAGGTGTATTTTGACGGCGAGTGCATCACCAACCTTCCGCCCTACAAGCGCAAGGTCAACACTATTTTTCAGCGCTACGCCCTCTTTCCGCACCTGAACGTCTTTGAAAACGTCGCATTCGGACTTCGCATACAGAAGCTTCCCGAGGAGGAGATACGCTCCAGAGTTCTTGAGATGCTCGCACTTGTCAACCTCAAGGGCTACGAGCGCCGCTCCACCGATGCTCTTTCGGGCGGTCAGCAACAGCGTGTTGCAATAGCCAGAGCACTGGTATGCCGTCCCCGCCTGCTCCTTCTTGACGAGCCGCTGGGGGCTCTTGACCTGCGCCTTCGCAAGGATATGCAGGCCGAGCTCAAGCGTATCCAGCAGCAGCTTGGCATAACCTTCGTATACGTCACCCACGACCAGGAGGAAGCTCTTGCAATGAGCGACACCGTCGTGGTCATGGACAAGGGACGTATCCAGCAGATAGGCACTCCCGAGGATATATACAACGAGCCGCAAAACGCCTTCGTTGCCGACTTCATCGGGGAGTCCAACATCATAGACGGCATAATGCACGAGGACAGACTGGTCGAGTTCTGCGGGAGAAAGTTCGCCTGTCTTGACGGCGGCTTTGAAAAGCGCGAGAACGTAGACGTCGTCATCCGTCCCGAGGATATAGATATAATCCCCTATCAGAACGGCCATATAAAGGGTACCGTCACCTCGGTCACCTTCAAGGGCGTTCACTACGAATTTATCATAGACGTCGACGGCTTCAAGTGGATGGTCCAGTCTACCGACTACCGTGAGCTTGGAAGCGAGGTCGCCTTTATAATCGAGCCCGACGCCATTCACATCATGAAAAAGAGCGAATATTCGGGAATGTTCGGCGACTATTCGACCTACAGCGAGGCCTACGACCGCGATATACGCGAGTTCGACGGCGAGGAACCGCAAGAGGAAAAGCAGTATGAAGCGGAGGAATAACGTCTTTAAGCTGCTGCTTTCGGGTCCCTACCTGATCTGGATGGCGATATTCGTCCTGGTCCCCATGGGAATGGTCCTCTACTTTGCGCTTACCGACCCCGACACGGGCAGGTTCACCCTTGACAATCTCATGGGCATTGAGGAGTTTCTCCCCGTGTTCGGCGAGAGCGTCTGGCTTGCGGCGGTATCGGCTCTGCTTTGCATAGTCATAGCCTACCCCGTGGCGTACGTCATCGCCAAGGCCGCCCCCTCCCGTCAGAGGGTACTGATACTGCTTGTGATGCTCCCCATGTGCATGAGCTTCCTGCTTAGGACCCTTGCCTGGGTGGCACTTTTGGAGGACACCGGCATACTCAACCGTCTGCTTGGCTCGCTTGGCATCGGTCCGCTCAAGCTCATACGCACCAGGGGTGCAGTTATTCTCGGAATGGTATATAACTACCTTCCCTATATGATAATGCCCCTTTACAGCGTGCTTACAAAGCTTGACCGCCGCCTTATCGAGGCCGCAGAGGATCTCGGCTGCAGCGGTACGCAGGTGTTTTTCAAGGTCATCCTTCCCCTGTCCGCACCCGGCATAATCTCCGGCACGACGATGGTATTCGTCCCTGCGGTCAGTACCTTCTATATTTCCAAGAAGCTCGGCTCGTCGGGCACCGCACTCATAGGCGACCTGATAGAGTCACAGTTCAAGCAGAGCTACAATCCCAACCTCGGCGCAGCGATGAGCCTTGTGCTGATGGTGATGATATTCATCTGTATGGGTATAATGAACCGCTTTGCGGGGCAGGATGAGGTGAGCCGTATATGAAACGCTTTAACCGAATCTTTACCGTTGCGGTATTCATATTCCTCTACGCCCCCATACTGCTGCTCGTGGCGGCGTCATTTTCCTCGGGAACCAGCCTTTCAAACTTTGAGGGCTTTACCCTCTCGAGGTATTCCGAGCTCTTTTCCGACAAAAATATGCTCGGGTTGCTGTTAAATTCGCTGATAGTTGCCCTTATTTCGTCGGTGGTCGCCTCGGTATTCGGCACGGTCTCCTGCTTCGGCATACGCCGCCTTGGGCGCCGTGCGCAGAAGACGGTCATGACGGTGACAAACATCCCCATGACAAACCCCGAGATAGTAACCGGTATCTCCCTTGCGCTGTTGTTTGTCTTTATCGGACAGATGCTCAAGCTCAAGGACGTTATGGGATTTTGGACACTGCTCATAGCCCACATCACCTTCAACCTCCCCTACGTCATCCTCTCGGTCATGCCCAAGCTCAACCAGCTCGACCGTCACGTAGGCGAGGCCGCCCTCGATCTGGGCTGTACACCGATCAAGGCGTTTTTCAAGGTGACACTTCCCGAGATACTCCCCGGTATAATCTCGGGCGGTCTGATGGCCTTTACTATGTCGCTTGACGATTTCGTTATCTCCTATTTCGTCTACGGACCCGCCTTTACAACCCTCCCCGTAGAGATCTACACCTACACCAAAAAACCCCTCCCGCCCAAGCTTTACGCACTCTTTACGGTGCTGTTCCTTGCGATACTGCTTGTGATGATCGTTATGAATATCGTCCAGGCACGTGACGACAACCGTTCCCGCAGAAACAAAAACGCCAAGGGCGAGATAACCCTGACTCGTATATAAAAAGGAGCAAATAAATGAAAAAGACCGTTGCCATTGCACTCATCCTCTGCGCTGTCTTTGCCCTTTTCCCCGTATCGTCCTTCGCCGCTTCAGACTCCGTGCCTCTCACGGGCGAGGTCATCAACGTATACAACTGGGGTCTTTACATCTCCGACGGCACCGACGGCACCCTTGACGTCAACGCCGAGTTCACCCGCCGCACCGGCATACAGGTCAACTATTCGACCTACGAGGACAATGAGAGCCTCTATACCAAGCTCAAGACCGGCGGCTCCAGCTACGACATCATCATCCCCTCCGACTATATGATCGCCAAGCTCATCGAGGAGGATATGCTTGAGAAGCTGAACTTCGAGAACATCCCCAACTACAAGTATATCGACGAAAGCTTTAAAAACACCGACTACGACCCCACCAACGAGTACTCCGTCCCCTACACCTGGGGCACCGTCGGCATCATCTACAACACCAAGTACGTCGATCCCATCGACTCCTGGAGCGCACTGTGGGACGAGAGATATTCCGACAAGATATTGATGTTCGGAAACTCCCGTGACGCATTTGCAATCTCGGCCTTCCTGCTCGGTCTGAGCATCAACTCCACCGACGAGGGCGAGATCCGGCAGATGGCTGACAAGCTCGCCGAGCAGAAGCCCTTCGTACAGCAGTACGTTATGGACCAGTCCTACTCCCAGATGATAAACGAGGAGGCCTGGCTGGTACCCTACTACGCAGGCGACTATCTGGTCATGGCCGAGGAAAACCCCGACCTCGCCTTCTGCCATCCCAAGGAGGGCTTCAACGTCTTTATCGACGCCATCTGCATTCCCAAGAGCGCCCAAAATAAGTCGGCCGCAGAGAAGTACATCAACTTCCTGTGCGATCCCGAGATAAGCGGCGGCAATATGGATGCCATCGGCTACTCCACCCCCATCTCCGAGGCAAAGCAGTATATGGATCCCGAGACCGCCTCCAGCGCCATTGCCTACCCCGACGAGGAGACCCTTGAGCGTGCAGTATCCTTTACCAACCTGCCTACCGAGACCATCCGTCAGATGAATTCACTCTGGACCTCCATCAAGTCCGGCAACGGCCTTCCCTGGTATCTCTTCGTGATAGTCGGCGTTGCAATCGCCGCCGCGGCGATATTTATCGTCATCAGGAAGAAAAAGAGAAATTCCTATTAAACTTTTATACAACAAAAACCGGCCGAAGATCGGCCGGTTTTTTATTTTACATCATTTATCTTCCGAGCTTTTCAAGCATCAGCTCTGCGATGAGAGCGTGCCCTGCGGCATTGGGGTGGGGATCGAAGTGTGAGGAAAAGGTAAGCTCGCCCGACCTTCCGAGGAAGGCCGTTCCCACGTCTGCAACGATGGGACCTTGGGTGCGAAGGATGACGTCGTTGAGATCGTCAAAGCAGGACCTGAGGGCATACAGAGGGGAGCTTTCGTCAGCCATAAGCTTTTCGTAGGGGTTATACACGCTCTGTGTCACCACCGTAACGTCGGGGTTGAGCTCGTATATCCGCTCTATGACGGCGGGATAGGTGTTGATAAATATCAGCATCCTCGCCTCGGCGGCGGTACGTATCTCCTCTACCACCTCGGGGTCGCCAAGGAGGCTCATTAGCTTTATTACCTCCGCCACGCCGAAGTCGGTAACCTCGCCCATCCTCTGATAAAGCACGTCCATAAGCGGGATCAAAAGCTCGTTGCCGCCTATCGACATACATATCACGTCGGCGTTTTTTACCGACGCCATGACCCATCGGTCATTTTGGAGCAGCTTGAGCAGACCGTCCGACTGCAGGCCCTCAACGGCACAGTTGGTAAGCTCCATACCGAGCTCCGCTGCAAGCAGGCTCGCATACCCCTGCGAGGGGTCGTCAAGGCTTGTGCCGTAGGTTATCGAATCACCGAGGGCCACAAGGTTCTCTCCCCAATCGGGCTTACTGCTCGGGGAGAGAAGCATGCAACAGGCGAGTATTACCGATAAAAGAGCCTTAATCAGCATCGTTTTCTACCTTTTTTGCCTCTCCGCCGTCGGTTACCGAGGCCTCAAGCACCTGATCGGTATTCTCCTTCTTTTCGCCAAGAAGCTCTCTGAGCGAGGGAATGCGGTAGCCGGTCTTGCGGCAGTAGCGGTCTATGAGCACTATTGCGATAAAGAGCGCCAGTGCGGTAAGGCTGATGATAATGGAGACGGTGTAATAGCCCGGCCAGAAGCGCAGGGTCAGCTCGTGGGTACCCTCGGGGATGTCAAAGCCAAGCAGGCCGAATTCGTTTTTGTAGGTCTCGACCTTTTTACCGTCGACGGTGACGTTCCAGCCCTGCTCGTAGGGGATGGAGGCGTACATCCTCTCACCCGCCGAAAGGGTGACGGTGGCGGAAAGCTGACGGTCACGCTTGGTGTTTTCGATCTCGCTTACACGCTCTGCGACGTTGGCAAGCTCACTGCGGAACAGATCGAGGTCGAGGTAGTAGAACAGCTGATCCTTGAGGAATACCTCGTTGGAGACGATGGTCATTATCAGCGAAACGGTCTCACCCTCGGCGGCACTTCCAAGCGGGATTATATCGCCTGCAGAGCCGTCCTGATAGGTGTTATACCATTCCTTGTTGATCCAGATGTTGACCTTTCTGGGGTAGGCCGAGGGAAATGCGGCGTAGATGGGGTTCTCCCCCGCTCCGGGCACGAAGAACTGAAGCTGGCAGTTTAGGCCGTTGTCCTCGGGATAGTACTTGGTATAGCCCTCGCCGTAGCGTCTGGACTCGATGTTCTCGGGCAGACATTCGGGCTTGGAAAGGGGCTTATAAAACTCCACTACCTCGTCGTATCCGAGCATTGCAGAAAGTCTTGCGTTTTCCTTTTCGAAGGGGTTGTCTCCCTCGTACTCAAAGGTAAAATACTCCTCCGCCACGGGATAGAACACCGGCAGTGCGGCGGGGTTTTGGTAGACGTAGATATCTCCTTCCTTGAACAACAGATCCATACCGTAGTTGACCTCTGTCTTCTGGAAGATATACTTTATGCCGATAAGGGAGTCGGTAGTCAATACGGGGGCGATATACTTTGTCCAATGGGAGTTTGCACAATAGCCGAGGCTCTGCACGTAGGCAATAGCGTCCCTGTTGAGGGTGGAGGATGAATGGCTGATACCCTTGAAGCGGAAGGCCATGGGGTCGTTTACGCAACGGGTATAGGTCTTCTCGGTGCGGTAGAAGCCGTCATCCATCTTTTCAAGCCTGACTGCGGCGGGATAGGTCGTATCGACGAAGGTGCGGTAGCCCACACGGTTGGAGTAGACGACGTCCTTGTCGACCGAGGTCACCGTGATAAGTCCGTTGAGATAGAGCTCTACGCCCATAAGGAAGGCAAGCGCTATCATAAACCCGCCCTTTAGCCTACGCTTGCAGTCGGCGGCGATAAAGGCAAAGTAAAACACAAACAGTCCAAGGCTGCCCCAGACGGTTATGCGTACGTCGATGTAGTCGACACCGAACTTTTCAAGCAGGAATATAAGCAGCACCCATATTCCCGTCACGCCCGCAACGCTTCCGGGGGTATAGCCGTCTGGCTTGAGGAAGGACTCTGCGCAGAGCACCAGTGCAAAGCCGCAGAGCATAAAGCTGTAACGGTAGTTAAGCCAGTTGGGGGCCTGGAAGCCGTGCCAGACAAGATCGACCGTGGACATGGTCATACTCAGCGTCAGCACAAGCAGTACCACCGCAGAAAGCGCCTTTTTGCGCACCGAGATGCGCTTGTTTGCGTAAAACAGCGGAAGCATTATCAGCGCCATAGTACCCATGTACAGGGTTGGCAGACCCTCGGGGCGGCAGGTGTCGTATGCTCCGAAGAGGAACTTCGGGAGCATATCAAACAGGTCAAACTTGGAGTTGAGCTTAAAGCTGGGATCGGAAAACTCGGTCTTTCCGAGGGTGAGGCTGAAGTAGGTCGGAAGCAGTACGATGCAGGCCATCAAGGCCGACAGCACCGAGAAAAATCCGAATTGGAAAAACCTCTTTGCGAAATCCTTTGCACAGCCGGGGCCGAATTCGCAGGTGGTAAAGTAGGCGTAGAAGAAGTAGACGGTCACGAAGATGGCCACCATGTAGCCGATATAGAAGTTTGAAATGAAGGTGGCCGTCAGAACGACGGTGTAGAGCTTATAGCGGCCGTTCTTGACCATCTGCTCAAGCCCGTACATAAGAAGCGGCAGGGCGATGACGGCATCCAGCCACATGGGGTCCATCTGGTGGATGACCATATAGGCCATAAGTGCGTAGAAGGTGGAAAATACGACTATGCGGGGGCCGCCGTCGCCGTACTTCTTTTTGATATACCATGCGAAGGTGAGTGCGGCACAGCCGGTCTTTAAAAGGGCCGTCAGCAGCAGCGCCTCGGTGATGAGCACCTTGGGCATGAGTATGAATATGAGCATAAAGGGGCTTGCGGTATAGTAGGCAAACAGACCGAAGTTTTCTCCGCCGAGGGTGCGGCTCCAGTTGTAAATAAAGCTTTGGCCGTGCCATACCACGTCACGCAGGTATTCGTAGTAGTAGATATACTGGGCGTTGAGGTCAAGCACCAAAAGGGAGTTGTTTCCGAAGGGGAAGACCTCAAAGGTCAGGTAGACAAGCTCCAGTATCGCCACGGGGAAGAAAAATACCGTGAGGTAAAACTTTCTGTTTTTGCGTTTTTGGTCAAGGGTAAGCTCGCAGGAGGTCCTTTCCGACGAAAACACCCTTCCGAAAAAGCTCTTTGCAGCCTCAAGCATTGCCGTTTCCTCCGTCAAATTTCTCGCCGATGAGGTATCTGGGACGGCCCTTCTGCTCGTCAAACACCCTCGAGAGGTAGTATCCCACTATTCCAAGCGAGATCAGTATAAGTCCCGTACAGAGAAGCATTACCGCCGAGAGTATCAGCGCTGCACCGACGTAGGGGGCAACGAACGCCCTCACAAGGGCTATTATCCAGAGCACCGCAGAGGCAAAAAGCGATGCTCCGCCAAAGAAGGTGGCAAACTGCAGCGGTACGGCAGTAAATGCCGAGACCGACGAAAGGGCGTATTTTACAAGCTTGACGGGGGTAAAGGCCGAGCGTCCTGCATTTCTCTCACGCACGTCAAACTCCACCCGTCCGGTGGGATAGCCCATCCATTCGACTGTCCCTCTGAAGAAGGGGCGGTATTCGTTGGAGGCGTTTAAGACGTCGATCACCCTGCGGTCGATAAGCTTGAAGTCGGAGGCATTTGCAAGGTCAAGTCCGCTCATGCGTCGAAGCATCCCGTAAAAGATCTTGGTAAAGGTCTTGTAAACCAAGCCCTCCTTGCCTCTGCTGCGCTTTTTAGCCTCGACCACGGCGTAGCCGCCCTCTCTCCACATGGAGTACATCTCCCCTATGGTCTCGGGGGGATGCTGAAGGTCGGCGTCCATGATGACCGCACACTCTCCCGTTGCAGCCTTAAGGCCGGCACTCATGGCGGCCTCCTTGCCGAAGTTGCGGGCAAAGCGTATGCCCTTGAGCTCGGGACAGTCCTTGGAAGCCTCCTTGAGGGCGTTCCATGTACCGTCACGGGAGCCGTCGTCAATTATTATCAGCTCGTAGGGTACCTCAAGTGGCTCGACTGCCGACCTTACGGCGCTGACCAGAGCAGGGATGTTACCCTCCTCGTTCATTGCGGGAATTATTACCGAAAGCATACCCTTCATTGCTGTTTCTCCTCTTTTTTTCTGAATATGATCAGCTTTGACAGCACGTAGTTGGTCACGACCACGACAACTGCGGCAACGAGCTTGACAAGGTAGAGATTTACCCCCCAGACGGTAACGCCAAGGTAGATCATTACCTCCTCGATGCCGAGCGTCAGCACCCTTGCGCCGACGAAGGTGGCTATCTCGTAGAGCAGTCTGCCGCCCCCTGCGGTGCTGTTGAACACCAGAAGCTTATTGGTAACGAAGGCAAAGGCCACTGCGACCGCCCAGGCAAGGACGTTGCTGACAAGCTCGTGAATGCCAAGCAGTCCGTAAAAGACCCAGGTTGCGGCATAGTTTACCGCCGTCGTGAGCACCCCGAATATCAGATAGACTATCTGCTCACGGTATTTAGTAAAAAGCTCCTTTATCGGTTTCATTTTTATCCACCGCCAAATTACATTTTATCATTCTACATTATACTCTTATTAGCACTCCAAGTCAAGGACAATACTTCCAAAACCCCTTTTGCGGCAAATTTCGAGGGCCTTTGACGGTAACTTTTTGCCCCTTTCTCATTGCATTATTTCCCCATCCGTGGTATAATACTCCATAGTTGTATCATTGCGTCTTTTTACCTATATCGGAGGTCGGACAATGGTCTTTTCAACCCTGACATTTGTCTATCTGTTCCTGCCGGTGACGGTCATCCTCTACTTTTTGCTTCCGTCGCTCAAGGCTAAAAATATAATACTCACCGTCATGAGCCTGCTCTTTTACGCCTGGGGCGAGCCGATATTCCTTTTTTTGATGCTCTTTACGGCACTTTTGAACTTCGTCTGCGGACTGCTTATCGACCGCACCGAGGGCAAAAAGAAAAAGGCCTGGCTGGTGGTCTCGGTCGTGCTCAACCTCGGTATGCTCGGCTTTTTCAAGTATGCCGGATTTATCCTTGAAAACCTCTCGGCACTGACCCGTCTCAACCTGCCGATGTGGCAGATCGCCCTCCCCATCGGTATATCCTTTTACACCTTCCAGTCGATGACCTACACCATCGACGTCTACCGCGGCGATGCTGCGGTGCAGCGGTCGTTTTATAAGCTTCTGCTCTACATTTCGATGTTCCCCCAGCTCATCGCAGGCCCTATCGTCCGCTATGCCGACGTAAGCGTCCAGATCGAACAGCGCAAGACCACCCTGCAGGGTGCGGCAAACGGTATCACACGCTTCCTTATCGGCATGGGCAAGAAGCTGCTTATTGCCAACTACTGCGGAAAGATATGCACCTCTCTGCTTGCAGAGGGCAGCTCGGGCACCGTCCTTGGCGGATGGGTCGGCCTCATTATGTTTGCCTTCCAGATCTACTTCGACTTTTCGGCATACTCCGATATGGCCATAGGCCTGGGTCACATATTCGGCTTTAACTTCAAGGAAAACTTCAACTATCCCTACACCGCCACCTCCATCACCGACTTCTGGAGAAGATGGCATATATCCCTGTCGAGCTTTTTCCGCGACTACGTCTACATCCCCCTCGGCGGCAACCGTCGGATGCAGGTACGAAACATATTCGTGGTCTGGCTCCTTACCGGCTTCTGGCACGGCGCAGAGTGGAACTTTATGCTCTGGGGCGTCTATTTCGGCATCCTTCTGCTGCTTGAAAAGTTCGTCTTTGCAAAGCTCATAGCCGCCCTTCCGAAGCTTATCACACGTGCCGTTACCCTCTTTTTGGTGCTTATGAGCTGGGCTCTGTTCTACTTTACCTCCCTTGAGGAGCTCGGAAGCTTCTTTATGCGTATATTCGGCGCAGGCGGCGGTGCGGCAGTATCGGACGCCCTGCTTACCCTGCTTGAAAACAACTCCCTGCTGATAGCCGTCTGCATCCTGGCATCCCTGCCGCTTGGCAGACTCGTCGGCGGACTTCGAAGCAGCATGATCCGTGACGGCGGAAAGCTCGAAAACGTCGCCTTGAGCCTCAACCTCATATTCAACCTCGTGGTCTTTGCCGTATGCACCGTAGTGATGGTGACAGAGACCTACAATCCCTTCCTCTATTTCAGATTTTAGGAGCAGCTATGAAAAAAGCCGAAAACAAATGGTATATCGCCATAATAATCGCCTTTTTCCTGCCGATGCTCGCATTTTTCGTCATCTCGGTGTCTGATACCGACGCCGTAAGATCCGAAAGCGAGAACCGACAGCTTGCGGACTTTCCCGACATAACGGTAAGGTCTCTTTTAAACGGCGATTTTTCGGCCGACTTCGAAGCCTACTACTCCGATACCTTCCCCTACCGTGAGCAGATGCTCTCTGCCTCCAAGCTTATAAACCGCTTCTACTATGTCACCTTCCGCTCCGAGGGTACTACGGTCATCGTTCCCGGCGGCCCCGGAAATACCATCGGCGACGGCGAGACCCTCCCCTCCGACGCCTTTGACAACGGCACCACCGAGGCGCCGCCCGTTACCGATCAGTCGACTACACCCCCCGTTACCGATCAGTCAAGCTCCTCGTCTCAGGATACTACCCGTGATCAGACCACGCAGGGTACTACCCTCCCCGAGACCTCCGAGACCACCTCGACCACTCCCCCCGCAACCGTCATGAGACCCAGCTCCTGGGTGCCTGTGACCTCGGCATCCGTTGCCTCGGGAGGCAAGGCCGACCACGACGGCTCGTCGCAGTCGGGTCTGATAATCTACAACGGCGCAGTTATGGAGCGCTACTATATGTCCAAAAACGGACTTACCCGTTACGGCGAGACCCTTAACTCTCTAAAGACGCTTCTTCCCGAGGTCAACGTATTTGCCATGGTCGTTCCCAAGGCCATCGAGTACAAGGCCCCCTCGAGCTATTCCTCGGGAAGCTGCTCGGCGCTTAACGCAATGAACGCCGCCTATTCGGCTCTGGTCGACGTCATCCCCGTCGACGTCTGGTCTGCGCTTGACGCTCACAGGGATGAATACATCTACTTCCGCACCGACCATCACTGGACCCAGCTCGGCGCCTACTACGCCTACCGTGCCCTTGCGGAGGTCGGCGGCTTCTATGCAAACGAGCTTGAAAGCTATCAAAGCGGTACCTATAACAAATTTATCGGCTCTCTCTTCCCCTACGTAAAGAACATCCCGCAGGGTGCGGCGCTTGCCGACAATCCCGACAGCCTTACCTACTATCTGCCCCTCACGGGTGCGACCGCAAGGATATACTACGATCAGGCCATGAGCGGAAGCGGTACTGCAATAAACCTCATAACCACCAACATCAAGGACAGCTTCTCAAACAAGTACCTCTGCTTCCTGCAGGGTGACCAGCCGCTCATCCACGTCACCAACCCGAATATTGAGTCTGAACGCAAGCTCATAGTCCTTAAGGAATCCTACGGCAATGCCATAGTCCCCTTCTTAAGCGACCACTTCTCCGACATCTTTGTCATTGACCCCAGAAAGTGGAACGGCGAGGGCGAAAAGAGCTTTGATCTTATTGAGTTTGCCAAGGCAAACGGCGTGACCGATATCCTCTGTGTAAGCTCCCTCAACTCCGCTCAGGTATTCGGCTCAGGCTACTATATGAACGACTTTACAAATCTTCTTCCCTAAGGACCTGATATAAATGTACGCAAAAAAATATTTAATTGGCCTTGGTTGCTGTGTTATCGTCACAGCACTGCTGATATCGGTGTTTATTACGGCCTGCTCTTCGGACGGTAGCCCGTCCGAAACGACCCCTGCCGTCACAACGGCAACCACCGCACCCTCATCCTCTGCGGACACCACCGTACCGCAGACCACCCTTCCCGACACTACCGCAGGCACTACTGCACCCGACACGACTGCCGGAACTACCGCAGGCACTACTGCACCCGACACGACTGTCGGAACTACCGCAGGCACGACCGCTCCCGACACGACTGCCGGAACTACCGCAGGCACGACTGCACCAAACACCACTCCCGGCACCACCTGGACGTCGGTGACCTCGGCATCGGTCTATTCCTCCGCAGTAGGCGAGTCCATCGACCTTTCCTGGGGCGGCGTCTGCTACGACAATGCGATAATGGAGATAGTCTACACCGTCTCCAAATTCGGAAAATACCAAGGCATCCTCAACGGCATCAAGGAAGACCTCCCCGAGGTCAACGTCTACGCCCTCTACTGCCCTACCGCCATAGAGTTCAAGGGACCCTCCAAGTACTACGGCAGACAGCTCAAGGCAATGAATAACGCCTACTCCGGACTGGTAAACGTAGTCGGAGTAGACGCTTGGAGCTACCTTGATATGTATAACGATATGGATACCTATTTTAAGACCGACACCCATTGGTCTCAGCAGGGCGCATACTGTGCCTACCGTGGCTTTGCCGATGCGGCGGGCTTTGGCTTTGAGGCTCACGATCTTTCGGAGTATCAAAGCGGTACCTACGAGGGCTTCAAGGGGTATTTCTACAATATGAAGGCAAACAGCTCGGTGCTGCATCTGCTCTCTCCCGACACCCTTACCTACTATCTGCCCATCGAGCCTGCGACGGCCTACACCTACTCCTCCCCCGCTATGAGCGGCGGCAGCAAGATCGCCATCGTCAACACAAAGTTCAGCTCCTCCAACCCCTACAAGTACTACTGTTTTACCGGCGGCGACAGGCCGCTTATAAAGATAGAGAGCGAAACTGTGCAGAACGGACGGGTGCTTCTTATGCTCAAGGACTCCTACGGCAACGCTTTGGTGCCCTTCCTGCCCGACCACTTTGAGACCGTCTACGTCGTCGACCCCAGAAGCTTTAACACAAGCTCGACGCCGAGCTTTGACCTTATCGACTTTGCAAGGGCAAACGGTGTGACCGATATACTCGTCCAGACCAACGCCTTTAACGCCCAGGGCGGACTGATGAACAATATCTCCGCTATGATAGACTGATCCCGGCTTTTCTGAGCCTCGGTATTGCCAGATATGCTACCGAGAGCTTTAGGACATCGGGAACTATATAGGGAACAACACACCTCAAAAGCGCCACGCCTACTGCGGCGGCGCTTTTTGCATTTGTCAGAGCTACATACCAGACCGTTCCGAATACATAGCAGGCAATAAGTCCGAGAAGCATACCCAGTGCCAGATGTCTGCCACCCTTGCCCGAAAAAAGTCCCGTTATGAGGGCGGTGAAGGCAAATCCGACAACATACCCGCCCGTTTCGCCCGCAAGAGCCGCCGCTCCGCCCCTAAATCCCGAGAAAACGGGCATTCCGACCAGTCCGACAGCTATGTAAAGTAGAACACTTAACACAGCTTTTTTTGCTCCAAACAGTCCTCCGATGATGCAAACGGCGAGTATCTGGAGGGTAAAGGGGGGCGAGGAGGGTATGCTGACCCAGGCCGATGCGGCAAGTATCGCAACGGCGGCGGCAATATACGAAATGTCCCGAAGCTTCAGCCTCATAACAAAAATACTCTCCTCCGAACAGCTGTCGGAGGAGAGTATAACATTTAAGAGGATAGTTGTCAACTCAGATAAATCTGCGGATGTTGTTGACACCGATGGTAATGGCTTCAAGGGTGTCTTCCATACCCTCAAACTCGAGCGAGACGTAGCCGTCATAGCCTGCGGACTTGAGGATATCGAGGTCCTGCTTGAGGGGAACTGCGCCGTGGCCGGCGATGGTACCACGGAGATAGGTGCCGGCACGGGAGCGGAACCAGCCTGCGCCCGGATCTATGCCGTTGCCGTCCTTGACAAGGAAGTCCTTGACGTGGACGTGGAAGGCAAGGGGTGCGACCTTACCGACGGCGATGGGGCTGTTATCGTCGGCACAGAGGAAGTTGCCTATGTCGCAGAGGGCGCCGTAGTTGGTGTCATTTACCTCCTCGATAAGGCGGAGGATCCTGTCGGAATCCTGAACGAAGAAGCCGTGATTTTCGGTACAGGTGCGTACGCCGACCGACTTGGCATACTCGGTTACCTTGCGGGTGCCTTCGGCTATGATGGGAAGGACGGTGCCGAAGCTTCTGACACCCTTAAACCAGTCGGGGATACGGCCTGCGGCGTCGTGGCGCATTACGGGTGCGCCGAGGGTCTTGGCGATATCTACCTCACCGCAGAGGCGTGCGACCTCGGCGGACTGATCCTCTGCAAGGAGGTTTCCGCCGATGGAATAGGCAACGATGGGAAGTCCGATCTTTTCCGAATACTCCCTGAGCTCGGCGGCATACTCAAGCGCAGTCTTGCCCTCGGGTGCCGAGAAGCCTGCGATCTCAAAGCCGTCAACACCGATTGACTTTGCATGATCCATTGCTCCGAGCATACCGAGCTTGTTCATCACACGGGAGTAGCTGTAGGATGTTACGCACGTTTTCATAATTGTCCCTCCGTTTTATCAGTTCAGAAAATCCTTAAGCCGCTTGGAACGGCTGGGGTGACGAAGCTTTCGGAGCGCCTTTGCCTCTATCTGGCGAATACGCTCTCTTGTGACGTTGAACTCCTTGCCGACCTCTTCAAGGGTGCGTGCACGGCCGTCCTCAAGTCCGAAGCGGAGGCGAAGGACCATTTCCTCTCTGGGGGTGAGGGTCTTGAGCACTCCCATGAGCTGCTCCTTGAGCAACAGGAAGCTTGCCGCCTCGGCGGGTTCGGGTACCTGATCGTCCTCGATGAAGTCGCCCAGATGGCTGTCCTCCTCCTCACCGATAGGAGTTTCGAGGGAGACGGGCTCTTGGGCTATCTTCATTATCTCACGGACCTTGTCAAGGGGCATATTCATCTCCTCGGCGATCTCCTCGGGGGAGGGATCGTGGCCCAGCTCCTGCAGAAGCTGACGGGAGACACGGATGACCTTGTTTATGGTCTCTACCATGTGTACGGGAATTCTTATCGTCCTTGCCTGGTCTGCGATGGCACGGGTGATGGCCTGACGGATCCACCAGGTGGCGTAGGTGGAGAACTTGTAGCCCTTGGTGTGGTCGAACTTTTCGACCGCCTTGATAAGGCCGAGGTTACCCTCCTGGATGAGGTCGAGGAAGTGCATACCGCGTCCCATATACCTCTTTGCGATGCTGACGACCAGTCGCAGGTTTGCTTCGATGAGCTTTTTCTTGGCGGCCTCGTCCCCCTGTGCCATCTTCACGGCAAGCTCTATCTCGTCGTCGGTGCTCAGCAGGTCGACCTTACCTATCTCCTTGAGGTACATACGCACGTGGTCGTCCACGGCGAGGTTTTCCATAAGGGCGTTGGTGTCGGCAAGCTCCTCGGGGCTTATCTCCTCGATGGAGTCGAAGTCGATGGGCTCCTCCTCAAGAAGTCCTACATCCTCGCCGTACTCCATCTGAATGTCGATACCCATATGTTCAAGGCTGTCGTAGAGCTTGTCTACCTGTCCGTCGTCGAGCTCCAGGCTCTCTATGGCGTCGTTTATCTCCTTGTAGGTTATCTTGCCATTCTTTTTTCCGTGTTCTATAAGGTCTTTCATCACAGAAAGCCTGTTGTCGTTTTCAGCCATTTTACTTTATCCTCCGTATCCTTTTGACTTTCGCTGTTTTATTTCAAGCAGAGGGTCGGTATCTCCCTCTCCCGTTCTCCTTGACATCATCCGCTCAAGCAGGTCGCCAAGCTCCCTGCGTGGATTTTCATGCGGATAGAGTGCGGCATTTATCTTGCCGAGTATGCTCATTTCCTCACGTCCCAGGCTCTGTTCAAGCCCCGCCGTGGGGTCAAGACCGTCCTTAATGCGTTCCCTCACCTCAAAAAACAGTCTGCCAAGCTGCTCCGAGGAAAAGTCCTCACGCCGAAGCTCGGGCATCTTCTCTACCAGCTCGGGATGGGATATGACAAGGGAGATAAGCGCCTCCTCGGTGCGTGCCCTCGTTGGGTCGGAATAGCGCACTCCGCCGTCCCTCGGCGGCTGTACCAGTCGGCCCGGATCAAGCTCGGTACGCCGTCTTGATGCCCTCTCGGCACCTGCCTTTTTCTCTCGGAGCTTGGCTACCTCGGCTAAGATCGCCTCTTTTGTCACGCCCGTTTCGTTTGCAAGCTTGGAGGCGTATACGTCCAGCTCAACGGCGCTTGTAAGGTTGGACAGAAACTCACAGCCCTGCTTGAGGTATTCCACCTTCTGCTCGGGCTCGGAAAGGTCCTTGTCCTGCTTGAGATTCTGCATACGGTAATCCGATGAGTCGCTGGCCTTGTCAAGCAGTGCCGAAAAGGCGTCCGCACCGAATTCCTTTATGTAATCGTCGGGGTCCTTTGCCCCGGGTATACGCAGTATACGTACCTTCAGCGAGGCGTCACGGAGTATTCCTATCGCCCTCTCCGTAGCCGCCTGACCCGCACGGTCGGCGTCGTAGCATACAACGACGGTATCGGTTATCTTGCTTATAAGCCTTGCCTGGTCGGGTGTCAGAGCCGTACCCAGGGATGCCACGGTGTTTGAAAAGCCCGCCTGATGGAGGCTTACGGCGTCCATATACCCCTCGACGAGTATCAGCCTGTCCACCTTTTCACGCTTTGCTATGTTGTAGGCGTAGAGGTTGACCTTTTTGGAATAGACGGGGGTGTTTGAGGAGTTGCGGTACTTCTGCCCGTCTCCGTCGCCCGAGAGCACACGTCCGCCAAAGGCGATGACGTTGCCCCGTCCGTCGATTATGGGGAACATCAGACGGTGGCGGAAGATGTCGTAAAGGCCGTTGTTTTTGCCCTTTGCCGCCAGACCGCCGAGGACCATCTCGTTTGCGTTGTAGCCCTTTTTGCGGAGGTGGTCGGTAAGCGCCGTCCAGGAATCGGGCGCATAGCCAAGCCCGAAGCGGAGGACGGTCTGTCTCGAAAGACGGCGGTGGGCGATGTAGTCCCTCGCCTGCGCACCCGCATCGGTGGAAAGCATATCACGGAAGAACCTTGCCGCCTCGGTATTCATTGCAAGGATGCGCTTTTTAAGCAGCGCCTCGCCCTCGCTCTCGGTGGTCGGCACCTCCATATTATACATTCTCGCAAGAAATTCCACCGCTTCGGGGAACTCCATACGCTCGGCATCCATTATAAAGTTTATCAGTCCGCCGCCCTTACCGCAGCCGAAGCAATAGTAGGTCTGCTTCTCGATGTCTATGTGAAAGGAGGGTGTCTTTTCGTTGTGGAAGGGACAGCAGGCCCAATACCTGCCGTTCTTCTGGACGAGGTTTGCATACCTCGACACGACCTCTCGCATATCGGCGCGGGAGAGCAGGGAATCTATGAAATTCTGGTCAAAGCGCGCCGTTTTTATCAGCTCCTTTATATAACGTGCCAGCTCTTGGGTATGAATACTTCCTTGAACACCTCGATGGCGTATCTGTCGGTCATGCTGGAGATGTAGTCGCAAAGGACGGCGTCAAGACCGTCGCTTTCCAATCTCGAAGCGTAGAGTCGGGGTATCTCGGAGGTGTTTTTCTTAAAGTGGATATAAAGCTTTTCAAGCAGGTCGACTGCCTTTGTCTCCTCGCCCTTTGCAACGGGGTTTTTGTATACGCTTTCAAACATATAGTCCCGAAGCTCGCTCATAAGCTTATTTATCTTTTCCGACTGGGCGATGGCAAAGCCGCCCCCGCTTTGTTCGCCGCTGTTTTGTATAGTGTCAAAAACGAGTGTGTTTATACGCTCGGAGGTGGTCTCACCCAGTTCCTCCCTGAAGATCTTTGGAATATCGTCCTTGGTCAGTATCCCCGCTCTCAAGGCGTCGTCAATATCGTGGTTTATATAGGCGATGCGGTCGGCAAGACGGACTATCTGCCCCTCGAAGGTATCGGCAAGCTTCCTGCCGGTGTGGCAGAGCATACCGTCACGCACCTCGCAGGTAAGGTTGAGACCCCTGCCGTCCTTTTCGTAGAGATCGACCACCCTCACGCTGTTTTCATTGTGGCGGAAGTCAACCCCCGATATGTCCGCCAGCGCACGCTCTCCGGCGTGTCCGAAGGGGGTGTGTCCCAGATCGTGGCCCAGGGCGATAGCCTCGGTAAGGTCCTCGTTAAGGGCAAGCGCCCTTGCAATGGTACGGCCTATCTGGGAGACCTCAAGGGTGTGGGTAAGCCTCGTGCGGTAGTGGTCACCGTCGGGCGAGAGAAATACCTGCGTCTTGTGCTTAAGGCGTCTGAAGGCCTTGCAGTGGATTATTCTGTCTCGGTCACGCTGAAACTCGGTACGCATCGGGCAGGGCTCATCGTAGCGTGCTCTGCCTGCAGAGCTGTCCGAAAAAGCGGCATAGCTGCAAAGAGTCCGCCTTTCCTGGGACTGGGTCCTCTCTCTTACGTCCATTCCGTCACCCCCATAAAAAATCCGTGAGAAATGCTCTCACGGATATAATACGCCGCAGGAATGTATTTTTCTTCTTTTTTTCAAAAATTTTTCAAAAATTTCAGCAGACCCTTTACTTCATCTTGCTGTCCATTCTCGAGGTAAGCTCCTTGACGGCATCGTAGCCCATGCGCTTGTTGCGGTTGTTCATTGCCGCAACCTCTATGACCACCGCAAGGTTACGTCCGGGACGGACGGGTACGGTGTGGCAGGGCACCGATATACCCAGTATCTCGGTGGTCTCGCTGTCGCCGCCGAGGCGGTCGTATATCTTGCCGTCGACCCACTCCTCAAGCTTTATAACGAGGTCTATCTTTTCGGTAAGCTTTATTGCGCCTGCGCCGAATAGGCTCCTCGCATCGACGATGCCGATGCCTCGAAGCTCGATGAAGTGTCTTATTATCTCGGGCGAGGAGGCAACGAGGGTCTTGTTGGAGACCTTTTTGATCTCGACTGCGTCGTCGGCGATGAGTCGGTGGCCTCGCTTGATAAGCTCGACGGCCGTCTCGCTCTTACCTACTCCGCTGTTTCCCATCAGAAGTATACCCTCGCCGTAGACCTCTATCATGCCGCCGTGTATGGTAAGACGGGGGGCAAGATGCACCTTAAGGGAGGCTATGATGGCCGAAACGGTGCTGGAGGTATCCTCATCGGTGCGAAGGATGGTGGTGCCGTGCTTCCTTGCCGCCTCGATGCATTCGGGGTAGGGCTCGATGTTTCGTGTGATTATCAGTGCGGGGATCTTGGTAGAAAACAGCTTTTCGAAGCTTGAAAGACGCCTCTCGGGAGTAAAGCGCTCAAGAAAGGTCGTCTCGACCTTGCCTATTATCTGTATGCGCTCGGGATCGAAGTAGTCGTAAAAGCCCGCAAGCTGAAGACCGCAGCGGTTGACGTCGTCGGTCTTCAGCAGTCTGTCACGGTAGCCCTCTACCGCAGTTTCCACCTTAAAGCCAAACTCGTCTATCAGTGCGCCAAGGGCGACGGTATATTCCTTTGCCATAAAAACACCTCGTATGTAGTATCAATGACCGAAGACCGGCCATAAAAGACCGGTCTTCAAAATGCGTTATTACTGTGTGACCGAACCGACGGTATAGCTGCCTCGGATCATGATCTTTGCTCCACCCGAGCCTATTACTATGCCGTCACCCTCTGCCGTGACCAGATATACACGGTTTGCAAGCAGCTTATCGCCGTTTGCAAGCTCTCCGCTGCCTGCGGTAATGTCGACCAGTGCGCTCTGACCCATGCACAGCGCCGTGACGTTATTGCCGCTGCGCAGAAGTATCTCACAGCCTACCGAGGCGGTGACGAGCTGACCCTCTGCAAGCTCTAAAAGCTTGAAGGTCTCGTTTTCGCTGGAGGGCTTAACGGTCAGATCGGCTACCTTGTCGGCAATGGCCGTCTTGACAAGCTCGACGAAGGCGGCGTTCTGGGTCAGGTCACCCGTAAAACCGACGGCTTCGAGCTTTTTGTCGATCTGCTCAAGGTATTTATCAATACTCTCATCGAGCGAACCGCTGTAATCCTTCACCGCAGCGTCGACAGCCTCGGCGATCGCCGCATCGACGGTCGGCTTGAATACCTTTTCAAGATAGTCAAGCGTTACAAGAGGGTCGGTAGCATCGCCGGGAGTCGCCGATATGCCGACGATTATGCCGCCTGATACCATAAGTACCACGGCAAGCAGGAGCGCTATGATCCATTTTTTACTGGTCATGGTGGGTTCCTCCGGATAATGTCATTCGTTTTGGAGACCGAAGCTTACCGCAAGGGCATCGTCAATGCGGTCCATTACGTTTCGGTCTATCCTTCCCATACGCTCTCTGAGCCGCCGTTTGTCGATGGTCCGTATCTGCTCAAGCAGTACCACGGAATTTTTCGACAGACCGCACAGCTTTCCCGCAAGCTCTATATGGGTCGGAAGTCTCGCCTTGTTGATCTGGGATGTTATTGCCGCCGCTATCACCGTCGGGCTGTGACGGTTTCCCACGTCGTTCTGAACGATAAGTACGGGGCGTATCCCACCCTGCTCACTCCCGACGACGGGGCTGAGGTCGGCGTAATAAATGTCGCCTCTTCTGACTGTAGTTTCCAATGCACTCACTCTCCGACAGGTAAACAGTTGTTTTTGATCTCACAACTATTGTTCCTATGTGCGGCGTGTTTTAAACGCAGGGAAACAAAAAAGTTTCCCACATCATTCTATTCGGACGGTGAGCCTATTGTTATTGTATCATATACTCGGTTATTTTTCAAGTACCGAGAAGTCCGATATGTGCAAATTCTGCGCTGTTACGGAAATAAACCCTCGGTACACGCCGTCCTACGATGCACAAAAGCTCGTAATTTATACTTTCGGACAGAGCCGCAAGCTCCTCTATGGGCAATACACCGCCGTTTCTTGAGTCTTTGCCGAAAAGCAGCAGCTCGTCCCCCTTGGCGGCACCAAGGCCGGTGACGTCTATCATGGCCATATCCATACAGACCCTGCCGACGACCCCTGCTCTTTTTCCCTTGAGCAGTACCTTGCATCGATTTGAAAGCAGACGGCTGTACCCGTCGGCATATCCCGCCGCCATGACCGCAATGTCGCAGTCCCTTTCAAGCGAAAAACCTCCGTAGCTGACGGTGTCACCCTTTTTATAGGACTTTAACTGTACGATCGTAGACTTCAGCGACATTACCGGCTCAAGCTCTATGCCCGTTGAGGGAAGAAGTCCGCTATTGAGGGCACTGTCGGGCGAAAGGCCGTAAAGGACGATGCCCGGTCTGACCATATCCAGCGAACGCTCGGGAAAACGCACGGCGGAGGCGGAGTTTGAGCAGTGGCGAAGGGGTATATCAAGGCCTTCGCAGACCTCTAAAAAGCGTTCAAACTGTTCATTTCCAAGTCGGTCGGGACATTCGTCGGCGGTTGCAAAGTGGGTAAAAATGCCCTCAACGACGATGTTGCTAAGCCGCATTATCTCCTTGATCTCGGCTCTGACCGCACCTATCTCATTTGCGGTGTGGGCCCGCATACCAAGCCGCCCCATTCCCGTTTCGACCTTTATATGCACCCTTTGGGGGTGCTTTGCATACAGCGAGAGCTCTTTTGCGGTGTCGTAGCAGTCGACCGTGGCGGTCAGACCGTAATCGTGAAGTCTGTCAGCCCAGGCCGCAGGGGTGATACCGAGGATAAGTATCGGCTTTTCAATGCCGCTTCGGCGAAGGCAGATGCCCTCCTCAATGTTTGAAACGGCGAAGGCGTCGCTTCCCGCCTCGGAGAGAATATGGGCGACCCTGTCGGCACCGTGGCCGTAGGCATCAGCCTTGACCACCGACATTATCTTCGCCGTCGAGGGGACGTGGGCACGTATCTGTTTGTAGTTGTTTTCAAGGGCGTCGAGATCTATCTCCGCCCAGGTGCGCCGCAGGTATTCGCTTGCCACTATGCTCATCCCTCTCCGTATATAAATTCGACCGTTGCAACGGTCTCTCCCTCTGCCGAGACCTCCGCCCTCAAGGGCTCAAGCTCATCTCCGAACCATACGCAGTAGCAAAGCTCAACCCCGCCGAGCTCGGAGTAGTATTGGCACATTCCGTCGCTTGAATAGGAGGTAATAAGGCCCCTTTTGAGGGTATCCAGAATGTTTGGAAGTATCCTGATCGGGCTTATCTTCAGCCCCTTGAGGCTGTCAAGCACCAGCACACGCTCTCCGTAGACGACCTCTGCGGTGTCGGCATCGAGCGTGACCTTCAGTCCCTCAAGCTCTGTCGGGGACTTTAGGGTAAGACTGCAGCCCTCGGGGCCGTAGTCAAGCGCCATTTCAAAGACGGTCAGATAGTCGCCCGAGTCAAGGGTATATCTGACGTCGGAGGAAAAGCGCTCCATTTCTCCGTATTTTTGGTTTATCCTGTCGGTAGGGTCGTTGGACGTACAGCCGCAAAAAAGCAGAAGTACGGTCATCATAAGTGCAAAGCATCTTTTCGCTCCGCACATGGATCTCTATCTCCCGAGTAGTTTTTTAAACACCTGCGGTATCATACCGAGCATATCGCTTGGGGTCATACCGACCTCGCCGTACTCTTCTGCCGCCATATCACCCGCAAGACCGTGGACGTACGCCGCCGCAGATGCAGCCGAGAAGGAGTCCATACCTTGGGCAGAAAAGGCCGCACACAGCCCCGCAAGCAAGTCGCCCGAGCCGCCCCTTGCCATACCCGGGTTGCCCGAGGTATTGATGCAGAGTCTTCCGAATCGGTCGGAAACGACGGTGCGGTGACCCTTCCGCAAAAGGGTGGCACCGAGTGCGGCGGCACATTTTGCGGTACGAGCAAGACGATGCTCCGAGTCAAAGGGTATCTGACCGCCAAACAGCCCTGCAAGCTCCCCGTCGTGGGGTGTCAGTATCGGCGTGCAGGCCGCAAGTGTCAGTAAATCTATATGCCCACGCAGGGCATTTATGCCGTCGGCATCGAGGATAAGCTGGGTCGGTGCGCTCTTTACAAGCTCCTGCACCACCTCGTCGGTCTCGCCGCCTCTGCCAAGCCCACAGCCAATGAGCATACAATCGGCCTTCTGCGCCTTTTCAAGAAGGGTCGGAACTGCCGAAAGGGCAACTGTACCGTCCTCAAGACAGTCAAGCGGGGTGACTATGCACTCGTCAAGCTTGCAGGCCTCTATTTGGTATATTGAACGGGGAACGCAGAGCTCGACGATGCCAGCTCCTCCCCTTACTGCGGCAGACGCCGCCAGGGCCGCAGCCCCCGTATATCCCTCGCTTCCGCAAAGGAGGAGGGCTCTGCCGTAGTGTCCCTTGTGGCTCTCGGGCTCACGTGGCGGGAAAAGCTCACGCAGCATATCTCCGTCGGCCGAGACGATACCGCCCATCGGCGGCTCAAAGCCGATATCCGCAACGGTCAGTTTCCCCGTATACGAATACCCCGGGTAGAGGAAATGGCAGGGCTTTGGGGCACAGAATGCAACCGTGGCCGTTGCTCTGACGGCACAGCCAAGCACCCTGCCGCTGTCACACTCCACCCCCGAGGGGATGTCAAGTGCAAGGGTCGGA
>JAFXIT010000033.1 GCA_017532825.1 Clostridia bacterium
CGGTCGAGGAGCTGCTCGGAGCACGTGACGGTCTGGCGCTCGGTATCTGCAACGGCTTCCAGGCGCTTATCAAGCTGGGTCTTGTCCCCTTCGGTCACATCCGTGACACCGACGCCGACTGCCCCACCCTTACCTATAACTCCATCAGCCGCCACCAGTCCCGCTACGTCACCACCCGTGTCGCCTCGGTCAAGTCTCCCTGGCTGTCGCTGTGCGAGGTCGACGAGCTCCACGCCATTCCCATCTCCCACGGCGAGGGCCGCTTCGTGGCCTCCCCCGAGATGCTTTCGGAGCTCATTGCCAACGGTCAGGTAGCCTTCCAGTACTGCGATAACGAGGGCAATCCCTCTATGGATACCCGCTTCAACCCCAACGGCTCTCTCTGCGCCATCGAGGGTATTACCAGTCCCGACGGCAGAGTACTGGGCAAAATGGGCCACACCGAGCGTTCGGGCGACAATATCGCCAAAAATATCCCCGGCAACAAGCTCCAGCCCATCTTTGAATCGGGTGTCAGATATTTCAAGTAATCCCACCCGTTCACCGTCTATATTCGCAATAATAAAAACTTTTTGCAACCCCAACAGCTATGTAAAACGACTCGCTTTACATAGCTGTTTTTCTTATTTCTTGAAATTTTTTCAAAAAAGGTGTTGACAAATCGCAGTGTATGGTGTACTATGTGTAACAGTACACTAAAGGCGGTGATCAAAACTTGTTTCGAATCGACAGATATTCGGAAACTCCGATCTACGAGCAGGTGATCTCAGAGGTAAAGCAGGGTCTGCTGCTTGGGCTGTGTGCACCCGGAGATATGCTTCCGTCGGTGCGTGCCCTTTCGCAGGAGCTCTCGGTAAACCCCAACACCCTGCAAAAGGCCTACTCCGAGCTTGAGCGTATAGGACTTTGTTACAGCGTCCCCGGCACGGGAAGATTTATTTCCGAGGACGCCCTTGACAGGCTTAAAAACGAAGGTAACGTCAAGCTCTGCGAGCTTGAGGGTCTTGCCAACGGACTTGCGCTGATGGATATACCCCTGGAGCAGGCATTGGAAGCGGTTCGCCGCGGATATGAAAGGAGCAACGGCAAATGATTAAAGCAGAAAGCATAACCAAAAGCTACGGCAAAAACGTCGCCTTGAACGGTCTCTCCTGCGAGATCCCCGGCGGCTGTGTATACGGTCTTGTAGGAAGCAACGGCGCAGGCAAATCCACCTTCTTGCGGCTTATTTCGGGCATCTACCGTCCCGACGGCGGTGAGATAACGGTGGACGGTCTCCCCGTTTACGACAACCCCGAGGTTAAAAACAGGATTGCATTCGTCCCCGACGAGCTTTATTTTCTCCCAAGAAGTACCATCCGTCGCACCGCAGATCTCTATGCGGCATCCTACGGCGGTTTTTCAAAGGAACGCTGCCGCACACTTTGCGAGACGTTCGGACTGGATATGCAGGCGCAGATCTCGACCTTTTCAAAGGGTATGAAGCGCCAGGCGGCGATAATACTTGCCCTTGCGACCATGCCCGACTTTATATTCTTCGACGAAAGCTTTGACGGGCTCGACCCCGTGATGCGAAACCTCGTCAAAAAGGCCATCTATGCCGACGTTGCCGAGCGCGGTACAACGGCCGTCATTGCAAGCCACAGTCTCCGTGAGCTTGAGGACACCTGCGATCAGCTCGCTCTGCTCCACAAGGGAGGTATAATCTTCGAAAGCGACATTCAAAACCTCAAGACGAGTCTTTTCAAGGTGCAGACGGCATTTTCCGAGG
Source organism: Clostridia bacterium (assembly GCA_017532825.1). Taxonomy (GTDB): domain Bacteria; phylum Bacillota; class Clostridia; order Oscillospirales; family QAMX01; genus RGIG6452. Next base: position 1,772 of record JAFXIT010000033.1, read on the forward strand.
ACTACGACAGCTCGGTCTTCGGCGATGTGCAGGTACTGAGCTTTACTAAGAAGGGCTCGGTATCCACCGCCATAATCAGAGGCGACCGTGAAAAGGTACAGACCACACTCAAGACCCGTCAGCCGCTGCTTTTGGACGTTCTGCCGCTGACCCTCGAAGAGGTGTTTATCTACGAGATGGAGGCGCTTGGCTACGCCTTCAACGACGTTTTGATGTAAAGGAGTGAGCACAATGAGAAAGCACAAGATATTCAACCCCCTGTTCTACCTCGACGCACTGCGTCAGCTTCGGCTTCCGACCCTTATCTTCGGCATTACGGCGCTTGTCATTTCGCTCCTTCCGCCGCTTTTTGACATCTTCGACAAGGGCGGTACGACCATATACGAGGCAAACCTCCTCGGAGTCACCCCCATTCTCTTCGTTTATATGTTCGTCGGCGGCGTAGGACTTGTAATGTACGCCTTCAGCTACCAAAACAAGAGAAGCTCCAGCGACTTCTATCACGCAATGCCAAATACCTCCCTTTGCACGACGCTTAGCTTCTCCCTTGCGATATTTACCTGCCTTGCCCTTACCGTCGTCGCAACCGTCCTTATCACCGCTTTTTTCTGGAACCTCGCAGGCTGTCCGCTGGAGGGCAGCGAGATCGCACAGCTTATCGTCTACTTCCTTACGGGCTCTGTCCTGTGCGCCTCGGTCTCGATGGTAGCCCGTAGTCTTACCGGTACGGCTCTGACCCACCTTCTCGCCTCGGCGATAATACTGCTCTTCCCCCGTTTCATCCTTTCGATGGTCGGAGCGGCGGTAATGGAAAAGACCTCCATCATCCCCCAAAGCGAACTCGGTATATTCTTAAACTCCGGCTACAACATCCCCGCCTCCCTCAATCCCCTGCTTCTTATGTTCAACGATTCGGGCGCCCCCGCTGCCTACGGAGAGATAACCTTTGCACCCGCATACCTCTACACCCTCGTCCTCTCGGTGATCTACTTCGGTCTGTCCCTTCTTCTCTGCCGTATACGCAGGTCGGAATGTGCGGGCTTTGCCGCCCTTTCCCGTCCGGTACAGCACCTCTTCCGCTGCATCTGCATTCTCCCCATACTCTTTATCGTACCCCTTAATGCAGCAATGGAAAACAGAGGTCTTTGGGATTTTGTGGGCAGAGCCTTCCCCATGGTATTCGTTGTCGTAGTCATTGCGGCGGTGATCTACTGTCTCTATGAGATAATCACAACCCGCAGTGCAAAAAGCATGCTCCGCGCCCTCCCCCTCTTCCTTGCACTGACCATCGTGGCACCTCCCATCTTTTCGGGGGTGACCACCCTTCAGGCAAACGCCATCGAATCGGATATCCCAAAGCGCTCGAGCGTGAGCGCGGTCCGCTTTGACTCCCTTACCGCCCCGATATGCTCCTACGATTACAACTACCTCTACAACAGCTACGCCTCGGCGGTATACGACGGCAGGATAGAATTTACCGACCCCGAAATGATCGACATCTGCGTTTCGGCACTTGAAAACACCGTCGAGCGTAGAAACGGCTCCTTCTCGTACAGTATGACGATCACCTACGACTGCGGACGCAGGTCCATCACCCGCAACGTCTATTTCACCCAAAACGAGGCCCTCCGTATATCCGACATCGCAATGACCCACAAGGACTACGTCGAAAAGCTCCTTACCATTCCCCATCCTGCAAACATCGAATCTCTTTCCGACGAGACCGTCAAATTCTCCGGCACCGTCTTAAACGAGATATACTCCCTTTTCTACGACGAATTCAGCCTTGCCGCACTTGATCCGAAGCTCCCCCGTATTGCCACCCTTTACGGCTCGGCAAGGCATGACGGAAAAAGCTACCGCTTTACCTCCTACCTCAATTCGGCGACCCCCAACACCCTTGGGCGGTATATCGAGGAGGTCAACAAGCAAAGCGAGCTTGACCTCGCCGAGATAATCGAGGAAGCGCACAAGCTTTCAAACGGCAGCGGCTATGTATCGGTAGAGATCTATCCCGAGTCCTATGCACAGAAGTACTTCCTTTACGGCGACGGCGACCACGTTAAGGAGGACTCCGAGGTGTTCGATCTCCTTGAGGCGGCCTATATCGACCAAAAGGTCGACCCGACCCTTCCCATTGCGAGGATACACTACGACCTTGCACCTGCAAGCGGATTCCTTATAACCAACATTAACCGGCCTCTCTCTTGACCTAAAATGCCCGCGGCAAAATCTTCTGCCGCGGGCATTTTACTATGGACTTTCGACATAAAATCTGTTATTATTATACTAAAGATATACACGGTCCCCCGACCGTACGAGGAGCTGAAACAATGTACTCTATATCCGTTGACCGTTCAAATCCCGACCTGTGTTTTGTCGCAAATGTCCTCTCCGAGGAGCTTACAAAGCGTACCGGTCTTGATTTTCCCCTTTCCGAAGGCGGAAACATCGTCATCAACATCGACCTTTCACTCCCTGCCGAGGGCTTTTCCCTCAAGAGTGACGGTACAAGCATATCCATAATCGGCGGAAGCCGTCTTGGCGCCATACACGGCGTAGGACGTCTGCTCAGGCTTGCAAAATGGGCAAAGGGCAGCTTCTCCCTCCCCGCCGTTGATATAACCGACGCACCCGAAAAGGAGATACGAGGCAATCAGCTCGGCTACCGTCCCAAGACCAACGCCTACGACGCCTGGGACAAGGCTACCTACGCCCAGTATATCCGTGAGCAGGCCCTTTTCGGCGCAGGCTCGGTAGAATTTATGCCCGCCAATACCGACGACAGACCCACAAGCCCCGTTATGAAGTTCGACCAGCTGGAGATGAACATCTTCCAGTCCCAAACCGCAAAGGAATACGGTCTGAGGGTGTGGTTTTGGTATCCCAACATCTTCAAAAACGAGACGGGTGTTGCCATACCCAGAAGCGGTATGACCGGCAACGCAGAGCTCGATGCACTTCTTGCAAGAGAGGACGCCGCAAGAGAGCGTGACTTCTCCGCCATTCCCTATATCGACGATATAATGATCCCCGGCGGAGACCCGGGCGAGCTTCTCCCTCCCGACCTTTTCGCCTATTCCGCACGCTGTGCAGACATTCTCCACAAGTACCATCCCAACGCAAGGGTATGGGTATCGGGTCAGATAATGACCCCCACGGCGGAGTTCTTCCGCACCTTTATGGAGCAGGCGCTCCTGCCCCACGACTGGCTCTACGGAATGTGCTACGCACCCTGGATGCAGCTTTTGCTCCGTGAGTTCCGTGAAATGCTCCCCCCTTCTATGCCCATCCGCACCTATCCCGACATCTGCCACCTCTGCACCTGCCAGTATCCCGTACACAACTGGGACCCCGTCTGGGCCGTCACCGCAGGCAGAGAGTGCTACAATCCCCGTCCCAGAGCCCACCGCCGAGCCCACGAGCTCACCGTCGGTGACACCTCGGGCAACCTCTGCTACTCCGAGGGCATTGCCGACGACGTCAGCAAGCACCTCTGGCTTGACATGGACTGGTCCCGCTCCATCCCGTTTGTGCAGACCCTCCGTGACTTTGCAAGCATGTACATCTCCTCTGCCCACGCCGAGGAAATCGGAAGTGTCATAGCCGACTTTGAGGAGATATACAACGGCCCCGCCATACAAAACACCGCCGCCGAGCGTGTCTGGACTGCCATACACTCCCTCAAGGCAAGCCTTGAGGCCGAGGACTATATGCCTGGCTTCGGTGCGGATTCCTACCGCTTCAATATGGCCCTTCTCATGGCAGACTACCTCCGCTACGTCCACCTGCGTGCCGCACGTGATGCGGGACTTTACAGTAAGGCCCTCGGCCTTTGCGGAATGGGCCTTGGCGGAAAGGAGCTTATCGCAGGTATGCGTGAGGTCCTCGCCGAGATACGCACCTCGCCCGACAAGGCTCTGCAAAGCGAGATATGGGCAGTTGCAGACCGTCTGTTTGAGCAGATCGGCTGGCAGACCGACACCGTCCGTCACTTTGCCCAGGATTGGGGACGGGGCGGCTTCCTCGACGCACTTGATCTTCCCTTGTGCGACCTTTACGCCCTTGAGTACCGTCTTGACAGGGCGGAGAAGCTCGACTCCGACGCCGAGATATACGCCGAGATCGACCGTATCCGTTTCCGCAATACCACCGCCCCGGGCGGCAAATACATAAACTTCGGTACTCACGATTCCCTGCGCTACGTTACAAGCGACCTTAACTGGCACGACCAGCCCGAGGCCATACACATCCCCCGTATAGAGCACGCCCTGGGCGTAATGGCGCCCGATCTGGAAAAGGATCCCAACTTAAAACGGCATCAGCACCTCTTTGAGCGTGTGGCATCCGTCCTTGGCTACTATGACGGACGTGTCACCCTTTCCATCGACGGTCTGCTCCCCGGTGTGGGATACGAGCTTCGCACCGTGTTCCCCCTGCGCTTTGGCTGGCAGGGTAAAAGCACAGGCGAGCTTCCGACCCACGTCCTGTCAGAGGGCAGGGAGCTTGTTCACCTCGGCTTTGATCCCGAGGACGACCATATCCACATCTATGACGTTCCCGCCGAGCAGGTAAGCGCCGAGGGCATACTCAACCTTGAGTTTACCAAGGACGACGGTCCGCGCGGAACAGGTGTTACCGAGCTTTGGCTCCAGCCGAGGAGGTAAATATGAAGACGTTTGAATATTCTTCCACCGATTTTCTTGCCGACGGCAAGCCCTACCGTGTTCTCTCGGGTGCGATGCACTATTTCCGCATACCTCGGGAGTATTGGACTGACCGACTTGAAAAGCTCAAGGCCTGCGGCTTTAACACCGTAGAGACCTACGTATGCTGGAACCTGCACGAGCCCACCCCCGGCTGTTACGATTTTTCGGGAATACTCGATCTGGGTGCATATATCGACCTTGCCGCAAAGCTCGGTCTCAACGTCATAATCCGCCCCGGCCCCTACATCTGCGCCGAGTGGGACTTCGGCGGTCTGCCCCCCTGGCTTCTTGAAAGCGGAACAGAGCTACGCTGCCGTGACGAGAAGTACTTTGCCATACTTGAAAGATTCCTCCGCCGTCTCTTTGAGATCATCGTCCCAAGGCAGATCACCAAGGGCGGAAACGTCATCATGCTCCAGCTTGAAAACGAGTACGGCAGCTACGGCAATGACAGCGAATATCTCCGCAGGCTGCTCGGTCTCTACCGTGATTGCGGTATCGACTGCACGGTATTCACCGCCGACGGCTCCTGCCCCTTTATGCTCCGCGGCGGCACCCTGCCCGAGCTTCTTGCGACGGTCAACTTCGGCGCTGACCCCGAGGACAATTTTAACGCACTGCGCAGCTTCCATGACGGACAGCCCTTTTTCTGCGGCGAATTTTACAGCGGTGGGTTTGATCACTGGTTTGAAGAGCACCACGTCCGTGACAGCCGCAGCGTCGCAGACAATCTTGCAAGAATTCTCGACTTCGGCGGCTCGGTGAACATCTATATGTTCCACGGCGGCACCAACTTCGGCTTTATGAACGGCGCAAACTACGACAAATTCTATCAGCCGACTATTACGAGCTACGACTACAGCGCTCCCCTTTCCGAGGCGGGCGACCTCACCCCGATGTGGTACGATCTCCGTGCCGAGGTGGAAAAGAGATTTGGAAAGCTCCCGCCCGTGACCGTCAAAAACACGAAAAAGGCTGCCTACGGCCGTTTAGAGCTGACACAGGAGGCTTCGCTGTTTGCAGGGCTTGACGCCCTCTCCTCCCCCGTATCGGTTGCCGCTCCGCTCTGGAGCGAGGCCATCGGGCAGAGCTACGGCTATACCCTTTACTCCTGCGAGGTAACCGGTCCGCAGGAAAAGCTCCCCCTCCGTTTCGACGAAATGCACGACAGAGCGTTAGTCTACATTGACAGAGAATATAGGGGCTGTTTCCTGCGTGACAGAGAGACCCCCGAGATCTCGGTCGAGCTTGAAAAGGGACAGACCATCCACCTCGACATTCTCGTTGAAAACCTCGGACGGGTCAACTACGGTAGAAAGCTCTTTGACCGCAAGGGACTGCGCGGTTGCTGCTTTGGACAGCAGCAGCTCTTTGGTTGGGAGATGAGAGCCCTTGAGTTCAAGGATCTGAGCAGTCTTTCCTTCTCCCCCGTCGGGAAGGTCTCCGCACCCGTATTTCTCAAGGGAAACCTCCGTATCGACGGAACTCCCTGCGACACCTTTATAAGGTTAGACGGCTTTACAAAGGGCTTTGTTACGGTCAACGGCATCAATCTCGGTCGATATTGGAATCCTGCAGGTCCGCAAAAGACACTTTTCCTCCCCGCACCCTTCCTTCGTGAGGGCGACAACGAGGTCATCGTCTTCGAATCGGACGGCTATACCCGACCCACGATTGAATTTACCGACGCTCCCGAGCTCGGTTAGCAGTATTAGGAGGATGAATTATGATACCCAGAGCAGAATATCCCCGTCCACAGATGGTTCGTGAAAGCTGGCGCAACCTCAACGGCAGCTGGGACTTTGAGATCGACCACGGCGTTACCGGCCGTGACAGAGGGCTCATCCAGGCAGACAGCCTTTCGGGCAGGATCACCGTACCCTTCTGCCCCGAAAGCAGGCTCTCGGGCGTAGAGTACAAGGACTTTATGGCCGCAGTATGGTATAAAAAGACCGTGACCCTTTCCAAAGAAGAGCTTTCGGGACGTGTACTGCTTCACTTCGGAGCGGTAGACTACTTTGCCGAGGTATGGGTCAACGCCAAGCCCGCAGGCAAGCATCGCGGCGGCTATACCCCCTTTGCCCTTGACATCACGAGGCTTGTCACCGAAGGCGACAACGTCATCACCCTCTGCGCCGAGGACAACACCCGTTCTGGCATTCAGCCCTCCGGTAAGCAGTCGACCGAGTACCACTCTCACGACTGCTCCTACACCCGTACCACCGGCATCTGGCAGACGGTATGGCTGGAATTCGTTCCCGAAAGCTACATTTCGGCAATACACCTCACCCCCGACGTTGCAAACGCCAAGCTCGACGTCAGCCTCAAGCTTGCAGGCTCGACCGTCGGTCTGAGCGTAAAGGCAAAGGCATCCTTTGATTCGGCCGTTGTCGGTACCGCAGAGGCAAACGCCACCTGGAACACCGCATCCTTCTCCATTCCCCTTGAGACCCCTCTGCAGCTTTGGGAGGTGCTCAACGCCAAGCTTTACGATCTTGAGCTTGTACTTGTGCGTGACGGCAGGGAGATCGACAGCGTCAAGAGCTACTTCGGCATGCGCAGCATCGCCATTGACGGACGAAAGGTGCTCATCAACGGCAAGCCCGTATTCCAGCGCCTCATTCTCGACCAGGGCTTCTATCCCGACGGCATCTACACCGCACCCACCGACGACGAGCTGAGGATGGATATCGTCCGCTCGGTCTCGATGGGCTTCAACGGCGCCAGACTCCACCAGAAGATATTTGAGCCGAGATTCCTCTACCACGCCGACCGCATGGGCTACATCTGCTGGGGCGAGCACGGCAACTGGGGCTTTGACGACAGTCAGGCCGCAGGGCTGTTAAGCTACCTCCCCGAGTGGATGGAAAGCGTCGAGCGGGATTACAGCCACCCCTGCATCGTGGGTTGGTGTCCCTTCAACGAGACAAGCGGCAACCAAAACGACGACGTTGTCATAGCTGTCTGCGCTCAGACCAAGCTTTACGATCCCACCCGTCCCGTCATCGATTCCAGCGGCTGGATACATACCGGCTTTACCGACATTTACGACTGCCACGACTACGAGCAGAATCCCGAGATGTTTATCCACCACTACGACAACCTCGGCGATCCCGACAAGATCCCCCACATTAACCACAACCGCGGTTGGACCTACGATCCCGAGATCCCCTATTTCTGCAGTGAATACGGCGGCATACGCTGGACACTTGAGGAAAACACCGGTTGGGGCTACGGTGAGGCACCCAAGAGCGGCGAGGAGTTTATCGAACGCTACAGGGGGCTTACCACCGCACTTCTTGACGATCCGCTTATGTGCGGACTGTGCTACACCCAGCTGACCGACGTCGAGCAGGAGGTCAACGGTCTTTACACCTACGACCGCCGTCCCAAGTTCGACCCCGAGATCATCTATGCCATAACATCAAAGAAGGCCGCCATAGAAGAATAAAGTCAAACGCTTCCGCAGTATATCTGCGGAAGCGTTTTTCTCATCTGCAAAAAGACCTCCGCAGTATTCTGCGGAGGTCTTTTTTCTTTACTTTTCGTTGAGGACCAGCTGGATCTGTGTATCGATGTTTCTTACCGAAGCAACGCCGACACAGGTCAGCTCATCGCCCGGCAGTCCGTCACCGAACACCACGGCGTACTGGCGGCTGTTGACCTTGTAGAGGCTGATGCTGGCATTGTAGCCCGATCTGTAGGTCACCTTGATAACGTAGGAGGGTGTTGTCTCGGCAATTGCGGTGGCATCGGAATCGATGTACTGCAGGGAGATAGCCGAGATAAACAGGTCTCTTCCGAGATCCTCGTCCTTTATATACTTGCCGTTGAGGACGCCGACGAATGCACCCGTGCCGGTCGTATTATCGGTCGTATCATCGATAAGGTACTCGTACTGACCCGACGGAGTGGTAAAGTCGATCTTCGATACGTCCCTTATATTGTGGAGCCATACGAGGTTGCTTCGGAAGTCCTCGGGCTTAAGCGCAAGTCCGTCCATGTTGGCCATGAGCAGGTAGACGCTGTTCTCGCCCTCGGGCATAACGTATCTGGTCGAGCTGCCGCCGACGGTACCGACCTTGAGGGTTATCTTCTTGTTGGTGCTCTCAAGTGTATAGATATAGGGATCAAGCAGGCCGTAGGACTCCAGCTGTTCGTCGGTAGGATCGTCGGTGACGACCTGGAGGACCATTGCGCTGATTATCGGGCCGGTAATGTAGTCAAAAAGGATCTCATCGTTGACGTAGGCGGTATAGGGAGCGGTCATACGGCAGGTGGTGTATATCAGCTCACCCTCGACCGTTTCCTCATCCGGGTCGATAAGCTCCAGACGGATGGTCTCTCCGCCGTCGGCCTGGGGCTTAGTCCAGGTAATGCTTGACAGGTTGGAGTAGTCCTCGCCGATGGTGGGGATTATATCCGTGCTGCGGAAATACTTTGCGCCGTTGACAAAGGTTACTACCGACGCTGCTGCGGCAGAATAGACCTTTTCCTCACCCTCCATCATAACGTAATAGGTGGAGGTCACAGTATTGTATCCGCCGATGAGGTATACCATACTTGCCTCGGTATCGCCTTCAGCGTTTATCCGCTGGCCGTTTACCCTGACGGCATTCTCGGCATCAAGGCCGTACTTGGAAAGATCGTCAGCGGATACTCCGGTCTGAACGACCTCGTTTGCCTCAATGGCGATGAGCTTGTCAAGTGCGGTTGCCATCATCGTCTGGCTGTAACGGTAGCCGTCGTATATTCCGTTGTCGGCAAAGGTATATTCAAGACCTTCATCGCCGGTGTAGGCGGCTATAACGTAGGTATAACCGTCATCACCCGGATAGTCTACCTTCACCAGGTTATAGTATCCTCTCTGCTTGCGGTGAACGTAAAGCTTCGAGTCCTCTTCCTCCTCCGGCTTGGGAAGGAGGGCAGATATGATAAAGTAGGCTGCAACGACCGCCACGAGGGCAATGGCCGCAATAACAATTATCCTCTGTTGCTTTTTCATCAGCGGTTCTTCCTCCTGTACCAGACAAACACGCCCATAAACAGGCACACTGCAGGAATGGCGATAAGGAAGAAGAGGATAACGCTGAGGGTGTTGCCTATAACTGCAAGCTCGGGGTCGTCAAAGGTCTTGTTCTGGACCGATACCGACATGCTCAGGGGGTTGAGCTCGCTGAGGACGTTGTTTATAAAGCGCATATTACCGTAGCTTCCCGCATTGACAAGATCGTCCGAGAAGAGGTAGGGCGAGGAAAGGAAGATGATATTGGTCTCGACCTCGTTTCTGCCCTCGTACTGCATATAGTTCATCAGTGCGGCGGCAATGAAGGGGCCTTCGCCGTCTCCGTCGACCTTTTCAAGAACACCGAGAGTTCCCTGGGCGTCGGTATCCTTGTATTTTACGTAGGCCACATCGGAGGTGGTAAGGAGGGGGGTAATGGTCTTGACTCCCTCGGTATTGTTCATCCATGTGGTCTGCATGGGTCTGGAATAGGGCATTATAATGTACTGGTTGTTAGAAATGCCCTCTGTAATTGCGGCAAAATCGGTATTCTCGGAGGAAGGATAGGTGGCGGGAGCATAATATGCGCCCTCTGCACGGTACTTTGCATCAAGCACGATACCGTTGCCGTACTCAATACCCCACTCCTTCAGGAACAGCTCGAGGTTGGGAAGCACCGGCTTGTTATATCCCAACGATATCATCATATCGTTGTGAGCAAGAAGATAGGTCTCGATCTTGTTTATCTCGTAGTCGGTGAAGTCCTGTCCGGGTGCGTTGATGACAAGAAGCGAGGTGTTCTCGGGGATCTCGTCGACTGCGAGGTCAATGCCCACTACCGAGTAGTTATTGTCCGCAAGAAGTCTCAACAGCTCCTCGGAGATAACGGTCTCCTTGCTGATAAGCACTGCCGCAACAGGCATTTCCTCCTTGGAGACCGAGAGGTCGGCAATGGCCATGGTCACTCTGCGCTCAATGGAGGTACCTACGACGTAGCTGTGGGCCGTGTCGTACCACCAGTACTGGTCCTCAAAGGGGATGTGTTCAAATCTTTCCTCGGTGGCAACTATGATGTCGCCCTCACGAAGGTCTATCTCGGAGGAGTAGCGGTTGACATAGTCGGGGTTTTTGAGGGGGTCTACGAATTCAAGGCTGACCTTGCCTGCCGAATAGGCGGTGTAGCGGTAAAGGGTCTCTGCCAGCTCATAGCCGTAGGTAAGCTCACGGTAGCTGCTTTCGGTGGCAAAAACGACTATATCGCATTCGAAATCCATATCCTTAAGGAGGTTCTTTGTCTCCTTGGATATTGCATATCTCTGGTCGCTCGTCATATCCAGACGGAGGGCAAAGCGGTCGGAGAGAAGTCCCACCACGACGTTGAGCAGTATCACTGCGGCAACGAATATGACCGTGAGGACCAGTGCCATGGAGCCGTACTTAAGGCCGGTCTTGTTTTTAACGGTGAAAAGCTCCTTGATCTTCTGAAGCAGCGGGGGCTTTTTGGTGTTTTTCTTAACTGCCATTTTACTTCCTCCCCCTTATGCGTAGCGGCGCTTATCTACCATACGTACCGTAAGGAAGATAAATATAAGCGTCACGCTGAGATAGTAAACGATGCTCGAAAGGTCGAACAAACCGTAGGTGAAGTTGGAGAAGCGGCTGAATACCGACACCCAACCGATGATGACCTTGAATATCAGTATCTCGCTCGTGGCTACGACCATATCGATAAAGAGCATACCGATAAGCACTGCCCAGGAAAGGATGGAGGCTACCAGCTGGCTTTCGGTAAGCGAGGAGATAAACAGTCCGATCGCGATAAAGCAGCTTGCCGCCGAGATGATGGCAAAGTAGTTGCCCACTATCGCCCAGGGCTCGCTTACGCTGTATATGGCAAGCACCAGCGGGATAAGGAAGGTACCCACAAGGGATATAACGAAAACTGCAAGGGCCGCAAGGAACTTACCCATGACGACGTCGGTAACGGTGATGGGTGCGGTCAGAAGAAGCTGGTCGGTCTTGAGCTTTTTGTCCTCACTGAGAAGTCTCATGGTCAGTATCGGCACTATAAAGGCAAGTCCGATAAGAAGGAGGTTAAACAGCGGCTTTACGTCCGACTCGTTGACGCTGACGTTCATAACGTAAAATCCAACGTTCATCAGAAGGATGACTATTCCGCTGAACACAAAGCCAATGGGGGTGGTATAGAAAGAGCGGAGCTCTCTTTTGAATATTGCAAACATCGGCTTACTCCTTTCTTCCGCCGACCTTGGCGGAGGTAAGCTTGATAAATATCTCCTCGAGGGTCGCACTGACCGGGGACATAAGCAGTATCGGACAGCCTGCCTGGGCAAGGGCGTTAAACAGCGGCTTTCTTATGTCTATCCTGCCGCGGGGCTCGACGATAAAGTCGCAGGCTCCGGCTTCCTTCTCACCCATGAACTGTACCGTCTGCATATCGGGTATGCGCTTGAGCACCGCTTCGACCTTGTCTGGCGAGCCTGCAATACGCAGGGCAAGCTTGCGGTCAATGTCGATCTCGTACTGGAGGTTCTCGGGAGTATCGTCGGCAACGATCTTACCGCTGTTGATAACTATCATTCTCTCGCATATAGCCTGTACCTCCGAGAGGATGTGGCTGGAGAGGATAACGGTGCGCTTCTTACCAAGGTCCTTTATCAGGTTTCTGATCTCGATTATCTGGATGGGGTCAAGGCCGACCGTCGGCTCGTCGAGAATGAGCACCTCGGGGTTTCCTATGAGCGCCTGGGCGAGGCCGACACGCTGCTTATAGCCCTTGGAGAGGTTCTTTATCATTCTCTTGTAGACGCCGGTAAGACCGGTAAGCTCGCAGATCTCGTCGATGTGCTTCTTGCGCTTGTCCTTTACCTTGTTGAGGTCGCACTTGAAGTCGAGATATTCGTTTACCGTCATATCCATATACAGCGGAGGCTGTTCGGGGAGATAACCGATATGCCGCTTGGCGGCAATGGGGTCCTCAAGAATATCTATGCCGTTTATCTTTGCGCTTCCCGAGGTAGCGGAGATATAGCCGGTGATCATATTCATCGTGGTGCTTTTGCCTGCACCGTTGGGCCCGAGAAAGCCTACTATCTCGCCTTCCTCGACCTTGAAGGATATACCGTCAACGGCGTGTTTGTTGCCGAAATGCTTTACAAGGTTATTTACCTCAATCATTCGACCTTCCATCCTTTCACATTACCTGCACCCTTTGCGGCGCAGATTAATTATACCATATAAGCGAAGTATTTTGTTAACCGATTGTTAAATTATTCGCAAAATATCACTCGTTTTCCTCGATGCAGGCTATGTGAAGCTCACTAAGCTGCTTTTGGTCGACGGTGTCGGGCGAAGCCATCATAAGCTCGGAGGAGTTCTGCACCTTGGGGAATGCGATAACATCACGCAGATTGTCTCTGCCCGCCATGAGCATAACGATGCGGTCAAGGCCGAAGGCAAGTCCTCCGTGGGGAGGTGCACCGTACTTGAAGGCCTCGACGAGGTGTCCAAACCTTGTCTGTATGGTCTCGTCGGAAAGACCCAGAGCCCTGAACATCCTCTCCTGAAGCTCGCTTGAGTGTATTCTTATCGATCCGCCGCCGAGCTCGTAGCCGTTAAGGACCATATCGTAGGCCTTGGCGTGAGCCTTGCCGGGGTCGGTCTCTATCAGGTCGACGTCCTCATCGTTGGGGGCGGTAAAGGGATGGTGCATGGCGACGTATCTGTCCTCCTCGGCGCTGTACTCAAACAGCGGGAAGTCGACCACCCAGAGGAACCTGAAGCCGTCCTCGATGGTGCCCATTTTTCTTGCACACTCGCATCTGAGAGCGCCCAGAGCGTCAAGCACGGTACGGTTGTCGGCGTCGGCGATTATCAGCACGAGGTCGCCGTCCTTGGCACCGAGCTTGGAGTAGACATCCTTGAGGCAGTCCTCCGAGACAAACTTTGCAAAGGAGGAGGTGTGTCCCTCGGGAGAGAGCTTTGCCCATGCAAGACCCTTTGCACGGTAGGTCTTGACGTACTCGCCCAGTGCATCTATCTCCTTGCGGGAGAGCTTGGCACCGTTTTCGATGTTGATACCTCTGACGCTTCCGCCCTGCTCCAGAGCGCCGTCAAAGACCTTAAAGCCGCAGCCGCGGACGGCATCGGAAAGGTCGCATATCTCATATCCGAAGCGGAGGTCGGGCTTGTCCGAGCCGTATCTGCTCATAGCCTCGTCCCAGCTCATACGGGGTATGGGCAGGGGGATCTCTACGTCGAGCACCTCTTTAAAGAGGGTGTGCATATATTTTTCGACGGTCTCCAGCACGTCGTCACGGTCGACAAAGGACATCTCAAGGTCGATCTGGGTAAACTCGGGCTGACGGTCGGCACGGAGGTCCTCGTCACGCATGCAGCGGGTTATCTGGAAGTAGCGGTCAAAGCCCGCAAGCATGAGAAGCTGCTTATACTGCTGGGGGGACTGGGGAAGGGCAAAGAATTTGCCGGGGAAGACACGGCTGGGCACGAGGTAGTCTCTTGCGCCCTCGGGGGTGGACTTGGTGAGCATGGGGGTCTCTATCTCGTAGAAGCCCTCTCCGTCGAAGAACCTTCTGGTCACCTGGGTTATACGGTGGCGCATGGCGATTATCCTCTGCATATCGGGACGGCGGAGGTCAAGATAGCGGTATTTTAGCCTGAGGACGTCGTTGACCGAGGAGTTTTCGACTATCTCAAAGGGGGTGGTATCGGCCTTGGAGAAAACACGGAGCTCCTTGGCAATGACCTCGATATCGCCCGTAGCCATATCGGGATTGCGGTCCTTTTCGCCTCTGAGGGCGACATCGCCTATGACGGCGACGGTGTACTCCGAGCGGAGTGCGGAGGCCTTGTCGGCAAGCTCGGGGTCGGTCTCGCTGTTGAATACGCACTGCACTACGCCGCTGCGGTCACGCAGGGTAAGAAACATAAGACCGCCGAGGTCTCTTCTTCTCTGAACCCATCCGCAAAGGGTAACTGTTTCACCGGCGTTTACGGCCGAAAGCTCGGCACAGCGGTGGGTACGCTTGATTCCGTTCATTCCTTCTGACATTTATCTGTCGCTCCTATCTGCTACGACTGCGGCTACCGCCTCGGGAGTAAGCTCCGCTTGGGTCTGCTCGCCTGTCGACATATTCTTTATCATGGCGCTTCCGTTCTCTATTTCGGTCGCACCGATTATCAGGGTATACCTTGCGCCGAGCTTGTCGGCGTATTTCATCTGGGCCTTGAGGGACCGTCCCGTGGTATCCGCCTCGGCGGCGACTCCCACACGGCGCAGACCCCATACCAGCCTGCGTAGGGTATCCTCCGACTCCGCTCCCGCTCCCGCAACGAATATATCGGGGCGGTCGTCGCAGGGAGTTTCGATACCCAGGGCATCCATGACCATCAGAAGCCTTTCTATACCGCTTCCGAAGCCCAGACCGGCAAGTTCGGGTCCTCCGAGGGTCTTGACAAGACCGTCGTATCTTCCGCCGCCGCAGACGGTCGCCTGGGCGCCGATGTCCTTGGATACGAACTCAAAGACGGTACGGCTGTAATAGTCGAGACCTCTGACTATCCTCGTGTCTACGGTATAGTCTATACCTGTAAGCTCAAGGGTGCGCTTGAGTCCGTCAAAGTGTGCCTTGCAGTCATCGCAGAGGTAGTCGACGGTGTGGGGTGCGGACTTTGCTATCTCGCCGCAGTGGGCCTCCTTGCAGTCAAGAAGTCTCAGGGGATTTCTCTCAAAGCGGTCCTTACAGGTCTCGCACATCTCCCCGAGGTGTCCCGCAAAGTACTCCTTAAGGGCGGCGTTGTAGGCCTTGCGGCAGGTAGGACAGCCGATGGAGTTTATCGATACGCTTATATTGTTTATACCGAGGCGGCGCAGGAAGGTATCGGCAAGGCCGATGACCTCGGCGTCGGCGGTGTAGCTCGAAGCACCGAAGTACTCCACGCCGAACTGATGATGCTCTCTGAGACGGCCCGCCTGGGGCTTTTCGTATCTGAAGTTGGGGGCTATATAGTAGACCTTCAGGGGAAGGACGCCTGCGTAGAGTCCGTTCTCGACGACACTGCGTACCACCGAGGCCGTTCCCTCGGGACGGAGGGTTATCGAGCGACCGCCCTTATCCTCAAAGGTGTACATCTCCTTTTGCACCACGTCGGTAGTGTCACCGACACCTCTGAGAAAGAGCTCGGTGTGCTCAAAGGTCGGAAATCTTATCTCCTTAAAGCCGAAATCCCTTGCCGTACGGCGGAGGGTATCCTCTACGTAGCGCCATTTTGCGCTTTTGTCGGGCAGAACGTCCTTTGTACCTTTTGGTATGGTTATCATTTTTATCTCCTCACTATATCAAGCACGCCCTCACGCTGACGCGCGGAGGCCTCTTCAAGTATCGTCTTTACAAATCCGGTGCCTATCCTCGATCCACCCGCACCGAGCATCTCAAGGGCGGAATCAAGGGTCTTTATGCCGCCGGAGGCCTTTATCTTTACGTTTTCATCCGCAAGCGTCGCCTTCATCAGAGCGACGTCCTCCGCATTGGCTCCGGCTATTCCGTAGCCCGTCGAGGTCACGACGTAGTCAGCCCCCGCGCTCAGACAGATGCGGCAGCCCTCGGCAATGAGCTGCTTTGAAAGATAGCAGGTCTCAAGAATGACCCTAAGGGGCTTGTTTTGGCGGTAGGTCACAAGGCTTACGGCCTTTATGTCACGTTCAAACTCGGTAAAGTTGCCCGAGGTAAGGCTTCCGATATTGGGCATAAGCTCTATCTCGTCGGCACCGTCCTCCAGGGCGTCGGCAGCGGCGGCGACCTTTATGTTGGTCTTCGCACCGCCGTGTGGAAAGGCAATGGTAGCACAGGTCTTAACGTCCGAGCCGTGAAGGAGCCTTTTTGCCTCCACGATGTCGCAGGGACGCACACAAAGAGCGGCAATATCCCAGCTCTTTGCGATCTGGCAGCACTCCTTTAATATGGCATCGGTAGTCTCGGGACGAAGCACCGTCTGCTCCATCGCCGAAGCAAGCTGTTTTACTGTAATCATTTCTATCACTCTCTCAGTGCACGGGCAAGCTTGGACAGCGGCTGAGGCTTCATTCCAAGCTCTCCCTCCAGCCGCTCTGCGGCCGAAGTAAGGACCTCCTCGGTCCCGCTTTTGAGCTCAAGCTCGGTCTCGCAAAACGGGGTCCTTCGGTTAAAGAGCCCTCTGTCAAAGGCAAGCTCGATCTCGCTCCCGTCAAGCTTCAAGGCTGCGTATTTTCTGGTAAAGTCCATCTGTGCGATGGGAACAAGTCCTCTTTGGGCCGCCGAGCGGACGATACCGTTTGTTCCTTCATCCTCGGTATCTATACCGGCAAGTCCGGAGGCAATATCGTCTGCGGGGCATTCCCATTCGCCCCGACGTGAAAAGCCCTCTGCATTGTGCATACGCCTCTTGAGGGTCACGATTCCCTCTCCGTTTTCACGTCGCAGACGAAGTGCGATACCGTTTTTCTCGAGCGTGCCCTCGGCATCGTCGTAATAGACCGCCGACATAGTTTTTTCTTTGACCTCGGTTATGCCAAACAGAGCAAACACACTCTCCTCGGAGACCTCCGAAGCATCAAGCTTTATCTCAATTTCCACGGTTTTTTCCCCTTCGGATGGCCGCTCCGCTGACTGCCGCCTGATATACCACCGCAGGCATTACCGCAAACAGTCCCACAGAGAGGTAGACCTCGTAATCAAAGGCTTCAAAGCCCATAAGGGAGTTAAAGCCGGAAAGCCTCGTAAGGAATACAAACAACGCCATAACAAGGAAGGTAAGCACCAATATTCCCCGTCCGCCGTAATTATCGGTCTTGAACAGCGAGCCGCCCCATACCTTCGAGACAAGTCCGGACACAAGAAGTATAAGCACCATCGTCAGAAATGCCGCACACCCGCCTGCCTCCACCGAGCTCTCGCCTGCGCTCTGGCAGACGATCATTGATGCAATGGCGGCGTAGAAGGGTACGATCGCGCTCCAGAGCAGGTATCCGCTGCCGTCGGATGCGGTCCGTTTGGTCACGCTTGGTGATATGGAGGGGTTTAATTCCTTTGCAGGGATGGCTATGAAGAAGCCCTGGCAGAGGGGAAGAATTCCCATTATCAAGGCTATTGCAGGTGCGGGAAGCATCAGTCCCACTCCTGCCGATACCGACATAGTCAGAAACAGAGCAACTGCGGTCGGGAATGCAAGCATGGCGGCCACTGCACGGAGCACCGAGCTGCATATCGTCCTCGAAATACGCACGGTCGTAGCAATATCGGACACCTTGCACTGACGTATAACGCCGTCGCAGGCCCGTCCGCCCTCGCCGCCGCTTATATTTATTGCCGAATCGGTCGACAGAAGCGAGTCCTCGCTGTCACGTGAGGCGGCGATGACCCGTCTTCCCGACTGCTCAAGCTCGGAGATGAGCACGGGGCGGTGTCTCTGTCCCATCTCGGCGGCAAGCCTCAGGGAGGGAATCGCACGGCGTATGCTCTCCTCACGGAAATTGTCAAGTCTGGGGCCGGTTATTACCTGGCTTATATCCCAGGCCGCACCGATGGACTTTGCCTCGGCAAAGGCGCTCTCCTCGTTCATATCGCTTACGAGGACGGTGCGGATGCCCGCCGCAGACAGCTCGGAGAGTGCCATGGCAGACTCGGTGGAAAGGGAGGTCGCAAGGAATATAAAGCCTACCAGTGCCAGTCCGCCCTCGTCGGGAAGCCCCGCCGCAAGCATTGCCGCACGGCGGCCGTTCTGGTATTCACGGCGAAGAAGGGAGACTATCCTTTTGCGATCGGCTTCGGTCAGGTCCTGTATAATGCCGCCACGACAGATACGCTCGGTAAGAGGCAGTATGGCTTCGGGAATGCCCACCGTGGAGCTCAGCACCCCATCCAGAGAGGAATAGGTCGCCGATGCATATCCCCTTTCATCGCTGTAGGGTGTACGCTCTATAAGATGTATACGTGAAAAGCGCTTCTGATCGTCGGGCGATGCTCTGAGCTGTCTCATAAGGCTCTCCCCTATGCTCCCGCGTATTCCGCAGGCGCTTCCGAAGGAGCCGTCATCACACATATAAAATCCCGTAACGAGGGGCAGGTGGTCGATCATTTTCAGCTCGGTTATCTTTTTCAGCTCGCCGTCTACGTAAAACTCCCTTATCTCGGCGCCCTTGGTGCCGTAGAAAAGCGACTTGTCTGCCGCAAGAGTGTCACAGCAGCTTATCTCTCCGAACTTTTCAAGCTCTGAAAAGTCAATATTTCTCTGGCGCAGACCGGTAATTCCCGCATTTATGCCCGCACCTATTACCGGCGCAACACCTACCGAGGCTCCCGATGCGATACATACCGCCGCCGTGGCAATAGTATCGGCTGCCTCTCTTCCCTCGGCAAAGCCCCATATTGCGGCGACCGCTGCACCTATCACCGCCACGGCAATGGGCATCACACGGATAAATGAGGGAACAAGAAGACCGTTTTTGTATTTTTCTCCCTCCAGAACGCACGCCTCGGCGGTCAACAGGCGCTCGGCCGTACAGCCCAGACGGTCACACTGTCCCTTTTCGCAGAGGTGGCGGACCAAAAGCGACAGCACCGCAACAGCACCAAAGCACATCGCTTCGGTGTAGTGTGCCACAGCCAGCAGAGCCACGACGGCTGCAAATAAAAGGCCGACCTGCAGGTATCCCGTTTTCATAAGCAGTATCGGATATTCCTCCGACACCCTTTTTTTGGGTGCTTCACCCTCGTTCACAGCTAAAATCCCCTAACAGATATATTTTCCAGACCGTGTCCGGCAAATTCTTCCATGTACTGCGCTACCTTAAGCTCCAGCACGGCGCTGTCGATGCCGTCGACGTCAAGCCCCGCAAGGTCGCGTCTTGCAAGCTCCTGGGCAAGGATATCGTAAAACACCGAGTCCTCATAGTCGCAAATAGCCTCGTGTATACCGCCCATGGCGTATCTCTCCGAGGGAACTATCTCCCCTGCCACATCCTCGGCAAGCTCGGAAAGTCCGAATTTTTCGCAGAGAGAATATATCAGGCTCTCCACACGGTCATACTCCTCTATGCGGTCGTTGCCACGTGTGGAATTGAGTATCCAGTTTCCGACGTATACCAGATCAAGCAGGTATCTGTAGCTCTGTCGGTCGAGCTCTATACTTCCCATCTCAAAGACCCTTCCGCCTTAAAGCTCCCTGTAAAGGGCACACGCCACGCCTATAACACGGCAGTCCGAGCCGTCGATATCCTCATAGGCGGGATTTTCGGGGTGAAGGACCACCCTCTCACCGTCGTCTATCCATCTCTTGACGGTGGCCTCGTCGCCGATGACGGCGGCCACGATATCTCCGTTTGCAGGGACGGTGCCCAGCTTGACTATGACGGTATCACCGTCGCTTATGCCCGCTCCGATCATCGAGTCGCCGACGACCGAGAGCGCCGCAAAGCGGCTGTTTTTATCATGGGTCTCGTAATAGACGTACTGCGAGACCTCCTCGACGGCAAGCATGGGTGCGCCTGCGTGTATCTTTCCTATCACCGGCACCCTCACAGCCATACCCGATGCCTGAGGATGGATGCTGATGGTACGCATCTTGCGCTGATCCATCTGTATATATCCCTCGTTTTTAAGCTCGCTTAGGTACAGATGCACCGAAGAGGGGGATTTCAGACCGACTGCCGCACAGATCTCCCTTATGGACGGCGGCACCGAATTGGTGTTGAGCGTCTGGACGATAAAATCGTATATTTCCTTTTTTCTGCCCGTAAGTTCCTCCACGTTATCGGCCTCCTGTCAGAGTAATTCACATTATTATATCATATTCAAAACATTCGTTCAAGTGTTTATTTGCAATTATTCGCCGGCAAATCAAAAAGTCCGCAGAGAATCGTCATCTCTGCGGACTTTTCATTACCATTGGGACTGGCCTATCTTCGGAGATATGCCCAGCTCGGTGGCGAGAGCTCCCACGTAGACAAGCAGGTCGTTATATTTTTGCACATAGGTACGATCTATTGTCATATTGTAGTAATAATAGGCAACCTCGGCCATGAGAACCGAAATATAGCTTCTGTCCAAATGGAGTCGCTGCGCATCGTCGGTGGCAAGCTCTCTTGCCGCCGCCCAATCGGTTTTGATCTTTTCAATGTCGTCCAGCTCAAATCCGTTGTATGGATAGTAGTCGCCCTTTCCGATGGTGTGAACATGACCCGCCTGATCAAGGGCCTTGACGGTAAGGTCGTCAAGCAGTTTTCTCACCGTCTGCCAACCGGGGCCGTAGTAGCATTCAAGGAAGTCATTGATATGAGCAGAGTATTCTTCCTCGGTCATATCGGGATCCCACAGCAGTTTTCCGAACATATAGCTTCTCAGTGCGCCGAACTCTCCGCTGACGCTTGAGGGATTGCCCTCCTCGAAGACGTTGTCCACCCCAAAGCTTGAAAACAGGCGTACGTTATTATCGAGAATGTCGATATTGGGGAAAAGCGCACAGTAATTATCGAAGTTGGTGGTGTAGTCCCAGATCGCAACGTGGTTTGACATCTCCGCCCATTTCTCAAAATCATCCATAAAACGTCTGTTGATGTTGCAATCCGGGTCGTCCAAGGCGTGCTTAAAGCAACACTCTATTGAGCACAGGCGTATCTGCACATTCTCCTCAGGCTTGGTTATCAGCGGCGGTGTTCGGGTGTAGGTGTAGGCAAAGGTGTCTACCAGCACGTTCGGATAGTCCTCTGCAACGTCCCTGGCAATGGCGTTGACAAAGCGGAGCAGGGTCCCGGCAGGGCTGCCCTCCTCAATGTCGGACTTTTGGCAGTTCTCGCAGATACAGTAGCTGCCGGTGTTATCATTTTGAGTGACCGAGATTATCTTGGCGTTTGGATTTTGCTCAAGAAGCTTTCTGACCGCGGCAAGCACTATCTCATAGACCTCCGGGTTTGTAAGACAGGGCTGCCAATCCTTGGGGTTTCCCGCCTCATCGCGTACCCAGCCGTTCCAGGAGAAGTATTCGGGATGCTCGTCCCAATATTCTTCTATCGGTATAAGATAGGTAAATGTGTGGCTGGCGTAGCCACCAGCATAAATCGCACCGCTTGTGCTTATCTTGAGCTTGTTTGCAAAATCTCCGGACACGCCGTACCAGTCGGTCGTCCGCAGCCAGATCTTCGGCACCTGACGGTCGTTGGTGTCAAGGGGTATTTGAATAAAGTCGTTTACCTTGACTATCTCATAGTCGTAGTCAAGCCATCTCCAGCCGATGTACTCTTCAAGGAAGGTGTACACTCCGTAGAGTGTGCCCCTTGAGCTGTATCCCGAGATGATGAGATCGTCGCCCTCAACCTTGATGTCAAAGCCGTCCTCACCCAGTGCCTCGTCGGGGTGACAACCGACGTATATCGCCTTGTCGGCAGACTCAGCCTTTTCAAGGGTCTTGCCCGTGGCAAGCGCAATATATTTGATAAGCTCATCCGAGGCAAATACCGTATTCGTGTCAGCATCGGAAGGAAGTACTACCTTGTACTCGGTCAGACTTACGTCGCCGATGCGGATCTCCCCTACGTTGTAGGCAGGGTCTCTGGGAGGTATGGGGGTCGTTGCCACGGTGGTATCGGCGGTGGTGGATACAGCAGTGGAAGCAGGAGTCGACGCAGTCGTCTCAGCAGGCGCTTTCTTGCCGCAGCCTGCCAAAAGCATCGCAAGGATTAGTGTTACAGAGATAAGTTTTTTCATCTGACCAACCTCTCTTCATACAGCCGATTTTATTAATTTATTCAACTATACCACACTTAAAACATTGAGTCAAGTATTTATTTGCAATTATTCGCCGGCAAATCAAAAAGTCCGCAGAGAATCGTCATCTCTGCGGACTTTTTTACCGTCCGGTCACTTTCTGCCCCACTGATACTCATCCTTTGTCTCACAGTGGCGGATACCGAGCGCCTTTGAAAGCGCCATTGCCTCTTCTATGACGTCGAGGGACTTTTCGGTATAGCTTCTGTCAAACATCATGTAGTATTGGTAGTATGCGGCCTCGGCCATAAGTATGGAAACGTAGCTTCGGTCGAAGTGGAGCCTTTGGGCATCATTGAGGGCAAGCTCGCGTGCATCCGCCCATTCGTCCTTGATACGGGTTATGGTCTCCGGATCGATATCGTAGCAGGGCAGGGTAATGAATATCGGCAGGTGTGCGCCCTGTTTTTCAAGGCCCTCCGCCGCAAGGTCAAGCACTTCCTTGGTTATCTCCCAGCCCGGACCGTAGTATCCCTCAAGAAAGTCGGCGACGTGGTAGTCGAACTCCTCTTTGGTCATATACGGATCCCAAAGCAGCTTTGCAAGAACGTAGGCCTTGAGCTGTCCGAACTCGCCGCCGATGCTGTTGTAGGTACCCTGCTCCATGACATTTTTGGCGTTGTGGTCGGCAAAAATACTGACATTGGAGTATATGGCATCAAGGTTGGGAAAGAGAGAACAGTAGTTCTCGAAGTTGGTCGTATAGTCCCATATCGCAAGATTGTCGCACACTTTCGACCAACTCTCGAGATCCTCCATAAATGCACGGTTTTTCCTGCAGTCGGGATCGTCAAGAGGATGCCCGAAACAGCACTCTATCGAGCACAGGCGTATCTGTACGTTTTCTTCGGGGCGGGTGATTTTTGGCGTGGTACGGCTGTATTGATAAGCGAAGGTGTCTATCATGACATTTGGGTAGTCCTCCGCAATGTCCCGGGCAATGGCGTTGACAAAGCGGATCAGCGTACCGGCGTGGCTTTCCTCCTCCGCATCTATTGCATAGCAATTTGCACAGGTGCAGTAGCAGGTGTTGTCGTTTTGGGTGATCGAGACTATCCTTGCATCGGGGTTCTGCTCAAGTATCTTCCTCACGTTTGCGAGAACTATCTCGTACACCTCGGGGTTTGAAAGACAGGGCTGGTTCTTGGGATTTCCCCAACCGTCGAGCGAACGTCCGTCCCACTGAAAATACTCAGGATGCTCGTCGTAGTACTCGCTTATGGGAATGAGCGTGTTGAGGGTGTGTCCCAGTCCGCCGGTGTACTCTATGGCTCCGCCGAGCTTATCCGAGGTCCAGGACGTCAGCTGGTTACACTTCATCTTGACGGCGTATTCGGGGTAGTTGTTTATGCTGTTCCAGAAGCTCTGTCTCAGCCAAAACACGGGGATCTGGCGGTCGTTCGTATCGAGCGGTATCTGTATAAAGTCGCTTACCTTGACTATCTCGTAATCGTGGTCAAGCCACCGCCAGCCGATGTACTCCTCAAGGAAGGTATATACACCGTAAAGGGTGCCTCTGGAGCCGTAGCCCGAGATGATCAGATCGTCTCCGTCGACCTTGATATCAAAGCCGTCCTCACCCAGAGCCTCGTCGGGATGACAGCCGATATATATCGCCTTATCGGCAGAGGAAGCCTTTTCAAGGGTCTTGCCGGTGGCAAGGGCGATATACTTGATAAACTCATCTGCGGCGTAGGCAACGCTTTCCGAGGGGTTTTCGGGAAGCACGACCTTATATTCGCTCAGGCTGACGTCACCGATGCGTATCTCGCCTACGTTGTAGGCAGGATCTCTGGGCGGTATGGGGGTCGTTGCCGC
>JAFXIT010000034.1 GCA_017532825.1 Clostridia bacterium
GTCTTCAAATCCCGCAGTAATAATAGAAAAAACAGCACCCCTATAAGGGATGCTGTTTTTCTAATGGTTGCGGGGGCGGGATTTGCCGTTTCTGCGGAAACGGCCTGCCGCGGATCTGACAGCCATTCAGGCTGTCATTGGCTACCGCGTCTTCAAATCCCGCTGTAATAACAGAAAAACAGCACCCCTAAAAGGGATGCTGTTTTTCTAATGGTTGCGGGGGCGGGATTTGAACCACACGACCTCCGGGTTATGAGCCCGACGAGCTACCGAACTGCTCTACCCCGCGATATGGAGCTTTCTGCTGAAAGCCTATAAAGTATAACACACTTATAAGGGAATGTCAATACTATCGGTGAAATTATTTTTTGCAAAAAAAGACCGCAATCTGTCGCTTTGACTATATATTTGGCGGCTCGGGTGTGGTATAATTACGACTGACTGAGAAAAAGGGGATATTCGTATGGCGATAATTTCACGGGATAAGAAATTTTACAAGAGTCTTTTCTCCCTTGCAGGGGTGATAGCGGTACAAAACCTCGTGGTGTTCAGCGTCAACCTTGCCGACAACATAATGATCGGACGTTGGTCGGAGCTGTCGCTGAGCGCCGTGGCGATATGCAACCAGATACAGTTTCTTCTGCAGATGATAGTCACCGGTGCGGCAGGGGGACTTGTGGTCATTGCCTCGCAGTACTGGGGCAAAAAGGATATACAGCCGATAAAAAAGCTTACCTCGGCGGCCTTTCTGATAGGCATAGGAATGACCCTTGCGTTGATGCTCTTTGCCATGTTTTGGCCTCGGGAGGCTCTGGGGCTGTTGACCAACGACGCCGAGGTCATTGCCGAGGGTATGAAATACCTCCGCATAATGGTCTGGTCCTACGTCGTTTTCGGTATTACAAACATCCTCATAGGAGCGCTTCGTGCGGTCGAGACGGTAAACATCGGCTTTTACGTCTCGATAGGGGCACTGGTAGTAAACGTTACCCTCAACTACGCACTGATCTACGGCCACCTCGGCTTTGATGCCATGGGCATCGAGGGTGCGGCAATCGCCACCCTTATATCCCGTGTGTTCGAGCTGGCAGTAGTGGGGGTGTACACCTTCTGTATCGACAAAAAGCTCCGCCTTCGCATCCTCGATATATTCTCCGTAAGCGCAGGATACCTGCGAGATTTTGTAAGATCGGGACTTCCCATCGTCCTTTCAAACACCTCCTGGGGCATTGCCATGTCCGTCCAGACGGCGATACTCGGCAGACTTGGACAGATGGTCATATCCTCAAACAGCATAGCCACGACCATCTTCCAGGTCATCATAGTCGTCTCGTCGGGACTTGCCTCGGCAGTCGGCGTCGTGATCGGAAAGACCGTCGGCGAGGGCAGACAGGAGGATGCAAAGACCTATGCAAAGACCCTGCAGATACTTTTTTTGTGCGTGGGCATCTTAAGCAGCCTTGCGCTCTTTGCCGCAAGAAAGCCCATCATCGGTATCTACGGTGTTTCGGGCGATACCGCAGCGATGTCAAATACATTTATACTCATCCTCTGCGTGACCATAATCGGCTCCTGCTACCAGATGCCTGCCCTTACGGGTATCGTTTCGGGCGGCGGCGAGACGAAATTTGTCCTGTTTAACGACATCATATTCCAATGGATGATCGTAATACCCGCCTCGGCACTGTCGGCCTTCATATTCGGATTTCCACCTGCAGTGACCTTTGCCTGCCTTAAGTCCGACCAGATACTCAAGTGCTTTGTTGCCGTGGTGAAGGTCAACCGTTTCCGCTGGATAAGGGTACTGACAAAATAGGAGAGATAAAGATGAATATGATGGATAAGCTTCACTCGGGAGAGCTTTATCTGCCCGGAGACGACGGGATCATGGCAGCGCAGTCGGCTTGCCTTGAGCTTCAGTATGAGTACAACGCCACAAGGCCCTCTGAGCTCAAAAAACGCTGTAGCCTGCTCAAGCAGATGTTTGCCGAGATAGGGGAGGGCTGTTATATAGAGCCGCCGCTTCATGCAAACTGGGGAGGGCATCACGTCCACCTGGGCAAGAATGTCTATGCCAATTTCAACCTTACCCTCGTTGACGATACCCACATATACATCGGGGATTATACCATGATCGCTCCAAACGTCATCATTGCCACGGGAGGTCATCCCGTTCTGCCGGAGCTGAGGGAACAGGGTTATCAGTATAACGCCGAGATACGTATCGGCAAAAACTGTTGGATCGGCGCAGGAGCAATAATACTTCCGGGTGTGACCGTGGGCGATAATACCGTCATCGGTGCAGGAAGTGTTGTCACACATGATCTTCCTGCCAACGTCGTAGCCGTCGGCAACCCCTGTCGGGTAATGCGTGAGATAGGCCCTAAAGACCGTGAGGTCTACTTCAAGGGCAGAAAAATAGACCCGAGTATATGGAAGTGACGTATACTATAACACCGCCGTTATCTTACGGCAGTGTTATAGTATAAAAATTTTTTATCAGAAAGGTTTAACCGTTTTGGCGTTCCGACACTATATATACGAAAGCTTTCAAAATACGGGGGACAAGGTTTATGACACGGACAGCTGCCGCAGAGCTTATATCGAAAAATCTTACGGCAATATACGGCTATGCCTTTGGCCGTCTGTGCGACAAGGATAAGGTGGATGATCTGACCTCGGAGATTGTATGCGAGATACTTGCCTCTGCCCAAAGGCTAAGGGATGATGCGGCGTTCTGGGGCTTTGCCTGGAGAATAGCCGAGAATACATTCCGCAGGTTTATCCGCAGGGAGAAGGCGCAGGCAGGAGCAGAGGAGCTTGACGCACAGACGTTGCTTGAGGCTTCCACCGAGAATGAATATCTCGCCGGAGAAGACGGTGACAAGGAAATCTATCTTCTCAGGCGTGAGCTGTCGTTGCTTACAAAGATCCACCGCGAGGTCTGCGTTGCATACTACGTGGAAAATAAAAGCTGTTCCCTCATAGCAAAACAACAAAACATAAGCGTGGAGATGGTTAAGTATCATCTTTTCAAAACACGCAAGCTTTTGAAGGAAGGAATAGGAATGACAAGAACCTTGGGTGAAAAAAGCTATAATCCCGGAACGTTTAGATTAAACTTCTGGGGAGACCGTAACAGATACGACGATTTGTTTAGAAGAAAACTTCCGGGCTCGATCATGCTGGCGGCATATCACCTGCCGATGACGGCCGAGGAACTGTCAATGGAGCTCGGAGTGGCGATGCCTTACCTTGAGGACGAGCTTGAGATGCTCCAAAAGGCAGGGGTGCTTGCAAAGATTGGAAATAAATATCAGACAAACCTCGTCATCCTTACCGATGATTATGAGACCGAATTTGAAAGAAACATTGCTAAAGCTGTTTCACAGATAGCCGACTCGGTGTTTGAGACGGCAAAGTCGCTGTTACCCTCGGTCCGGGAGCTTGATTTTCAGGGGAATGATTACGATGACAACCGACTGCTCTTCGCACTGCTAAATATCGCAATGGTAAACGCCTACGATCTGGCGGACGAACGCTCTCCACTCGGACCGCCTAACAAGCTTGCCCTGGGCGGCAACGGATGGTTGTTCGGCCACGACAACGATTGTGCAAACCGCCACTTCAACGGCATCACGATGGAGACAAAAAACAAGGCACGGACGGCCTGGTTTTCGGCAGAAAACTATCGTGTCATTGCCAAAAGCCAGATCTACGACCATTCCCGATTCTCGGAAAAGGCAGAGGCAATGTGCGATGCAGTGCTTGGTAAGATTGCCGACGTGGAGAACCAGACCATACCGTATCTGGTTGAAAACGGATTCGTTTTTTACCGTGACGGAGTTTTAAGTGCAAACTTTCCCGTGTTTTCGGAGCAGGTATACAAGCAGCTTCTTGTCCTGCTGCGGCCGTTGACCGAGACCGTTGCGGAATGCATGATAGCTATGTCCGATAAGGCAGAGTGCATTCTGCGAGACCACGTTCCAAAGGCCGTAAGGGCACAATGTGCGGATATCGCCAAGATACACCATCGCCTGGACGTATCGGCGATGCTGATGGAGGAGATTATCGGCAAAGGTAAGCTCACCGTCCCCTCACAGAAGACGCCTCTTTGCGTCTGGGGTGTGCGCCTTTAGCTGACAGAGGTATCTCACGGCAGAAAATATCCCCCCGTTTTTGGACGGGGGGATGTTTCATGTTTAACGTATTGAGGGCGAGACGGTGTAAAAGCTGCCGCCCGTGCGCTGGGAGACTGACGGGTAGAGCAGGGAATAGATATCGTCGGCCCGAGCCTCGGCGTTTGCTACGGCCACAGCGGCAGGTGAAAGGCTTTTGACCGCCGCCGGCTTGGTTATCAGCGGCAGGGAGGAGCTTTGTGATATTTCGTTTAACAGCGTCCGCCCCGAGTCGGATGCGGCAAGAAGCCGCAGGTAGGGGACGGGGGTGTGCTGAAGCTCCTTTGTTATACCAAGCACTGCCTGCATCGCTATGCGGCCTATCCTTGCACGGGTGTAGCGGCGGGTCTTGACGGCGTTTATAAAGCCTTCAAGGTCGCAGGCCGATCTTGCGCAGGAGGCTATGCGGTTTTCGAGCCCCTCCGAGACCTCGGCGACCTCTGCAAGCTCGGAAGGGGAGACGGTGCGGAGGCGGGCAAGTATTGCAGGCTCAAGAGCATCGGGATCGACGGGAAAGCGGCCTGCGGCGGCCTCGGCGGACATTTCAAGCCGTGTAAACTCGGGCAGGGCCTCGCTTGGAAGGGTGTCGGATGACAGTACGGCCGAGCGTATGGCGGATGCGGAGGAGAAGCCGGAAAGCCCCGGCTCATCGTGTCCCGAGCCACGGCGTTTGACCGTAAAGACCTCCATGTCCGAGCCGTGAGAGCGCAGGGCACGGATATACTCTGCGCCGAGGAGATTGTTTGGGGTAGACAAGACCTCTGCAAGCTCGGCAGGGAGTGCGGCGGAGCGTGCCTGCGGGTAGGAAAGACCGCTTTCAAGCCCCTTTTCAAAGGCCTCCTCCGAGCCCAAGGTAAGAGCGGCGGAGGTAAGAAGCTCGACATCTCCGCATTCGCTCCCGAAGGAGAGGGTGTCGACAGTACCCGTAGCCTCGAGAATGGCGGTGGCGGCGTCTGCAAAGACCTCGGCAGGGCCGAGAGCGTAGCATACGGGAAGCTCGAAGACCAGCTCGGCCCCTGCGGCAACGGCCTGCCTTGCACGGGAATGCTTGCAGATAATGGCGGGCTCACCACGCTGGGTAAAGTTGCCGCTCATAACGCAGACTATCCTGCAGTCGGGAAAAGCCTTTTTTGTAACCTCTATATGGTAGAGGTGTCCGTTGTGGAGGGGATTATATTCGGCGATTATACCAATGACTGACAGACCTGTCGCCCCCTTTTTGTCTGTAAGATGAAAAAATCAGATTACCACTTGAAAAATCCGAGGAAAAGGTATATCATAATAAGGATAACAAATATATTTTACACCCTTTTTATTTGCATTGCAAGTGATGTCAGGGGAGAAGGAAGGATAAAAACATGCTTATACTCGTTATAAACGCCGGAAGCTCGTCCTTGAAGTACCAGCTTTTCGACATGGACAGCAAAAACGTACTGGCCAAGGGCCTGTGCGAAAGGATCGGTATCTCCGGAGGCCGTAACATCCATAAGGTCGGCGGCAAGGAGATCGAGACCGTTATCGATATGAAGACCCACGCCGATGCCATCCGCATCCTTACCGATAAGCTTACCGATAAGGAATACGGCGTCGTTTCCTCCATGAAGGATATCGACGCTGTCGGACACCGTGTCCTCCACGGCGGCCAGAAGTTCTCCGGCTCCGTCCTGGTTACCCCCTCTGTCGAGGCCGCGATCGAGGAGTGCATTCCTCTGGGCCCCCTCCACAACCCCGCAAACCTGCTTGGCATCCGTGCCTGCCGTGAGGTCATGGGTGAGGACGTTCCTCAGGTAGCTGTGTTTGACACCGCCTTCCATCAGACCATGCCCCCCTACGCCTTTATGTACGCCATTCCCTATGAATACTACCGCAAGTACTCCATCCGCCGCTACGGCTTCCACGGCACCTCCCACCGCTACGTTTCCGCCCGTGCCGCCGAGCTGCTTGGCAAGAAGCCCGAGGATATCAGGGTCATTACCTGCCATCTCGGAAACGGCTCCTCCCTTGCCGCAGTAGAGGGTGGAAAGTGCGTTGACACCTCCATGGGTCTTACCCCCCTTGACGGCGTACCCATGGGAACCCGTTCGGGCGCCATCGACCCCGCCATCCTCGGCTTCCTCGGCGACAACGAGGGTATGTCGGCCTCCGAGCTCGTCACCATGCTCAACAAGAAGTCTGGCGTGCTTGGCATAAGCGAGATATCCAGCGACTTCCGTGACCTGACCGCAGCCGCAAGTGAGGGCAACGAGCAGGCCGCTCTGGCTCTGAAGATGTTTACCTACTCGGTAAAGAAATATATCGGCTCCTACGCCGCCGCTATGGGCGGTACCGACGTTATCGTGTTCACCGGCGGTATCGGTGAGAACAACGTCGA
>JAFXIT010000035.1 GCA_017532825.1 Clostridia bacterium
CGGGCCGGGCTACGAGGTCCTCGAGCCCATACTCTATAACACCGAGTTCTGTCTCTACCGCCACGGCCTTGCCGAGGTCAGCGGGTACGGCAACTACGTCATCGGACTTATCGACTCCGAGAGAAAGCCGCTGTGGCTGCTTTACTTCCTTGATACACACGACGGCCGCAAGGATCCCCTGCGGCTCTACCCCGACCAGATAGACTGGTACCGCAACCGCCGTGACCTGTTTGCCGAGCAGACCGGAAGGGACTCCGTCCCCGCAATGTTCTTCTTCCACGTCCCCCTCAGAGAGTACCTTGGAATGTACGAAAGCGGACAGGCCGAGGGCGTCATGCTCGAAAGCGTCGCCGCCCAGGATATAAACACCGGATTTTTCGATGCCATCAAGGAAAAGGGCGACGGGAAAGCCGTCTTCGTCGGTCACGACCACGTCAACGACTGGGCAGGCTACAAGGACGGTGTCCTGCTTGCCTACGGCAGGGCCTGCTGTTACGACGAGGAACGCATCGGCGGTATCCCCAGAAGCGGATATCTCAAGCCCGGCTTCCTGCCCGGCTGCCGTATGATCTCCCTCCGTTCCGACGGCAGCTTCCGCACCTGGGTCAGACTTTCGGACGGAAGTGTACTCTACAACGACAAATAAAGGAGGATCAGGTATGGCAACGGTAAAGGTAATGAGCTTTAACATCTGGGTGGGAGGACAGAGACCCGAGCGAAGCGAGAAGGTCCGCCGTCTTATCCACTCCTACTCCCCCGACATTCTCGGCATTCAGGAGCTGGACAGAGCCTTCAACGAGGAATTCCCCGCAGACCCCATCCTTTCCCGTGACTACGGCTGCATCCTCCAGAGGCGTGACGGTGAAACGGGCGAGGCTAACCCCATCTACTACAAAAAAGAGGTCTTTGACCTCGTCGAAAGCGGTACACGCTGGCTTTCCGACACCCCTCTTACCGTCTCTAAATTCCCCCAGTCGAGCCTAAACCGTATCTTTACCTACGCCGTTCTCTCCTGCAAGGCGGACGGAAGCAAGCTTCTTGCGGTAAACACCCACCTTGACCACCGCAGCGAGGAGGCAAGAGACCTCCAGGCGGCGGTGCTTGCCGACTTTATAAACACCTACGACCTGCCCGTAGTCCTTACGGGCGACTTCAACACCTCCCCCGACTCAAACTGCTACAGGATCGTCTCCGAGTCGGGCCTTGTCGATTCGGGCAGGCTTTTGGGAGACGACCGTCCCTTTACCTTTACCTCCTTTGGAAACGCCGCAATAATTATAGACTACGTCTTTACCAAGAACGGCGCCGAGGCGGTCTGGTGCAGGGTATGCAACGAGCAGGTCGAGGGCGAATTCCCCTCCGACCATCACCCCGTGCTGGCGCAGGTCAAATTTTAAATCAAGATCGAACCCCCGAAATATATTTATGAGGTGATACACATGGCAGAAAAGCTCAAGATCGGTATCATCGGTACCGGCGGCATTTCCAACGCTCACACCAGAACCTACCTTAACCGCAGCGACGTCGAGATCGTGGCACTTGCTGATATCGTCCCCGGCAAGGCCGAGGCCTACCGCGACCGTTACGGTCTGACCCAGGCAAGGTGCTACCCCTCCCACAAGGAACTGCTTGAAAACGAGCAGCTCGACGCAGTTTCGGTTTGCACCTACAACCGTCAGCACGCCGAGCCGACCATCATGGCTCTGAAAAAGGGTATCAACGTCATCTGCGAAAAGCCTATGTCCGTCACCCTCGAGGAAGCTCTCGAGATGGCAAGGGCCGAAAAGGAATCGGGCAAGATCCTCTCCATCGGCTTCCAGCCCCGTTTTGACCCCAATATGCAGATGATCAAGAAGATCGTTTCCTCGGGCGAGCTGGGCAAGATCTACTACATCCAGACCGGCGGCGGCCGCCGTCACGGCATCCCCGCAGGCTACGGCGGCACCACCTTCATCGAGGACGGTACCGCAGGCGTCGGCGCTCTGGGCGACATCGGCTGCTACTCCCTTGATATGGTCCTCAACGCCATCGGCTATCCCAAGCCCCTCTCGGTCTCCGGCTTCTCCACCAATGTCCTTGCAAAGGACCCCGAGTACTGGCGCTACGATATGACCGAGGCCCAGGCCAAGGAAATGACCGAAAAGTTCGGCGTTGACGAGTTTGCAGGCGGTCTTGTACGTCTGGAGGACGGCATCATCCTCGACTTCCGTATCTCCTGGGCCCTCCACGTCGACACTCCGGGAGACACACTCATCATCGGTACCAAGGGCGGTCTGCGTATCCCCTCGACCGACTGCTGGAACGGCTCCATCGGCGGCCCCATGACCGTCTATAAGCAGGTCGCAGGCAAGAGCATCGAGTACAAGGTCCCCGTCATTGACTCCAAGGTCGACCTTTGGGAGCGCAAGATCGGTACCTTCATCGAAGCCATCCGCAACGGCACCCCCGGTGCTATCCCCACCTGGCAGATCATCCGCAACCAGGCCATCATCGACGGTATCGTCCGCTCGGCAAAGCTCGGTCACGAGATAACCCTCGAGATCCCCGAGATCTAAACAAAAAAAGAACCCCCGAAGGCCGTTTGGCTTTCGGGGGTATTTTTCTTTACAGCAGGCACTCGGTATTTGTGCCGTAGAATACGTCGTCACGGTTTGCAAGGAATTTAAAAAGCTCCTCGAGCTTTACCCAGTTTTCGCTTGCGATATCGAGCTCAAAGGCGTGACCCCAGATATAAAAGACCTGATGGGTGTCGGTCTCGGTCTCAAAAAACCTCTTTGCAAGGGTCATCACCCTGTTAACGTCGAGGTGGTGGGCGTTTGGCAGGAAACGGAAGAGATTATCCTGGGGTGCGAAGGAATCGGTGTTTCTGAAGCCTCTTGCATACTTGACACCGGTGTTCTCGCGGATGATCTTTGCCACACGGTCGTCGTTGTTCTCGCCGCCGCAGGAGTAGGCCATACCGACGACCTCGTAGCCGACGATATCCGAAAGAGCAAGTCGGTCCTGCTCGACCTGATAGATGACCGTCTCATCGTCGCACTGGGGAAGCATGGCGTGGTTGACGGTGTGGACGGCGACCTCGTGGCCCTCGTAGACCCTCTTGACGTCCTTCTCGGCAATCTTGTAGTGGGAGACCTTTTTCCCGTTCAGATTCAGAATATCGTACCTGCCCATCAGCCCCGAATTGAGGTTGAAGGTCGCCTTAAGCCCGTACTTGTTGAGCAGCTCGATAAGCTGGATGTCCTGGGTGGTGCCGTCGTCGTAGCTGAAGGTGATCGCCTTGAGCTTGCTTTGG
Organism: Clostridia bacterium; assembly: GCA_017532825.1. Taxonomy (GTDB): domain Bacteria; phylum Bacillota; class Clostridia; order Oscillospirales; family QAMX01; genus RGIG6452. The sequence continues at coordinate 3,296 of JAFXIT010000035.1, forward strand.
TCTCTGAAACGCATAAGTTTTACCTCCGATCATTCCTCTCGGTTTTGCTCGTACTCGTATGAATAAAGGGTTATTGCATCCATGAGCATACTTGCCGCCTCGTTAAGGCTCTTGCCCTTGAGCTGTGCGCCTGCGGTGGTAAAATGTCCGCCGCCGCCCAGACGCTCCATGATTATCTGGACGTTTATACGTCCAAGCGACCTCGCCGAAATGCTCACGGTGTCCTCAAAGGGGAACAGCACAAACGACCCCGCAACGCCGGTGATGTTCATCAGATCGTCTGCCGCCTGCGCCGCAACGGCACGGTCGACGGGCTTGTCGGAGAGGGCGATGGCGTATCTGCCGTTTACAAAGCTGACCCGTTTTACTATCTCGACACGCTGGATATAGTTGTCAAGGTCGTTTTGGAAGAGCCTCTTGACCTCCACGCCGTCGGCACCCGCACGCCTCAGGAAGGCGGCGGCCTCGAAGGTACGGCTTCCGGTCTTAAGGGTAAAGCTCTTGGTATCGAGGAATATACCCGCAAGCATGGCCGAGGCCTCGGTGCGAAGTATCGCAGAGCTGTCGACCATATATTCAAGCATCTCGGCTATCAGCTCACAGACCGACGATGCCGCAGGCTCGTGGATGTTCAGTGCCGCATTCTGGATATAGTCGGCGACACGGCGGTGATGGTCGATAACGACCACTCGGTTGAAGGATTCAAGCAGCGACTTATCCTCGACGTAGCTTGCTCGGTTGGTATCCACCTCCACAAGCAGGGAGTTTATGTCTATATCCACCATCGCCTGCTCGCCGTTTACAAAGACGTCGGCATAGAGGGGATTTTCCTCAAGCATGGCTATCATTGCGCCTGCATTTGAGTAGTTTCGGTTGATGACGATGCGTGCCTTCTTGCCCATCGCCCTTGCGGCACAGACCATACCCGCCGCCGAGCCGAGGCTGTCAAGGTCGGCAATGCGGTGGCCCATGACGTAGACCGTCGAGCTTTCGGCAAGCAGACCCTTGAGGGCGCCTGCCATAAGGCGTGTCTTGACACGGGTGCGCTTTTCTATCTCCTTGGTAAGACCGCCGAAGAACTCGAAGTTGAGGCGGTTCTTTATTACCGTCTGGTCTCCGCCCCTGGAAAGTGCCATTTCAAGGGCGAGGTCGGCAAATCTCGAGGTCTCCTCCAGGGTCTGACCGTCACGGCCGATACCGATGGAGACGGTCATCGGCATCCCATTGGGTCCGACTATCTTCTTTACCGCCTCAAGAATGGCAAACTTCTGCTCGGTATAGTGGCGCAGACCCTTTTCGTTCATAAAAAAGAGGTATCTGTCCCTCTCGACACGGGTAAGCAGACCGTCGGTACGGGCTGCCCACTCTCTGAGAAGCCCGTCAAGCTCGGCCATCATAGAGCCCTTTTCGGCCTCCGAGACCGCCTTTATAAGCTCCTCGTAGTTGTCGCAGAGTATCTGTGCCACGACACGTCGGTCGTCGTCTGCCTTGGTGCGGAGGATGACCTCCTCGGTCTTCTCGGTCCAGTAAAGCACGGCAAAGAAGGAGGCCTCCTCCTTTGCAGGAAGGACGGTACGTGCCTCAAGGTCGAAAAACCGCTCGCCGACCCTCACGTAGGCGGGGGAACGGTCGGCACCCGAAACTATCCACTTCATATCGAAATCGGGGACTACCGAGGTTATGGTACTGCCGTAGTAGTCGCCGCCGACACCGGTAAGCTCGGTAAAGCTCTTGTTGCACCATACCAGCTCTCCGCCGTCGACCCTGAGCATTACGATGGGAAGGGGCATCTCGGCAATGGTATCGTTGACGGCAATGTCAAAATTCTGGCTCATCAGCCCCACGAGGCGGCGTATCTCGGATACACGCCTGCGGCGGCGGAGGATGTATACAAGCCCCAGCACTGCCGTGACGAAAAGTTCGCCTGCGGCAAGGTACCACTGCTTTAGTGCAAAGGCAGATACGGTAAAGCCGACCATTGCAATAAAGCAGAATATTATCATCGGGGAGACGATTCTGTTAAGCTTTTTTTCCACACAGTTCACCTCATACCGAATTATACCAAACTTTCCACCCTATTACAAGCAAAACAGCCTTCTTTGGAGGGTAAATTTTAAAAAAAGGGCGTCCTGCTTCCGCAAAACGCCCTTTTATTCTACGGTTTTAGGAAAACGCCGTCCCAATCATCCCTTTAAGCCCGCAAATATACCCTCAAGCTCGGCTTGGGTGATGGGGCTTGAAAGCTCCTCACAGGCAACGATAGATGCCCTATGGGGAGAGGCTTCGTCGGCACTCATCTTTACAAGGCCGTAGCCGACGATATCCTCGCCCTTAAACGCCGTTACCTCGATATAGGCAGGATGGTTGCAGGGCTGCTGGGTCTGTCTGTCAAAGATAAGCTCGCTGTTTCCCCGCCATACGACGGTAGAGCCCGACAGGTATTCCTTTTCACCGACACCCTCGCCGGTCCATCCCCAGCCTTCGCCGTCTGCAACGTCGTAAAGCTCGCCGCCGTCGGCACGCACATAAAAGCGCAGGTCCTCACCCAAGAAGGTCAGGCGCACCTGCTGCAGCGAGGTAGAGCCCGCAAGTATATTCCAGGTCCGAAAGCCCGTGCCCTCGTAGTAGAGGTTTACCAGCGGCATACTCGGCGTCAAGGCGTGTGAGCGTGCAAGCTCGGCTTCTATCTGCGCCGAAGATACCTCCGTGTATTTCCCGTCCGCAAAGGAGAAGTTCACACATTCGACCACCTCGGCAACGTATCCGTCGCCCTGCTTGGTAACGGCAAATTCCACCATCGCACTGTCACGGATGACGACCGTGGCATAGCCTACGGTGTTGCCGTCCTTAAGTGCTATCAGGTCGACGAAGGTCTCATCGCCGTACCACTCGCCCCTGTGCCAGTTAAGGACGTCACCCGATGCAAACTCAAGCTCGGAGACGGGGCTTCCGTCCTCACCGACAAACAGACCCCCGTGGTGTGCCTTTGCACGAAACATCGCACCTTCAAGCGAGGCCGAGAGCTGTACGCCGAAATACATTCGCACGGCGGAATCGTAATCGCCGACGATATCCAGCCAGTCGCCCTCCGTTTTCACAAGGTCGACAAACGGAGGCTCGGTGGTCGTAGATTCCGCTTTTGCGGAACTACCGCTCCCGCAGGAGGCAAATACGCATAAAAGCAAGACAAGGGGGAGCAGGATCTGCAGGACTTTTTTGGTTGTTTTCATCGGTCTTTACCTCCGTTTTGTTATATTTGCGGAACTTCCGCACCTCTATTATAATATGGATATATGTATGCTGTCAACACCCTCCGAGAAATTTTTTGTCTTATGTCAACCTTCACGCCGCAATATCACTTTTGCCTTCGGCAAAAATATCACTGCGAAGCAATATCACTGCGCTCTCGGCGCAATACCACTCGTCGCTTGCGACGAATAAAACTAAAAA
>JAFXIT010000036.1 GCA_017532825.1 Clostridia bacterium
ATTGTCTGTATATGCTGAAACGGATAATGATGCCGTCGGTTTTTATCAGAAAAACAATTTTAGTATTACAGAATTCTCTGAAATTTATGACGGTGAAACGGTTATCCGCTACAAATGTGAATTAACCCAATTCCAATTTATCGAATAGCACAAGGGGCTGACTTCGTGGTCAGCCCTTTTCTTATACTCTCACCCCAACGCCTTACTCATCGCCGCGCCGGTGTCTGCTTTTGTCAGAGCATCAAGGAGGCTATAGATATTCGCCGTGGTGCTCATATCGCTATGCCCGAGCCATTCCCGGCTCTGCTCCAAGGATGAGCCGATCTTTAAGAAGAAAAAACTATAAACTGCGGTCACTGATTGCGGAAATTAGGGACAGAGAGAGCCTGCATTTCGCAAAGCGACACGGCAATCCACAACACCTCTGCACAAAAACAAGGAAGGATGCGAAAGCATCCTTCCTTTTACATTATTTCCTCCGCTACGCCCACGTTTTGTAAAACGTCTTTTTTATTCTGTCGGCGATGCGGAGCATACGCTCCGGGTCGACCTTGAGGACCTGCCTGTCGTAGGTCAGCAGGCCGTTTGTCTCGTCCTCGACGTCGCTTACCTGGGTATAGACCGCCCCGCAGAGCCCACGCCCGATCATTTCCACGACCTGGTCAAGGTAGAGAGCCTCGAGAGCCGAGCAAAACTCCTCACGGTCGGCAAAAAAACGGTAGCCGTAGGTCTTATCAAGGTTAAAGGAATGCCCCTCGACCTTGTAGGAGTAGCCGCCGAACTCCGAAAGAAGGAGGGGACGGCGTCCGTCCGACTTCAAATTGAGCTTTTTGAAGTAGACGTGCTCGCTTTGGACATCGCTGTGGCGGCCGTGAAACCAGCCCGAGGTCGCATCCCACACCCGTGAAGGGTCGAGCGCCTTGAGACGGAGGTAGTTGCCGTCGGCATCGAACTGTCCCCAGCCCTCGTTAAAGACGGTATAGCAGACCACCGAAGGGTGGTTGTAGAGGTAGGATAGGGTCTGCTCCGAGTCACGCTTAAACATCTCACGGCGGCGGGGGGAGGCTCGGTGGGAGATGCCCCTCTTAAGCCCCACCGTGGGCAGGGCGGTGTCGACAAGGAAGCTGTAGCCTCCGCTGTTTACCATGTCCTGAAACACCGCCATACCGTGCCTGTCGCAGTAGTAGTAAAAGAGCTTGTGCTCTATCTTTATATGCTTGCGGAGCATATTGAAGCCCAGCGCCTTCATCTGCAAAACGTCGTTTTCGAGCGCTTCTGGGGTGGCGGGGGTGTAGATACCGTCGGGGAAGTAGCCCTGGTCGAGCAGCCCGTGGAAGAAGTAGGGCTCGCCGTTGAGGCAGATGACCCTCCTTCCGTTTCTCTTTTCGACCGAGACGGTCCGAAGGGCGAAGTAGGACTCCACCTCGTCGCACCCGTCGCTCAGGGTAAAGTCGTAGAGATAGGGGGACTCGGGGCTCCAAAGCCTCGGAGAGTCGATGGCGATATAGGTCTTTTCGCCCTTGAAGCGGTAGACACGTCCGTCTGCAAGGGTCACCGTCTTTTCGTTCTCACCGCCGCAGACCTCAAGAGCGATCCCCGAAAGGTCGGGGGTGATCTTAACCGAGCGGAAATGGTTTTTGGGCAGACCCTCGAGCCATACCGACTGCCAGATGCCGCTTACGGGGGTGTACCACATTCCGCCGCGCCTGCGCCGCTGCTTGCCCCATGCAAGGTCGCGGTCGAGCTCGTCGGTGACGGTCACCTCAAGGCGGTTCTCGCCCGAGCGCAGAAGCTCGGTGACGTCGAATTCAAAGGGGAGATAGCCCCCCTCGTGAGAGCCGACGGGTCTGCCGTTGAGGCTGACCTCGGCTATCTGGTCGACCCCGCCAAAGTGAAGTATCACCCTCTCCCCAAGATTCTCTCCCTCAAGGGAAAAGCTTCTGCGGTAGAGGTATTTTTCGCCCTTTTCAAGGGCTCTTCCTATCCCCGAAAGCCGTGATTCGGGGGGATAGGGGACAAGTATCCTTCCAAGGTAGGTCTCGTCGCCGTCCTTTCTGACCGACAGCTCCCACTCTCCGCAGAGCGAAATAAAGCTCTTGCGCCTGAACTGTGGGTCGGGATGGACATCCCATGCGCCGAGGGCGTTTTGTTCAAAGGGTGTTTTAAGCTCGGTCATTTTCCTCTCCTTTTGCCCGACAAAAGCAGTACTGCCGCCAGGATGACTATCGGCACCGCCGCCGCAAGAAAGATGTTTGCGTTTGGCACGAAGGACTCGGTGCCGTCGTTTCCGACGATCCTTTCGGCGTTTGCAAGGACGCTCTTCCCGATAAAGGGGCCGACGACGCCGGGAATGAGCACCTGGGAGAATATTCTCGCACCCTGAAGCCTGCCCGCCTTGCCCTCGGGGGTGAGGTCACGTATCCTTGCGCCGAACACCGCCATACCCGCAAGGTAGCCGCACATCATCAAAAGTGAGCCGATAAAGACAGGCAGGGTGGCCTTGAATACAAAGAGGATGCCGTAGCCCGCCGCCAGAGCGCCAAGCGAGACCCATACCGCAAGCCCAAAGCCCCGTCGGTCGTAGACCTTGCCCCAAAGGGCGGTAAAGACCGAGGCAAGTATGATCGCAGGCGCCATTATAAGGACGTAGTCGGACATCCCAAGGGAGGCCTCGTAGTATATAATGAGGTAGGGCATAAATATCTGGATGGAGATATTAAAGATTATAAATGCAAGCAGATAAAGATAAAACGCAGGGTTTTGCCTGACCGTCGAGGGGCGAAAGCCGTAGATAAGGTCGCTGAAATACCCGTTTCCCGAGGGGGAAGTCTGGGGCTCCTTGATGATGAATATGCCCGCAACGCCGATTGCAAGGGTGAGGGCACCGATGACGGTGAATATGACCGTCCAGCTGTCGGACCTGTCAAGGTCGAAGGCCATAAAGCCGCCGAACACCGCAAGGATGGCGACCAGCGGCATCATGGAATTTATACCCTCGGCACTGCCTCGGTTGGTTCCGTCGGTACTGTCGGTAAGCCAGGCGTTGTAGGCCGCATCGTTTGCCGACGAGCCGAAAAAGGTCATAACACAGTCGAAAACGATGGTCAGCGTGATGCCGAGAGCCGCACCCGACACCGCAGGAAAGAGTCTCTCAAGCAGCTCCACCCGCAGAAGGGAGAAGGCAAATATCGAAAGACCCCAGAGGATATATCCGCCGCAGATAAAGACCTTGCGCCTTCCTATCCTGTCCGAGAGTGCGCCTATAAACACCGTCGTCAGCGTGGCGGCGACGGCGCTTGCCGCCACCATTGCCGAAATGTCGGCGGCGGAGGCGTTGAACATCTTATACATAAAGACGTTGAGGTACATATTTTCCACGACCCAGGCTATCTGTCCCATCAGTCCGAAAAGGACGAGTGCGGTCCAGAACCTGCGAGAGAGCTTGGTTTTTTGTTTCATAATCTTCTCCTTTTCAGTCCTCTAAAAGAATATCACGGATGGACGCTATCTGCTCGGGGGTAAATACCCACGGCTCCGAAAGGTCGGGGCTTTCGGAAAGGCGGACGGTGTATCTGCAGTCTAATTGTACCATTAAAACGGATACGGGTCAACAACAAAGTTGTGCCTTGAGGGGAAGGACATCTTTAAGCCCTCCTACATATTATATATAACGGCAGTGTACGGGAGGGGAAGACAAAAATTTTTTGAAAATGAAGAAGGTTTTTTAAAAAGTAACCGATTTTGTAGCCTTCGGGTGATATAATTACCTCAGAAAGACCAAAGCGCCGCTTTGAGAGAGCGGGGCGGGAAGGGTCGGACGGAAAAAAAACAAAAAATTTTTCGAAAATGAAGAAAGTTTTTTAAAAAGTAACCGATTCTGTAGCCTCCCGACCGATATAATTATCTCAGAAAAACCAAAGCGCCGCTTCAAGGAAAGGAGGCCGTGTATGTATGAAGTAAAAACAGACCTGCACCGAACGGTGCTCGTTTGCGTAGACTCCTGCGAAAGAGGAGTCCTCAGCGGAAGACTCTACACGGCAGGCTTTCCGCAGGGAGAGAGCTTCGGCTCGGTGATGGAGCTTCTGTGGATGACCGAAAGCTACCTCAACCAAAACAACTTTCCCCAGCCCTTCTCCGAGATGAGGACCTTCGGAGAAAGACGGTCACCGACCGAAGGACAAAGACCGACGGTCAAGACCCAAAGCGGAGCGCTGGGCACCTTCTCGGTAAGAGTCCTCTTCCGACAGAACGCCGACTGGCAGGGAGCCGTCGAGTGGCTGGAGGGAGGACAGTCGGAAAGCTTCAGAAGCGTGCTTGAGCTACTGTTCCTTATCAAAAGCGCCCTCGAAAACATCCAAAAAGCAAAGACTTCGGCATAGACACCAATAAAAAAGAAATCAAAAAAGGAAGTAACCCAGAAAAAGGCAAACCGTCCGAAAGGGCGGGACGCAAAGCGAGCTGTCTAAAGCCCAACGGGCCACGACGGAGCGGCCGCCTGGCTTCAATCAGAAAGGGAGATTGAAACCATGGCAATCATCAACACCATCAAGAAAAACAGCAAGCGTACCCTCGCACTCCTCATGAGCCTGATCGTTCTGATCGGCATCGTGAGCCCCGCAGCAATGGCCGCCGACACCTCCTGGAAGCTCGGTGACGTTGCCTACACTGCCGACCGCAACACCCTTCCCGAGGGAGAGATCCCCGTGGCTACCGAGTGGAGCCTCGTCAGAGTGCACGACGCAGAGTACTCCTGCGGCCGCGACGAGCACAGACACGGCCTGGGCTGCATCTTCGGTTGCGAAGGTGAGCACAGCCACAAGGACTCCGGCTGCACCGTAGTCGGTCCCGCCAAGGCCGAGTGGAAGCTGGTAGAGAACAGAGACTCCGCCATCCACCTCGACATCCACATCGCACTCACCGCTACCTACACCTATGACGGCGAGGCCTACACCGCCGAGGTCGAGCTGACCAAGGCCGACTACGAAAACGGCAACCTTCAGATCACCGCCACCGCCCCCTTCTCCATCACCGGCACCACCATCCACGACGCAGGTCAGCGCCGCTTCAACGGCAGCTTCCCCGTCGGAACCTCCGAAAACCCCGTCCTCTACACCGTCAAGCTCTCCAAGAACGTCGACTTCGTCATCGACGGCGAGACCGTCTCGGTCCCCATGACCTTCGAGCGCACCGTTCACTTCTGGCACGAGGATAACATCTGCGAGACCCTCACCCAGAGCAGGACCAAGCTTGCAAGCTGGAAGGAAGGCAAGTTTGTTGAAGCCGGTATGGACTTCAAGCTCGGCGCTTCCTATGCAAGCGGCAGCACCCCCGATCCCGTCGATCCCACCGAACCCGAGCCCCAGCCCGTATACTACACCGTAGTTACCAAGTACGTCGACCTTCAGGGCAACGAGCTTGCCGAGTCGGTCAGCATCTCCCTTCTTGAGAACTCCGCATACATCACCTCTGCGGCAACCATCGAGGGCTACACCCTTGAAAGGACCGAGGGCGACGCCGTCAGCGGCACCGTCAACGGCAACAAGGAAGTCATCTACGTCTACGCCGAGGTAGTTATCCCCGAGCCCGAGCCCCAGCCCGTATACTACACCGTAGTTACCAAGTACGTCGACCTTCAGGGCAACGAGCTTGCCGATTCCATCAGCGAGACCCTGCTTGAAAACAGCGACTACACCACCTCTGCCGCAACCATCGAGGGCTACACCCTTGAAAGGACCGAGGGCGACGCCGCAAACGGCACCGTCGACGGAGACAAGGAAGTCATCTACGTCTACTCCGAGATAGTTATCCC
>JAFXIT010000037.1 GCA_017532825.1 Clostridia bacterium
CTTCCGCAACTTCAGAGCCGAAAACGGCGAGGCCGTCGTCGTAGGACAGATGGTGTCCCGTGCAAACGACGGAAGCTACGCCCTCTTTGTCGCCGCAGCCGACGATCCCTACGCCAAAGCCCCCAAGACCTACCGTCTGCTCTTTGACTGCGACCGCACCGTCACCGCTCTGGGAGGCAACGGCGAGGTAGTCGTCGAGGACCTCGGAGAGGGCAAAAAGGCCGTCACCATCCGTTCCAACGAAGGTGTACTCATAGTTGCAAAATAAGACAGGGGAGGAAGCATAAATGTTGAGCTCCTTGACCACTAAAAAGAATATACGCACCTTTTCGGTATCTCCCGAAAACCTTACCGGAGAGAAGGGCAGGGGAGGTATGGCCGTTGAAGGCAGTGCCTCGAATGCGGCAAGAGACCTTGGCCAAGGCTGGAAGGTAAATCCATACCTTGTAGCACAGCCGGGAGAGACCGTCGTCCTCGCAGAGATAAAGGGTCAGGGTGCCATAAAGCACTTCTGGCTGACCGACGGTGCAAAGGCGGGACGTCAGCTCATCCTCCGTATCTACTTTGACGGACATGAGAATCCTGCGGTGGAAGCCCCTCTTTCCGACTTCTTTGCCACTGCCGACCACACGGAATACCGACAGCTCAGCAGTCTGGCAATGTGTGTCAATCCCGGACGGGGACTTAACTGCTACTTTGAGATGCCCTACTTCAAGGGCTTTAAGGTGGAGGTCGAAAACAGGGGAGATTCCCTATGCGCGATCTATTACCAGATAGACTGCGAGGAAAAGACCATCCCTGCCGACAGTCTCTACTTCCACGCACAGTTTCGCCGTGTCAACCCACTGCCCTACAAGGAGTGCTATACCATTCTCGACAACGTAAAGGGCAACGGCCATTACGTCGGCACCTATATGCACTGGGGAGTAAAGTCCAACGGCTGGTGGGGCGAGGGCGAGATAAAGTTCTATATCGACGGCGACGGGGAGTTCCCCACCGTCTGCGGTACGGGTACCGAGGACTACTTCTGCGGCGCCTACAACTTTGACGTCGGCGGTGAGTATAAGGAGTTTACCACCCCCTATTCGGGGATGCATAAGGTAGGCTACACCGATAAGATCTACCGCTCCCAGAGGTATTTCGACCTCTACCGCTGGCATATCACCGACCCCGTATATTTCAAGGAAGACCTGAAGGTGACCATTCAGGCGCTGGGTTGGAGAAGCGGCGGCAGATATCTGCCCCTGCAGGACGATATCTCGTCGGTGGCCTATTGGTATTCCGACAGCCTTGACGACCTATATCCACCCCTCCCGGATAACGACGGACTTGAACTGATATAAGTAAAAAGGAGCGGCAGCTGCCGCTCCTTTTTATTATTTCAGCGCCCTTAAAACGCCGTTTTTGATGTCCTGCATACCCTTGAGAGTAGGGTGTCCGCAGACCTTGTCGATCTGCTCAAAGCTCACGGGGGTGATGCCGTGGCGTAGGGCTTCACGGTGCAGACACTCCGCTATCTCCGGCTTGATCTCGGTGTTTATAAGACAGTAGATATCGGCCCGTGGGAGGGTCTGCTTTAGTTCTTTTAGGAAGTGCCCTATGGCGGGGAGCACGAAAAAGAGGTCCTTTTCCTCACAAGCCTCACTCCCTGCCTCCCCCAAGGGTGCGTTTGACCAGCTGTCGTTGGTGCCGCCGAAGACGAATACCTTTTCGATCTCGTTTTGGTCAAAGAAGCCCTTTTCCTTCAGCTCTCGGAGTCTGTAGATAAAGGAGGAGGAACGGGAGCAGTCGCTGTTATCATAACCGGTATAACCGATGGTCGAGCCCGACCAGCTGTTGTTAAGGACGATGTCAAGCTCGGCCTCCGCTGCAAGAAGGCTCCACCAGGTCTGGGACACGTCGGTAACACCGCTTTGAGAGGGGTCGGCCTTGGTATAGTATACGAAGTAGCCCTCGGGGATGTATCCCTCAAAGGTGGAATAGCTGTCTCCGATAATGATGGCCTTGCTTTTCATTTTTGCCTCCCTACAGGGTTAGGGTGTTTTCGCCGCAGACAAGGGGAATTACCCTCTCGCCCCGCCTGAACTCCGCCTTGACACCCTCGGGGATGCAGACCCTGCAGGTAAAGCCGCCCTCCGACTTTTCATACTCGACCGAGACCACACCTGCGTTCACGGTGATGTGGCCCTTGGCCCTTGAGAGCTTTTTGACGTCGACGGGCTCAATGATAAGGTCGGTGTAGCCTGCCGTGCCATCCTTCTGACGGATGCCGAGGATGTAGTCAAAGAAGCAGCCTACCGTCGAGCCGAACATCTGATGGCAGTGGGAACGGTTGCCGTCGTCCTGCCAGTATTCACGGAAGGTGGTAGCACCCGACCTGCGCCAGTAGTCGTAGCCTATCTCCGACTCGGTGTCGGTAAGAAGCTTTAGGGCGGTGTCGGCGTTTCCGCGCTCAAAGAGCACCCTCGTGACCACCTCGGTGCCGAATATGCCGGTGTCGTAGTGGCCGACCTTTTCGTAGTAGTCGACCATAAAGGCGTAGGTCGAGCTGTTGCCCACACCCATATCCATCGCAAAGGCGTTGGCACCCTGGGCGTTCATGATAAAGTTGCTGTCAAAGATGTTGTAGTAGGCCGCACGCACCGAGGCACGTCTGAGGGCAAGCTCCTCCTCGTAGGCGGGGATGTCCTCCTCACGACCGATGACACGGGCGATCTCGATGATGCGTGTAAGGCATTTTATTGCAAAGTAGGTGTTGACGTAGGGGACGGGAAGTATCATCTGCTGGCCGTAGGTTATGACCCCCTCCTTGCGGAAAAGGACCATCGGTCCGCACCAGTCGCCAAGACACCAAAGCCCCTCCTTGTTGGAGGTGACCAGCCAGTTTTCGGAGTGCTCACGCAGAAAGCGCAGATACTCCCTCATCTGGGGGTAGTATTTTTTGAGGTGCTCGGTCTCGCCGTAGTGGCGGTAGAAGACGTAGGGGACCTCGATTATCGCACATCCCCAGCCGCCCGGGCCGCCGCCTGCGAAGGAGTAGGGGGCGGTGTACTGTATTCTGCCGGTTACGGTGTCCTGGCAGTCGGAAATGTCCTGCATCCACTTGCGGTAGAATTCCTTTGCATCGAGGGTGGTAAGGGCGGAGTGGCAGGTGACCTGACCGTCGCCGGTGTAACCAAGCCTTTCAAGGTGGGGACAGTCGGAGGGATGGCCGGTGTGCATATTGCACTGCATACTGTGCACGAAGGTGCGGTAGGTCCAGTTTAGGGTCTCGTTGTCGCACTCAAAGGAGGAGCTTCTCTTTACGTTTGCGTGAATGACCTTTACAGACTCTATCTCGGCCCTGCCGGTCACCTCAATGTATCTGAAGCAGAACCAGGTAAATTCGGGCTGGACCGTGCGGCCAAGCCCGTCGTCGGTGACGACGTAGCGCTGGGCGTGCCAGTGCATTTGCTCTATATCTCCGTTTTTGTCGAGCTCCTCGGCAAGCCTGAGGGTGACGCTTTCGCCTCTGTCACCGCAAAGCTTTACCAGAGGAACGCCGACGGTGTTCTCCCCGCAGTCGTAGATGACGTATTTATCGGTCCTTTTTACCTCCTTGAGGCTGCGGACCTCCATAAGGGCGTCGGCAGGACAGTCGGTAAAGCAGTAGTCGCTCCGAAGCTCCTCGGTCAGCGTGGCCTGCGGCCAAGAGCTGTCGTCAAAGTCGGCGCCGAGACAGGAAAAGTCGAAGTCGGTAAGGTCGTGGCACTCGTGATAGCACATATCGTAGTCGTTTACGAAGCTGTCACCGATGCGGTCTTCCTCGCCCGAGACTATCTCCTGCCTGCCGTTGTCGACCGATATGCGGTAGATGGCCTTGGGAAGTCCGAAGGGACGGGCTCTGAAGGTATACCAGCCGCCGCCGAAGTGGATGACGATGACGTTTTCGCCCCTGCGAAGGTAGGGGGCAACGTCAAAGCGGGGGACGTATATCCTGTGGGCGGTGAGCACCTCGCCCTCGGGGTCGCACCCGTCCTCAAAATCGGAGGATACGGGCAGGAAGGTATCGGGGTTGATAAGCACCCCGTTTACGTAGCATTTGAAGTATCCAAGCCCTATAACCGAGAGCTCGGCAGTGGAAAATTCGTCCAGAGAAAAGCGCCTGCGGAGTACCGAGAATGTACCGAAGCTGCGCTCGGCCTTGCCGACCCACGCTGCATTCAGAAAAACGTCCTGCTTTTTCATATTATCACCCTTTCGGTCTTTGGAATTATTATACACCGCCCCCGAAAATAGTCAAGTAGTACCCTTTAAAAATGTGCAAGGGGAGGCCGTGGGCGGCAATTTGTTCAAATACATCAAAATGAGGCCAAAAGGGGCATTTTTTTTGGTATTCCCAAAAAGGGGTGTTCGTGATATAATAATAATGAACAGATAAGGCCCTTCGAGTGGACGGTATGTCCGTATTTGGCCTACACTGTCTCAAATATAAGGAGTTGTATTTATGCACAAAATCTCCATAATCGGTACCGGAAGCGTTGGCTCTACCATCGCGTATACCATGACCATAAACGGACTTGCATCCGAGATTGTCATGATAGACATCAACGCCGAAAAGGCAGTAGGTGAGGCACTTGACATAAAGCAGGGTCTGCCCTTTTGCTCCCCCTGCGCCATATATGCGGGAAGCTATGCCGACACCGTCGGCTCGGATATAGTCATAATAACCTCGGGTATTGCCAGAAAACCGGGGCAGTCCCGTCTTGACCTTGCCCAGGTCAACGTCGACGTGCTCAAGAGCATCATCCCCGAGATAACGAAATACGCCCCCGACGCCGCCTACATACTCGTAAGCAACCCCGTTGATATACTGACCTACGTCTTTACCAAGCTCTCGGGCATCCCCGAGGAGAGGGTGCTTGGGTCGGGAACGATACTCGATACCGCAAGACTCAGAGCAAGGCTTGCCGAGTACTACTCGGTCAACCAGCACAACGTCCACGCCTGCGTGCTGGGTGAGCACGGCGACTCCTCCTTTATACCCTGGTCGGTAGCCAACATCTCAAACGTACCCATCGAGAGCTACAGCGCATCGATGAAGAACGTAAAGGTCAGCTATCCCCCCATCGACCACAGCGAGGTGGAGGAATACGTCCGCAAATCGGGTGCAAGGGTCATAGAGCGCAAGGGTGCGACCTACTACGCCGTTTCCATATCGGTCTGCCACCTTTGCAAATGTCTGCTCAGCAGCGTTGACACCACCCTTACCGTCTCCACCATGCTCCACGGAGAGTACGGCATAGACGACATCTGCCTGAGCCTTATGACCTCCCTTGGCAGAAAGAGCGTCACCGGCAAGCTCATCCTGCCCTTGAACAATGAGGAAACGGCCGCCCTCAGGCACAGCGCCAACAGCCTGCGAAACGTCATCTCACAGATAAGGATCTGAAAGGAAAGATTATGGACTACCGCATCGAACACGACTCAATGGGCGAGGTCAGAGTACCTGCCGACAGGCTCTGGGCCGCACAGACCCAGCGAAGCCACGAAAACTTCAGAATAGGCGAGGGCATCGAGACCATGCCCTCGGAGATAATACACGCCTTCGGCATACTCAAAAAGGCGGCCGCCCTTGCAAACGCCGCCCTCCGTCCCGAAAAGATGACCGCCGAAAAGCTTTCGGCAGTGTCCTCTGCCTGCGACGAGGTCATAAGCGGAGAGCTCAACGCACACTTCCCCCTTGTGGTCTGGCAGACGGGCTCGGGTACGCAGTCGAATATGAACGCAAACGAGGTCATTGCAAACCGAGGCAACGCCATTGCGGGAAGCAAGCTTCTCCACCCCAACGACGACGTCAATATGAGCCAGTCCTCAAACGACACCTTCCCCACGGCTATGCACATTTCGGCAGTGCTTATCATGACCGACCGCCTCATTCCTGCGGTCAAGGGACTTATAGATACCTTCCTTGAGCTTGAAAGGATGCACGAGGGCATAGTAAAGAGCGGACGGACCCACCTTCAGGACGCCACCCCCATAAAGTTTTCCCAGGAGATAAGCGGGTGGAGGGCCAGCCTTGAGCGTGACGTCGAGCTTCTTGAGCGTGCCGTCGAGCCCCTTTGCGAGCTGGCCCTTGGCGGCACTGCCGTGGGTACGGGGCTTAACGCCCCCAAGGGCTTTGACGAGCTTGTGGCGAAAGAGGTCAGCCGTATTACCGGCAAGAACTTCGTCACGGCAAAAAACAAGTTCCACGCTCTGACCTCCAAGGACGAGCTTGTGTTTGCCCACGGAGCGATAAAGGCGCTCGGATGCGATATGATGAAGATAGCAAACGACGTGCGCTGGCTTGCAAGCGGCCCGAGACTGGGACTTGGCGAGATAACCATTCCCGAAAACGAGCCCGGCTCGTCGATAATGCCGGGTAAGGTCAACCCCACCCAGTGCGAGGCGGTCACCATGGTCGCCGTGCAGGTCATGGGCAACGACGTCGCCGTAGGTATGGCCGCCTCCCAGGGCAACTTTGAGCTCAACGTCTTTATGCCGGTGTGCAGCTACAACTTCCTCCAGTCGGCAAGACTTCTTTCGGAGGCCATAGAGTCCTTTAACTCCAACTGCGCCGTCGGAATACGGGCAAACAAGGCCAAGATGGAGGAAAACCTCCACCGTTCGCTTATGCTCGTTACGGCGCTCAACCCCTATATCGGCTACGAGAACGCCGCAAAAACTGCCAAAAAAGCCTTCAAGGACGGCATTTCGCTCAAGGAGGCCTGTGTCCAACTCGGATTTTTGAGCGAAGAAAGGTTTGACGAGGTATTCCACCCCGAAGAGATGGTATGACGATGGAGCAAGGCAAGATGTACGTAAGCTATTTTCCCGGCTGTACCCTCAAGACAAAGGCTGTACGGCTTGACAGATGCGCCCGAAAGAGCGCAGAAATACTCGGAATAGAGCTCCAAGAGCTTGACTCCTGGCAGTGCTGCGGCGGAGCCTTTACCTCTGCTGCCGACGAGGTCGCCACCAAGCTCTCCTCGGTCAGAGCGCTTGCCGAGGCCGAGCGGCTCGGAAGGCCGCTGGTGTCGGTCTGCTCGGCCTGCTACAACGTCCTCAAGCAGACCGATCACGCCTTTAAGACCGATCCCGAGTTCGCATCCAAGGTAAGACGCTACCTCGCCCCTGACGAGTGCTACAACGGGGGTACCGAGGTGCTCCACCTGCTTGAGCTGTTAAGGGACAAGGTAGGCTTTGAAAATATCGCAAAAAAGGTCGTAAACCCCCTCAAGGGTGTAAAAATAGCCGCATACTACGGCTGTATGCTCCTTCGTCCCTCCGATGTGCTGGGTCTTGACGACCCCGAGAACCCCTCGGTAATGGAGGAGCTTATAAGGGCGCTCGGCGGTGAAGCCGTGGGCTGGTCGCAGAGAAACGAGTGCTGCGGCGGCTACGTTCTGCTCGAAAGCCCCGAGCTTGCAAAAAAGCGCAGTCTTGAGATATCCTCCGATGCCGCAGCCGCAGGCGCAGATATGATAGTCACCGCCTGTCCGCTTTGCAGATATAACCTTGACAAGGCGGGCTCGGGTCTGCCTACGGTCTATTTTACCGAGCTGCTTGCCAAAGCCCTCGGAGCGGAGGTAGATGAGATATGAACAGAGATAACGTCCGTGACGAGGTGATCCGCAGAAGCGGTACCGACCCAAGGAAATGCATGAAGTGCGGAAAATGCTCCGCCACCTGCCCAAGCTACGATGAGATGGAAGGCCATCCCCATGAGTTTGTCTATATGGTCGAAAACGGAGACATAGAGCCACTGCTCGCCTCCGAGTCGATATACCGCTGTCTTACCTGTATGGCCTGCGTCGAACGCTGTCCAAGAGGGGTCGAGCCTGCGAAGATAGTCGAATCGGTGCGGCTGGAGGCCATACGTAAAAAGGGTGCAAACCGCCTCACTCCCGAGGCCGTCGCCGCCGTGGCGGATGAAGAGCTGCCCCAGCAGGCGGTAGTTACCGCCTTCAGAAAATACGCAAAATAAGGAGGAAAAGACCCATAATGCAAAGGATCGGTGTATTCGTATGCTGGTGCGGAAGCAATATTGCCGCGACGGTCGACGTCGAGGCGGTCTCGCAGGCGCTCAAGGATGAGCCCGGCGTGGTCTTTTCGACCAACTATCAATATATGTGCTCCCAGGCAGGGCAGGACCTGATAAAGCAGGCGGTAGCCGAGCACGGTCTTACCGGTATCGTCATCTGCTCCTGCTCCCCCAGAATGCACGAAACTACCTTCCGCCGTGCCGCCGCCGCGGCAGGGCTCAATCCATATATGGTCGAGATAGCCAACATCCGTGAGCAGTGCTCCTGGGTACATAAGGACATTGCCCTCGGCACCCAAAAGGCCATCGTCCTCGGCCGTGCCGCCGTTGCAAAGCTACACCTCAACGCCCCCCTTACCCCGGGCGAGACACCCGTGACCAAGCGTGCGCTGGTCATCGGCGGAGGTATAGCGGGCATACAGACCGCCCTTGACATCGCAGACGCAGGCTTCAAGGTCGACATCGTTGAGAAAAAACCGACCATCGGCGGCAAGATGTCCCAGCTTGACAAGACCTTTCCCACCCTTGACTGTGCCGCCTGCATCCTCACCCCCAAGATGGTCGAGGCCGCACAGAATGAAAATATAACCATCTACTCCTACAGCGAGGTCGAGTCGGTAGGCGGATTTGTGGGCAATTTTGACGTTACCATCCGCAAAAAGGCGAGATACGTCAACGAAAGCATCTGCACAGGCTGCGGCCTCTGCACCGAAAAATGCCCCGTCAAAAACGTCCCCAACGAGTTCAACCTCGGTATGGACTCCCGCAGGGCGGTATATATCCCCTTTGCCCAGGCAGTGCCCAAGGTCGCAACCATCGACCCTGACTACTGCAATATGCTCAAAAACGGCAAATGCGGCGTCTGCGCCAGGGTCTGCACCGCAGGAGCAATAGACTATAAGCAGACCGACGAGCTCATTGAGCAGAAGTACGGCGCCATCGTCGTTGCCACCGGCTACGAGCCCATCAAGCTTGACAAATTCGACGAGTTTGCCTACAACAGCTCTCCTGACGTCATCACCTCCCTTGAGTTTGAGCGTCTTACCAACGCCGCAGGCCCCACCTCGGGCAAGCTCCTCCGTCCCTCCGACGGTAAGCATCCCCACAGGATAGTGTTTGTGCAGTGCGTCGGCTCACGCTGCGCCGCGGCGGCGGGCAAGGGTAAGGAATACTGCTCCAAGATCTGCTGTATGTATACCGCCAAGCAGGCGATGCTCGTCCGTGACAAATACCCCGACACCGAGGTATACGTCTTCTATATCGACGTGCGTACCCCCGGCAAGAATTTCGACGAATTCTACCGCCGTGCCGCCGAGGAATACGGCGTGAAGTACGTAAAGGGTATGGTCGGCAAGATCTCGCCGCAGGGCGAGGTGCTGAAGGTGCAGGCCTCCGACCTCATAGCAGGCAGGCAGCTGCACATCGACGCCGATCTGGTCGTCCTTGCCGCCGCCATCGAGCCCGACAGGTCGGCAAGACCTCTTGCTACCATGCTTACCGCAAGCATGGATACCAACGACTTCTTTACCGAAGCCCATCCCAAGCTCCGTCCCGTCGAGAGCCCGACGGCAGGAGTGTTCCTTTCGGGTGCCTGCCAGGGTCCCAAGGACATTCCCGAGACCGTCGCCCAGGCGGGCGCCGCTGCGGCCAAGGTCATAGGACTTCTTGCAAAGGATAAGCTGACCTCCAACCCCTGCGTTGCATCTGTCGACGAGCTGATGTGCAACGGCTGTTCAAGCTGTGAAAGGGTCTGCCCCTACGGAGCAATAAGCTACGTAAACAAGGAGTTCAGAATGCCCGACCGCACCGTCGCCCTGCGACGTGTGGCATCGGTCAACCCTGCGGTATGCCAGGGCTGCGGAGCCTGCACCGTCGCCTGTATGTCGGGTGCGATGGACCTTCGAGGCTTTGAGGCAAAACAGATAATTGCGGAGGTGGACGCTATATGCAAATGACCGACTACAAGCCCAAGATAGTTGCCTTTTGCTGTAACTGGTGCTCCTACGCAGGTGCCGACCTTGCGGGCAACAACCGCTTAAGCTACCCCGCCGAGGTCAAGATAATCAGGGTCCCCTGCTCCTGCAGGGTAAATCCCACCTTCATACTGCGAGCCTTCCAAAGAGGGGCAGACGGTGTGATAATCTGCGGCTGCCACCCCGGTGACTGCCACTATACCTCGGGCAACTACTTTGCCCGCCGCCGTATGGCCCTGCTGTTTTCCATGCTCGACTACCTCGGTATCGAGCGTGAGAGGACGAGGGTCGAATGGGTCTCGGCCGCCGAGGGCGCAAAGTTTGCCGCAACCATGAACGATTTCGTTTCGACCGTCGCCGCCTTGGGCGAAAACAGACGACTGGAGGATCTCAGATGCAAAAAATAACAGAAGATCTTGCCCGTCGCCGTGCCGCTGAGCTTATGCGGGCGGGTGAGATATCCTGCCTGCTTGGCTGGAAAAAGGGCGAATTTGATTACGACGTCGAGCCGACGGTGTTCTACACCCCCGAGGAGGTAGAAAGGGAGCTTGTCTGCAACGTCTTTTCTGCCGCAAACCTCTCAAAATACCTCATCTCTCTTACCCGCAAGGCCGAGGGCCGTGTGGGAATACTTCTCAAGCCCTGCGACAGCTTCAGCTTTAACCAGCTTCTGACCGAGCACCGCTTTGACCGTGAAAGGGTATACGCCCTTGGACTTCCCTGCGAGGGTACGGTCGATACCTTCCTGCTCAAAGAGAGGGTGGGAGAGGGCATATACTCCATAAAAATAAAGGACGGCGCCCTTGAGGTCGAGACCTTGAGCGGCGAGGTAAAAGAGATACCCCTTTCGGAGGTGTACGCCGAGAGATGCCTTGTCTGCAAGAGCCGCCGCCCCGTCGCCTACGATGAAATGCTGGGCGAGGTCACTCCCGACGCCGACGAGGACCGCTTTGCGCAGGTCGAAAAGCTTGAGAGCATGACCGCCGAGGAGAGATACGCCTTTTGGCAGGGCGAGCTTTCACGCTGTATCCGCTGTAATGCCTGCAGAAACGTCTGTCCCGCCTGCAGCTGTGAGAGGTGCGTCTTTGACAACCCCACCTCGGGCGTTGAGACCAAGGCCCCCTCGGAGGACAGCTTTGAGGAAAAGATGTTCCATATCATCCGTGCCTTCCACGTTGCGGGAAGATGCACCGACTGCGGAGAGTGCTCAAGGGTCTGCCCCGAGCGCATCCCCCTCCACCTGCTCAACAGAAAGTTTATCAAGGATATAAATTCCTTCTACGGCGACTACACCGCAGGAGCCGAGGTCGGCTCCCGAGCACCCCTGGTAAGCTATACAAAGGACGATCCCGAACCCGGTCAAGGAGGGCAGAAGTGATGAAAAGATGTCCTCTTTCAAGGCTTGAAGACCTCTTTGCAGCCCTTGCCGAGAGCTACAAGCTCTATATCCCGACCGACGGCGAGAAGGGCTCCTCCTTTACCCTCTGGAGCGAGGGTGCCGAGATCTCCCGCCGCCTTAACACCGCCCGTCCCCCGAAGGACTTTTTCTTCCCCCAGAGCGAGGATCTGATGGGCTTTAAGACCCACGGTCAGACCGTCGAGCTTGTCGACCTCCGCACCGAAAAGGAGGACTTCGCCCTGTTCGGAGTGCGTGCCTGCGATGCCGAGAGTCTCAACATCCTCGACAGGGTGTTTCTCTCCGAGCCGGGCGACAGCTACTACGCCTCCCGCAGAGAAAAGGGCGTGATATTCACCCTTGCCTGCAACAAGCCCGCCGAGACCTGCTTTTGCACCGCCTTCGGTATCGACCCCTCAAGACCGGGCGGAGACGTTTCCTGCATCGAATGCGGAGAATATCTCTATCTTGAGCCCCTTACCCAAAAGGGTGAGGCCGCCCTTGAAAGGCTTTCGGCCGTCACCGAGGACTGCGATAGCGCCGAGGCCGAGCCGCAGAGGGAAAAAATAGCAAAGACGGTGTCCCGTCTGCCCCTTGCCGACCTCTCTACCGAGGGCTTCGGGGAGGGCAAGACCGATGAGCTTTTCTCGGATGAGCGTTGGGCCGAGCTTTCACGCTGCTGTATCGGCTGCGGAAGCTGTACCTTCGTCTGCCCGACCTGCCAGTGCTACGACATAAAGGACTTTAAAAACGGCTCGGGAGTTGTCCGCTACCGCTGTTGGGACAGCTGTATGTACTCCGACTTTACCAAGATGTCGGCAGGTCAGCCCCGTACCGACCAGACCTCCCGCTTCCGTCAGAGGTTTATGCACAAGCTTGTCTACTTCCCCGAAAACAACGACGGGGTATTCGGATGCGTGGGATGCGGACGGTGCGTTGCAAAATGTCCCGTATCGATGAACATCGTAAAGGTAATGAGGACCCTCGGAGGAAAGAAAGATGAATGAGCGAAACGAGCCCCTTATCCCAAAGATAGGGGTCATAACCGACGTGCGCATAGATACGCCCGACGTAAAGACCTTCCGTGTGGTCACCCCCGACGGTAAAAAGGCCTTTGAGCATAAGCCGGGCCAGTGCGCCATGCTTTCGGTGCCGGGCGTCGGTGAGGCGATGTTTTCCATAACCTCCTCGCCAACCAACACCGAATATATGGAATTCTCCATCAAAAAGTGCGGCTGTGTGACCGACTGGCTCCACCGGGCCGAGGTAGGTCAGCAGATAACCATACGCGGCCCCTACGGCCGCCCCTTCCCGGTCGACAGCGAGTTTGTCGGCAAGGACCTGCTCTTTATCGCAGGCGGTATCGGCCTTGCGCCGCTCCGCTCGGTGATAAACTACTGCAGAGCCTACCGTGACCGCTACGGAAGGATAGATATCGTCTACGGCGCCAGATCTGCCGACGACCTTGTCGATTACCGTGAGATAATCGAGCAGTGGTGCGAGGACGAGGGAGTGTCGGTACATCTCACCATCGACCGTGAGCAGGAGGGGTGGGACGGACACGTCGGATTCGTGCCGAGCTACGTCAAGGAGCTTGGCTTTACCCCCGACCGCACCGCCATACTCTGCGGTCCTCCCGTGATGATAAAGTTCACCCTTCAGGGCCTTGGCGAGATGGGCTTTGAAAAGTCGGACGTATACACTACCATGGAGCTTCGGATGAAGTGCGGCATAGGAAAGTGCGGCCGATGCAACATCGGGGCAAAGTACGTCTGTAAGGACGGACCGGTGTTCCGCTGTGACGAGCTCGACGAGCTTCCCGACGAATATTGATAGGAGCTGCAAAATGGAAAAGACCGTAGATATATTTCTCTTCGGAAAAAAGTATTCAGTCCCCGAAAGCCTTACCATAATGCGTGCCATGGAGCACGCAGGCTATCAGCTGGTACGTGGATGCGGCTGCCGCAACGGCTTTTGCGGTGCCTGCGCCACCATCTACCGTATAAAGGGCGAGCACGAGCTTCACGCCTGCCTTGCCTGCCAGACCAAGGTCGAGGAGGGTATGTACATTGCGACGCTTCCCTTCTTCCCCCTTGCAAAGCAGGTCTACGACATTGAAAAGATAAAGCCCACCGACAGCGTGATGATGCAGCTCTACCCCGAGATATACGCATGCGTCGGCTGTAACGCCTGCACCAAGAGCTGTACCCAGGGCTTAAACGTCATGCAGTACATCGCCTACGCCCAGCGTGGCGACTTTGCCAAATGCGCCGAGGAGTCCTTTGACTGCGTTATGTGCGGAGTCTGCTCCTCCCGTTGCCCTGCCGGCATATCCCACCCCCAGGTGGCAATGCTTGCCAGACGTATAAACGGCAGATACGTCGCCCCCGACTGCGCCCACCTCAACGACCGTGTGGCCGAGGTCGACAGCGGTGCGTTCAACGACCTTATCGAGGCGCTTATGCAAAAGCCCCTTGAGGAGCTCAAGGAGCTCTATAACAACAGAGACATCGAAAAGTAGGAGGGAGAAGGGCAAATGTATCCTGAAAGACTTAAGACCTCTCTTGACGCAGTCGAAGGACTGCGCAAGGAAAATATCGCCTTTACTCCCGAGCGTATGACCGCCGAGCAGAAGCAGTCGCTCCTGCAGGCCTACCACCCCGACTACCGCAAGGAGGAGTTCGTCTCCCTCAAGGTAGGTCCCAACAAGGGAGAAAAGGTACCCCGTGAGCTTGCCGATATGCTCCAGGCACACAGCCGTCTGGCAGGGGAGGAGATAGACCTCTCAAAGCCCGACTACGACGTAGACGTGCTGGTCATCGGCGGCGGCGGAGCCGGCTCTGCGGCGGCCATTGAGGCAGACCGTGCCGGCGCAAGGGTCATGATAGTGACCAAGCTTCGCATCGGAGACGCCAATACCATGATGGCCGAGGGAGGTATCCAGGCCGCAGACAAGCCAAACGATTCCCCCGCCATCCACTTCATCGACGCCTACGGCGGCGGTCACTTCGCCGCAAAGCGTGAGCTGCTGAGCGAGCTCGTCTGCAAGGCGCCCGAGGCAATAAAGTGGTTAAGCGAGCTCGGAGTGGAGTTTGACAAGGACGCCCAAGGCAATATGATAACCACCCACGGCGGCGGTACCTCACGCAAGAGGATGCACGCCGCAAAGGACTATTCGGGTGCCGAGATAATGCGTACCCTCCGTGACGAGGTGCTCAACCGAGGCATACCCGTAGTCGACTTCACCGCCGCCATCGAGCTGATACTTGACAGCAACGGACGTGCGGCAGGTGCCGTGCTTATGAATATGGAGACCCGTGAGCTGCTCATCGCCAGGGCAAAGACGGTCGTGCTTGCCACCGGCGGAGCGGGGCGGATGCACTATCAGGGCTTCCCGACCTCCAACCACTACGGCGCCACCGCCGACGGACTGGTGCTTGGCTACCGTGCGGGAGCGGCGCTTCTCTATGCCGACACCCTCCAGTACCATCCCACGGGTGCGGCCTACCCCTCCCAGATATTCGGCGCACTCGTCACCGAAAAGGTGCGCTCCCTCGGAGCAAAGCTCATAAACGCCAAGGGCGAGGTGTTCGTACATCCCCTTGAGACAAGAGACGTTGCCGCCGCCGCCATCATAAGGGAGTGCGGTGAGAGAGGAAACGGCGTCGAGACCGACGAGGGAACGGGTGTCTGGCTCGACACACCGATGATAGAGGAGCTCGGCGGTGAGGGTACCATCGAAAGGCGCATTCCCGCAATGATGAGGATGTTCGGTGAGTACGGTATCGACATCCGCAAGGAGCCGATAATCGTCTATCCCACCCTGCACTACCAAAACGGCGGTCTTGACATCGACCCCGACTGTATGGCCTGCAGGCTTGAAAACCTCTACGTTGCGGGCGAGGCCGTCGGAGGCATCCACGGCAGAAACCGCCTTATGGGCAACTCCCTGCTTGACATAATCGTTTTCGGACGTATTGCGGGACAGAGCGCCGCCGCACGCAGCCGTGAGACCGAGGTCGGCAGGCTCACCCTCGACCACGTAGCCGCATACGAGGCAGAGCTTGCCGCAGCGGGCATAGAGACCGATCTGCGCTCGCCCAAGCTTCTTCCCAACTACACCCGTCAGAAGGACATATAAAAGAAAGAGAGACTGATAATTATGGATCCCGTAGCCGTATCAAACCTTTTTGAAGCGCTGACCATCTTCTGCTTCGGACTTTCCTGGCCTATCTCCATCAGAAAATCCTACATATCCCGTACCGCCAAGGGCAAGAGCCTCTTTTTCGAGGTATTCCTCCTTATCGGTTATGCCTTCGGTATCGCACGAAAGGTCATCCAGGCCGTAAACGGCGAGTCGGGCTTTTTGTTCTTCCTGAGCTTTATCTTCTACGTTATAAACTTCATCGCAATCTCCATCGACGTTGCCCTCTACTTCCGCAATACCAAGCTTGATAAGGCCCATGAGGCTCAAGACAATAAATAAGGAGGCAAGACTATGAAGGTAACCACCGTCGCCGTCATAGGTTGCGGCAGAATCGCAAACGGAGCACATCTCCCCGCACTTTCACAGCTGGAGGAGGTCAGGATCAAGTACGCCTGTGACCTCATCATCGAAAAGGCCGAGGCGGCCAAGGAAAGGTTCCCCAAGATAGAGCAGGTCATCACCGACTACAACGTCGCCCTTAGCGACCCCGAGGTCGATGCAGTGTTTGTTCTGACCCCCAACTACGCCCACTACACCGTCACCATGGACGCCCTCAAGGCGGGCAAGCACGTTATGTGCGAAAAGCCCATCACCGTCAACTACGCCCTCTCCTGCGAGATGGCCGAGGCTGCCGAGAAGGCGGGCAAGATCCTCAACATCGGCGTCTGCAACCGCTACCACCGTTCGGTCGAGATCCTCGAGCAGATGAACCGTGAGGGCAGGTTTGGCGATCTCTACCACGTTTACTGCTCCTTCAGAGCCTTCCGTGCCATTCCCGGACTCGGCGGCGCATTCACCACCAAGGCTCAGTCGGGCGGCGGCGTGCTTATCGACTGGGGCGTTCACTACCTCGACCTCATCCTCTACATCCTCGGCGGCGCAAAGATCAAAAACCTCACCTGCGACACCTACTGCGAGATGGCAAAGGATATGAAGAGCTATAAGTACGAGGGAATGTGGGCTGAGGACACCTCCGACGTGGAAAACGGCACAAACGACGTCGACGACTTCGTCACCGGCTACATCCGTACCGACAAGGCCACCATCTCCTTCAACGGCGCATGGGCGCAGAACGTCGACAACCGTGACTGCTACGTTGACTTCCTTGGCGACAAGGCCGGCGCAAGGCTTGACTACTGCAGCCAGTTCACCTTCACCGACGGTGCTACCCTCGAAAGCTACCGCTCCGAGCACGAGATACCCGATATGTACCTCTGCGAGGACCGTGACTTTATAAAGTCGGTCAACAGCGGAGTAAAGAACCGCAACAACATCGAAAACATCCTCGAAAGCGCAAAGCTTCTTGACTACCTCTACCGCTCGGCAGAGGTCAGCAAGGAGATCGAGCTGGACAAATAAGTCTAAAGCCCCCGCCCCTGCGGCGGGGCTTTTTCTTGACTTTTGGGGAATAGGGGAGTATACTTAAGAAAAATTACAGTTACGGAGGAATGAAAATGAAGCCCGAACTCTACGATTACGATATCTTCCCGAAGGTGTTTCCCGTTGGCAAAGAGGTAGAAATAACGGTAAAGCCCCAGGGTTATCACGCAAACTTCCCCAACCCCTGCATTGTATCGGTCCACAGCCTCGACGGCGGCACCCCCAGAGCCGAGTTCAACAAGGATAACCGCACCGACTATAAGCTCGTCCCCGATGCCGACGGCTGTCTGCGCTTTAAGTACACCGCCTCCCACGAGTGCGAGTACTACGTCAGATTCTTCAATGAGGGTGAGGAAAGACGCTTCCTCCAGCTCTCGGTCTACGCCCTTGACGAGGACCTTGCCTGCCGTACCCCCTTCCGCGGCGACCTGCACATGCATACCAGACGCTCCGACGGTAAACAGGACCCCGCCATCGTCGTTGCCAACTACAGAAAGACAGGCTACGACTTCATCGTCATAACCGACCACGGCCGTTACTATCCCTCCCTCGACGCCATCAAGGCCTACGCCGACGTCGACACCGCCATCACCATCCTGCCCGGCGAAGAGGTACACCTCCCCCTGACCGACGTCCATATTGTCAATGCAGGCGGTAAGTTCTCTGTAAACGGTATAGTCAACACCTCCAACAACTACAACGAGACTAACGGCGAGCTCGACCGCCGTCGCTTCGACGAAAGCGTCACACCCCCCGACATCCTCGATATGACCGCCTACGAGGCCGAGATCAAAAAGGTCGAGGATACCATCACCGACTGTCCCGACGGCGTCGATAAGCGCTCCTACGCAGTCTGCTGCTGGGCCTTCGATAAGATCCGTGAGGGCGAGGGACTGGCCATCTTTGCCCATCCCTATTGGCTTGCCGATATGTGGCAGATCCGTGAAGCCTTTACCTACTATATGATGAAGAACCACCCCTTCGATGCCTTCGAGGTCCTCGGCGGTGAGTCTTACTACCAGCAAAACGGCTTCCAGACCGCCCTGTACTATGAGGAATACCTCCAAGGCAGAGTCCATCCCATCGTCGGCTCGACCGACAGCCATAACTCCACCGAGCATAACCGCAACGGACATATCTGCTCCACCATCGTCTTTGCCGATAAGAACGAGCGTGAGAGCCTCCTGACGGCCATCAAGGACAAGTACTCCGTCGCCGTCGATACCATCTCCAAGGAGTACCGCCTCGTCGGCCCCTTCAGACTCCAGAAGTACGCATCCTTCCTCTGGGAAAACTACTTCCCCGTCCACGACCGTGCCGCCGTCCTCGACGGCGAGATGATGCGCCAGTACTTCCTCGGCGAAGCCTCCGCCGACGACGTCAAGCTCCTTGCCGATAAGTCCAAAGCCCTCTTTGATAAGTACTTCGTAAGATAAATAATTTGAACACCCTCGCCCTCGGGCGGGGGTGTTTTCGTCTTGAATGTGTGCAATGTAAACAAGTTTGGTGTTGACAAAATGTGGAAAATATGATATATTCAAAGTGCAAGAGCAAAAATACACGCCGATATACCATGTAAACACCGTGTTTTTAAAAGACCTCTGCCGAAAACATCTGTCGTAACTGTTTTTTCTGCTTTCGGAGGGTAAAAATTTTGATAGTTCGCCCCCCAAAAGCTTTAGCTTCACACTAAAGGTTGGGGGTCTTATTGTTTAAAAGGAGGAGACGAGAATGAAAAGAAAACGTATTTTTCCGCTTACTGCACTTGTTTTGCTCTTTGCCCTTCTTGCCTCCTCCTGCGGAGGAGGCAAGACCCCGGCGGAGCAGACTACAGCCGCAACCTCGGCAACAGCCACTGCTACCGCTGCAACAACAGCTACGACTGCGACAACCGAAGCAACGACTACCGCCGTATCTACCGTCGAACCGTATACACCTCCGGGTGACTTTAACGGATATGTGTTCAACGTGGTTGGAACAAGTGTTTACAGCGGTCAAAAGTGGACGGGTCATACGTGGAAGGATGACGAACCTCAAAATGCCCTTGAGAATCGGTTGTTGCAGGAATACAGAAACCTCGAAAAACGGTTGAATATTAAATTTACCTATGATACGGCGTCTATTACAAACATTCTTGCCTCTGCAGCAGCCGGAAAGTATGTTGGTGATATTTTTTCATTACAGCAACATTATTGGGCGGCGTTGGCGATAAGCGGAGAAATTCTGCCGCTGAATACCGACCAAATTCGTTCTGCGGGTCTTGACGTTGATGATCCTGAACAGGTGGACTATTACTACACTCAAACCTCCAAACAGCTTGACGGAGAAAACGTCTGGGCTATCGCTT
This sequence comes from Clostridia bacterium, assembly GCA_017532825.1. GTDB lineage: Bacteria > Bacillota > Clostridia > Oscillospirales > QAMX01 > RGIG6452. Next base: position 19,369 of record JAFXIT010000037.1, read on the forward strand.
TTTCGGGGGAGTACGGTATTCAACGATTTGGGAAATTTACCGTATTCAATAAGCGGATTCTTGAATGCGCAGGATACCCTGCAGATACGATGTATCAGCTTGTCCGTGACGGTGAGTGGACATGGGATAAGTTTGACGAAATATGCCGTGCAATTGCACAAACGGATTATACGGAATATATAGAAGAGAATTTGTACCCATACTACAAAAGAGTCAGAGCCTATATATCTACGATGGATGACGATAAGGCGATGACCGAAATGTATATATTTACCCCCATCGTCACTGAATCGAACGGAGTATGGCGGTCCAAGGTGGATTCTTCGGAATTTAGAACTGCATTTGAAAAACTGAAAAGTTTTTTTGACAGTTACGATACCAATTTGGTGGAATCCGAAAACAATATGAGTCAAGGAAACTCCGATTTCGTGTATTTTTGTAACAATCAGCTTGGCTTTTCGTTTTTGGATAGTTCCCGCTTCGGCTTTGAATATGACTCTTGTAATCTGACGATGGAAGGGGATTACGGATTTCTTCCGCTTCCCAAGGCAGTGCCCGACGGTGAGTACGTAAATATTCTTAGTACCACGGAAGGAATCTGTATACCGAGTGCGGTTAGCGATCCAAGCCGTTCTGCCTACATTCTGAGTCAACTTGCCGAAATTTTAAACGATCCGAAACAGCAACGGGGATGGTTGCGCGGTATGGCAAGAGACGATGAATCGGTAGAAATGCTCATTGAGTACATTTTACCGAACCAGATCATGCCCGTTCACATACTGTCGTATAAACTATATGAAGTAGCGGATGATCTTGCAGAAGATATAGGGTGCAACTGGGCAGGTCATGGGTATAATCGTCTTAAATCTCTCGACGAGATAATCTCCACCTACCATCCCAAACTCCAAGCCGCACTTGACGAGCTCTTTGAGCAGTAAACCACGTCCAAAGGAGGAGACGAGAATGAAAAGAAAACGTATTTTTCCGCTGACTGCACTTGTGCTGCTCTTTGCCCTTCTTGCCTCCTCCTGCGGAGGAGGCAAGACCCCGGCGGAGCAGACTACGGCAGCGACATCGGCAACAACCACTGCTACCGCTGCCACCACCGCCACATCCGCAACCACAGCCACCTCCACAACCGCCGCCTCTACCGTCGAGCCGTATACACCGCCGACCGACTTTGACGGCTACGAGTTTAGGTTAATGCTTGCCTGTGCAGATCCTACTCTTCGAGCACTTTACAATTACGGAGGTCCTTCTAATGCACTCGAAAATCAACTCTTACATGAATTCAGAGAGCTTGAGGAGAGGCTGAACATCAAGATAACCTACGATTGGTTGGATATGGAAGGCATGATTCCTTATGCTGCTGCAGGAAAAGCAAGCGGAGACGCCTTTTCAACATTTACGAACTATTTTCCGTATTATGCAGCGAGAGGATATCTTCTTCCGCTCAATACCGACCTGGTACGCTCTGCGGGTCTTGACGTAGACGACCCCGAGCGGGTGGACTACTACGCAACGCAGCTCTCCAAACAGCTTGACGGAGAAAACGTCTGGCACGTTGTTTTCTCGGGGAGATATACCTTGGATTATCTGTGGGGTTACGGTATCGTCTTCAACAAGCGTTTGCTCGAGGCTGCGGGTTATCCTGCCGATACGATGTATCAGCTCGTCCGGGACGGCAGGTGGACTTGGAGCAAATTTGAGGAGATATGCCGTACTGTTGCGGGTACCGCAGGGGAGGATGAGTATAGCTACTGCAAGGGTACACTTTTGTACGATCTTGCCGACATGGCCACGTTTACTCCGCTGATATCCCGTGGTGATGACGGCGGGTGGCGTTCTAATATGGACACACCGGAATTTCGTTCTGCAGCTGAGCTTTTTGATAGGATTTTTGAATTTCCTAAGGGCGAATACGGAGCTACTGCAGAATGGGAGATGTCGAGTGGCGGGTACGGACTGACAAAAACATTGGTTTGGGAAGGAAAACTTGCCATGTTTATCGGTTCCGGTTCGGACTTTTCCTATTATGACGATACACATACGGTAAGCAAGAAAGTGGATTACGATTACGGATTTATACCTATGCCGAAGGTATCCGAGGAAGCCGAATACGTCAGTGTGTACAATACGTACGGCTATTGCATCGAAAGCGCAAATCCCGATCCACAGCGCTCTGCCTATATCCTAAGCGAGATCGGCAAGATTCTCAACGATACCTCCGAGACTGCGGTCAACATAAGGGGATATCTGAGGGACACCGAGTCACTGGAGATGATAACGGAATACGTCCGACCCAATTCGGTGCTTCCGATCATGGTGGAGGTTAGAAACTTTGTAAAAACGGTTAACGGTGGGCTACAGTGTTACTACGCCGATTTGGATACCGCAAAATCTCTCGACGAGATAATTTCAACCTACCATCCCCAGCTCCAAGCGGCACTTGACGAGCTCTTTGAGCAGTAAAAAAACCCTGTTTTAACAGAAGAGAGGAATATTTTGATTGACAAAGGGCGGCAAAGCGTGTATAATTGTCAAACCGAACAAAACAGAAGGGAAGGCCGAAGATGCAGAGCCTGCAGACGTTTTTTGAGACACTTACTAAAGAATTGCTTGACTTCAACACGGGAACCGTTGTACTGCGGCTGATACTGGCAATTATAGCCGGCGGTCTTATCGGAAGTGAGCGAGGCAAGCACGGAAGTGCCGCAGGTTTACGCACACACATACTGGTCTGTCTTGGGTCGGCTGTGACCTCGCTGACGGGACTTTTCGTCTCGAAGGAGCTTGGATACGGCGGTGACGTGTTTAGGATATCGGCGCAGGTCGTATCGGGCATAGGCTTTCTCGGCGCAGGAATGATAATCGTCAAGAACAGCAACGTC
>JAFXIT010000038.1 GCA_017532825.1 Clostridia bacterium
AAGATCGTCAAAGGTCCCTGCGTTGTCGCCCTCACCGCCCCACCAGCCGGGGACGATACCGCTTGCAAAGACACCTACTCCGTACTCCTGACACAGGTCAAGAAGGGTAGGATTGGGCTTCCTGATAGTATTACGTCAACGCCTGCATCTACAAGCTTCTGCATTCCTTCATCGTTCCAGAGATCCTGACGGAAGCAGTATACGCCGGTGTGCAGAACGTTGCGGTCAAACTTTGTGCCGCGCTTGGGTACAGAAACAAGAGCGTCGTAGGCCTCGCGTGCGGCGGTAAGATTGGCGGCGTTGGTCAGCGCTGACCTCTGACTGTCCGAAAGAGCAGCATAGGCGTGCTCGGCTCGGTTTATAGCCGAGAGTGAGGTGTACCCTACCTCGCCGATGGCGTCAATGAGCTCGGATACGGCACGGATCTCCTCCTGAGTGAAGTCCTGCTGTTGGGAAGCGGTGGTCTGTTCGGCGGTGGTAGGTTCGGGATCCTTTTTCGGTGAGGAACAGGCGCACAAAGATACCAACGTTGCGGTTGCAAGGAGAATAGATAGGATTCGCTTCATTTTTTGCACCTCTTTTTATATGATTTTATATAACTTTTACTTTGACTTGGCACCTGCCTTGCGGAGCATATCCTGCTTGATCTCCCAGAGGGGACGGGTCAGGTCGACGTAGTATTCGTGGGGGTTGTCGAACCGCTTGACCTCGTTCCAAAGGTGGTCAACGGCGTCCATGCTGTACTTTCGTACCTCGCTGAGCTTGGGCAGATCGTAGACGAGCTCGCCGTTTTTGAAGATGGGGACCAGCAGCTGCTTGACGGTAAAGTCGGTGACGGTCTTGGTCTTCCAGGTGTAGTCGGGGTGGAACAGCTCGAAGGGCTCGTCCTCGGAGATGGTCTCGTCCCAGAGGGAGAGGACGTCGGCAAAAGCCTCGCCGGTCTCCTTGTTGTAAAACCTCCAGAGCTTTTTGAAGTGGGGGGTGGTGATCTTTGCGATGTTCTCGGAGACCTTTATCTTGGGATTGATGACGCCCTTTTCGTCCTCGAGTGCGGCAAGCTTGTATACGCCGCCGAAGACAGGCTCGCTCTTTGAGGTTATGAGCCTCTCGCCCACGCCGAAGGTATCGATGACCGCACCCTGGCGGATGAGCTCACGGATGATATATTCGTCAAGGGAGTTGGAGACCACTATCTTGCAGTCGGGATAGCCTGCGGCGTCCAGCTCACGGCGCATTATCTTGGTAAGGTAGGCAACGTCGCCCGAGTCGATACGTACCCCTGCGGGGCGGATGCCCTTGGGCTTGAGCACCTCGTCAAAGACACGGATGGCATTGGGCAGACCGCTTCCGAGGACGTCATAGGTGTCAAGAAGCAGGGTGCAGGAGTCGGGGTAGCTCTCGGCGTAGGCCTTGAAGGCCTCGTACTCGGTATCAAACATCTGTATCCAGGAGTGTGCCATGGTACCGACTGCCGAAATGCCGAAGAGACGGTCGGCAAGTGCGTTGGAGGTCACGGGACAGCCGCCGATGTAGGCCGCACGTGAGCCGTAGAGTGCGCCTGCGTAGCTGTGGGCACGTCTTGCACCGAACTCCATTACCGCACGTCCCTCCGCCGCACGGACGATACGGGAGGCCTTGGTGGCGATGAGCGACTGGTGGTTGACCGTCGCAAGGAGCATCGTCTCAAGCAGCTGTGCCTGGGGTGCGGGGCCTCTGACTATCATAAGCGGCTCTCCGGGGAATATGGGAGTGCCCTCGGGTACCGCCCAAATGTCACAGGTAAAGCGGAAGTTTTCAAGATAGTCTATAAACTTTTCGGTGAACATATTTTTACTGCGGAGGTATTCTATATCCTCGGCAGAGAAATGGAGGTCCTTGAGGTACTGTACCGCCTGCTCAAGTCCTGCGGCAATGGCGTAGCCGCCGCCGTCGGGTATCTTGCGGAAGAAGAGGTCGAAATAGGCTATCTTATCCTCAAAGCCGTGTTCCATAAAGCCGTTTGCCATGGTGAACTCATAAAAGTCGGTCAGCATGGAAAGATTCATACCGTTAAACATATTTTCCATAGTTTCGCTCTCCGTTTTTTAGGTTACTGAATATTATACCCCTGCAATTTGTACCAGTCAAGTAATTTTTGGATTTTACCCTTGACAAAACCTCCCCAAACCCTTATAATTTACAGAGTACGCTGGTGTAGCACAGTCGGTAGTGCAGCTGATTCGTAATCAGCAGGTCGTGTGTTCGAGTCACATCACCAGCTCCAAAAAAAAGAACGAAGCGAGAGCTTCGTTCTTTTTTTATCCTTATTCGCCGCCGTACTTTTTTGCAAGGCCGCCCTCGGCGGTCTCACGGTATACAACCTTGAGGTCCTTGCCGGTCTCGTACATGGTATCGACTATCATATCAAAGCTTATCTTTCGGGAATCGGCAAGGAAATCAGCCAGATTCACGGCGTTGAGGGCTCGCATTGCGGCAATGGCGTTGCGCTCGATGCAGGGTATCTGCACCAGTCCACGTATGGGGTCGCAGGTCAGCCCGAGGTGATGCTCGATGGACATCTCGGCGGCGTATTCTATCTGGTCAAGGTCGAGCTCGTAAAGCTCTGCCGCAGCGGCCGCCGCCATGGAGCAGGCAGTGCCTATCTCGGCCTGGCAGCCGCATTCGGCGCCGCTTATGGAGGCGTTGGTCTTTATAAGGTTGCCGACGACCCCTGCGGTCGCAAGGGCGCGGACGATCTGCTCGTCGGTAAAGTTGCGCTTTTGCTTGAGGAAACGAAGCACGGCAGGCAGAACTCCGCAGGCTCCGCAGGTGGGAGCGGTAACTATCCTGCCGCCCGAGGCGTTTTGTTCACTTGCGGCATAGGCAAACGCACAGATAAGGCGGTTGGTCTTTGTCTCCTCGCTCTCGTCGATGTGCTTTTGGCGGTAGAGATAGCGGGCCTTGCGTTGGATGCCGAGTCCGCCGTGGAGGATCCCTTCAGCCTCAAGTCCCTCCTTTATGGATGCCTGCATTATCTCCCAGACCTCGTGGAGATAGTCCCATATTCCCTCGCCCTCGCACTGACCGACGTACTGCCATATCCGCATATCACGGCTGCGGCAGTACTCCGATATGGCGGTAAAGGAGTTCAGAGGGTATACCTCCAGATGCTCGGCGGGCTTGTCGCCCTCGGCAAGTACCTCGCCTCCGCCGATGCTGTAAAAGCGTTGGGTGACCTCCCTGCCGTCCTTGACGGCGATCAGGTCGAGGGTGTTTGGGTGAAAGTCGGTGGGGGTGTCGCAGTCAAAGATTATTTCGCACCTCTTTTGGCCGAAGGCCCGTGAAATGGCAAGGTCGGTCATGTGTCCCTTGCCGGTCTTGGCAAGAGAGCCGTAGAGGACCGCCTTGTAGCTGTCGGCATCGGGGTGCTCCGAAAGAAAACGCTCTGCGGCGCTCAAGGGCCCCATGGTGTGGGAGGATGAGGGGCCGACTCCTATGCGGTAGAGGTATTTAAGAGACTGCATAAAAACAACTCCTTAAAGAGATCGTCTGATCTAAGCGTCCTTTTCCTTGGTCAACAGGCCGACCCTGCCGCCCTCCTTGAGACGTCTTGCAAGGTAGACCGCAGGGGTATCAAGCAGGCTTGTAAAGATAAATATGACGTAGCTTGAAAGGATGACCGAGACGAGGGTCTTGGCACCGTACCAGCCTGCGAAGGCGATGAGGTTGAACACGACGGTGTTGACTATCTGTGAGATCAGGGTTGAGCCGTTGTTGCGAAGCCAGAGAAAGCGGCGGTTGTTGCCGTATTTTTTCGAGGTGAAGCTCCACCAGCGGTGGTAGAGCCATACGTCAAAGCGCTGGGAGATAACGTATCCCGACAGGCTTGCAAGAAGCAGACGGGGGGTAGTGGAAAAGATGGCGTGGATGTGGGGCGAAGCCCAGTCGTTTTCCGAAGGACGGTAGACAAGCCAGTACTGTGTAAAGGCAAGCATTACCACCGAGGTAAACACACCAAGCCAGACCGCCGTCTTGGCAGACCGTTCACCCTCGTTCTCGCTTAGGATGTCGGTTATGAGGAAGCTTGCGGCAAAGGTGACGTTGCCGAGTGTCTGCTCCATACCGAAGCCGTCGACCAGCATCAGCACCTCGATGTTTGCAAGGATGGCGGTGATGACCGTCATGGCGTAGAGACCGACCCGCCCGAAAAGGCGGTAGGCAAGCAGGACCGAGCCGAATATCAGCAGGGTCGAGCCTATAAGCAGCAGCTCGTTTAACATTTTTTTGACTCCTTTTGCACCTGCCGCAGAAAAAAGCACCCGATGGGTGCAAAACGCCTTTCGGCAGGGCCCATAGTTTTGTTTAAGGACAGGATGGTTTCGAACTGTCCGATATTAAACTCGCCACTATTATAGTATAAAAGGGGGATTTTGTCAACGAAAGGAGGAGGGTCGCCGACTTGTAAAATATTCCGTCGCGTTTTTTTATTTAGCGTATTGTTTTTGAAAAAACAATGTGCTAAAATAAGAAGAAAGAGGATGCTTTGTGCTAAAATTTGCCTTTAAGATGGGTTATATTGCATAATATTGCGTATTATTTGCACAATATTCCAAAACCTGGTTGAGAGGGACCGTTCATGGCAGACAGGGTTTTTATCAAGGTCGACCTGAAAAATATTATTAACGTCACCAGAGTCATTACCATAAATCGTTACCGACTGGCACCGATCTATCGCAACAAGGGAGAGGTACACGATTTTTGGGAAATGGTGTACGTGGAGCACGGCTCGCTGGGATACCACGCAGGCGACCGACCGGGGCGTTTACGCAAGGGCGAGGTGCTTTTTCACCGTCCCAACGAGTTTCACAATATCGAGTGCGACGGCAAAAACGGAGCTACGATATTTATCGTGACCTTTGACTGCCATTCCTCGGCAATGAAGTTCTTCTGCGGCAGGACCCTTACCGTTCCGCCCGAGCTGACCTCCCTTATGAACCGTCTTATAGACGAAAGCGCGAGAAACTTTCATCTGTCACAGTACCCTCTTCCCCCCAAGGACGATGCGCCCATAGGCGGTCAGCAGCTGATACGGATATACCTTGAGGAATTCCTCATACGCATAATGAGAAACCAGGAAAAGCACGGAAGGATAGAGACGGTCTTTACCTCAAAGGACAGCTGTGACAACAGCCTGGTGGGAGAGCTGTGTGACTATCTGTCCGAGAAGGCGGACTCCAACCTGACCCTTAGGGAGCTGACCGAGCGCTTTCATTTCGGAAGAAGCCATCTATGTGACGTCTTTAAAAAGTGTACGGGATATACCATCCTTCAGTATCATACCAAGCTGAGGATGGACCGTGCAAAAAAGCTTTTGAGCGAAGGTAATATGAGTATTTCCGGGGTGTCTGAGGCACTTGGCTACGAAAGTCCGGCATACTTTTCAAGGACCTTCAGACGGTATACCGGTATGTCTCCGACGGATTTTAAGGGTGTACCCTCCGATAATGCAACGGTATACCTCGAAAAAGATACTCCGCTGATATAGCAAAGAGGCAGTTTATGACCGGAAATCAACTTAAGACCGTAGCCTGCATATCCATGGCGGTAGACCACGTGGGCTTTATACTTTTCCCGAAACTGGCCTTCTTGCGCTATATCGGACGTATCGCCATGCCGCTGTTTGCCTATTGTATTGCCGAGGGCTGCCGCCATACACGCTCCAAGCCGAGATATTTCCTTCAGGTGTTCGGAATGGCTCTGTTTTGCCAGGCCTTCTTTCTTGCCGAAGGTCTTATGGGCGGCGGGATAAGGGAGCTCTATCTCAATATCCTTTTTACCTTTTCCTCGGCGATGGCCGTCTGTTTTGCCTATATGCAGCTTGAAGAGGCGGCAAGGAGGAAGGACCGCAGGGCTATTGTACCTGCTATCGCCCTTTTTGCGGCCGCACTTGCCGCACAAAGCCTTATTTCCTTCCTTCTTGAAGAGCTGCTTGATATGCCTGTGAGATTTGACTACGGCATTTCGGGCATGATACTTCCCCTTTTTGGACTTATATTTACCGAAAAAAGAAAAAGGGATATCTCCTTTGGACTGGGCACGGTAATATTCTGCCTGCTTTTGTGCAGAGAGATACCCTACGTCTGGTTTTCCCTGCTTGCCCTGCCGCTTATCCTCCTTTACAACGGTAAACGGGGAAAATACCGCCTGAAAACGGTGTTTTATCTGTTCTACCCCCTGCACTTTGCCGTTATATACGGCATAAAGCTCTTGATATAGTTAAAGGCCCGAGCTGCAAGGCTCGGACCTTTTTGCATATCAGTAGGGGTTGGAGGGGAACATTTTACAGCTCTCAAGGCTCTTGGGTGCTTTCCCTATCAGCCTTACACCCTTGCTTGTCTCGGGGGAGGTGGGGTAGACCCTGCGGCAGATGGCCTGGCGCTTGTTGGCGTATACCTCGATGACCGATCGGTCTACCAGTACGTCAAGTGAAAGCTCCTCGCCCTTTGCAAGCTCAAATGGGGCTTCCTCTCTTATCTTCCACCCCTCGGTGCCGCTGTGGGTGGTGTCCATGATGAGCTTCTTCTCCTCAGGGGAGTAGTATATCTCGGTGTACTCGCTTCCGTCGTCGCTTACTCTGACGGCAAGGCCGACCTTTTCATCACCGGACCACACGCCCTTTATCCTGCAAAGCTCGCCGTCACCGACCTTTACATTTTCGCCGTGGGACGGCTCGTAGGAGATGCGTCCGTACTCAAGGCGGTCAAGCTCACTTACGGGCGACATCTTCAGCACCCCGTCCTCGAGCCATACGTTTCTCGGTATACCGTAGACGCCGCTCCAGCCGTAACGTCCGAAGACGTCGCCGAGGTCGTCTCTGAGCCATGCCCAGATTATCTGGCGGTTCTTGCCGTCGACGAGGGCCTCGGGAGCAAAATATGCATCGTCCATCCAGCTCATTCTGCCGTGGCTTTCGGGGATAAAACGCTCGTTTTCAAATCTGCCGATATAGTACTGACAGCCTCTGTTGTGGGCAATAAAGAGCTGGAGATATTTGCCCGTGGGTCTGCCGTTTTCCTCCGCATCAAACAGCGGCAGGAAGGAGGGACACATATCGTCCTCGGTGCGGTCGGGGTAATCGTCGACGCCGAGGTGGGGGTTTTCGTAGAATCTTCCGAGGTATTCCCAGCTCTTAAGATCGTCGGAGCGGAAAAGATCGGTCCAGTCGCCCCGGTACTTTTCGGGGGAGTCCTCTTTTCTGCCGTGCTCGTTGAGTACGATCAGATTTCCCGTCTGCATATAGTATCGTCCCTCTGCCTTCCAGATGTTTGAGGGGTCGGCGCATCCGACGTGAAGGATCTCGCCGTCGACCTCGATATCGGCAATGCCCCATACGGGGGAGGAATTGACGGCTATGGGCTCGATGCGCTCCCACACCTCGTAGGGCGGCAGGGACTTTGCAAGGGCGATACCGCCTCTGTCCTTTACGCCGTCACGTGCGGCGAACTTCCAGAAGGTAAGATAGGCCGTACCGTCGTCATCGAGAAATGCGCCGCCGCTGAAGCAGCCCTCGTCACCCTCAAAGCCCGTCAGAGCGTCGGGATGGTGGCGCCAGTGGAGCAGGTCGGTGGTTGATATGTGTCCCCAGTGGAAGGCGTTTTCGGTGGTGTTGCGGTAGAGGTACATCAAATGGTAGACGCCGTCGGCATCCACGAATGCACCGTTGGGGTCGCCTGGCTGTCCCAGATCGTCGCATATGGCAAAGTGGTAGGCGGGACGGTAGGGGTCCTTCAAAAGACGCTCGCGGTATTTTCTTGTGAACTTGACCTCGTTTTGCATAAAAACACTCCCTGTCTTTTTTATCGGATGCTTACGGGGATATTTACAATATCCTGCAGATAGGCCCTTGCATCGTCTGCAAGGACGGTGTCGAGAAAGTCGGGGTTTTCGTAGGAAGGACGCTTTCCCAGCGCAACGGTCTTACCTATCCCCATGGGGTGGTAGGGCTCAAGGTCGATGGCCGTTATGTTTTTAAGGCGGTTTGCGATGGCGGCAATGCCGTCAAGATGCCCCCTTTCGAGGTTGACCTCGGGGATGAGGGGACAGCGAAGGATAACGCTTGAGCCAAGCTCGCAAAGCTTTTCGAGGTTTTCAACTATCAAAGCGTTTGATACCCCGGTAAAGCTCTTGTGGAGGTCATCGTCGGTCAGCTTCCAGTCAACCAAAAACAGATCGGTCAGCGGGGAGAGAGCGACTATGGTCTCGGTCTGACAGTAGGCGCAGGTCTCGATGCAGGTGTGAAGCCCCTCTGCCTTGCAGGCAGAAAGCAGACCCATGGCAAAATCGGGTTGCATGGTGGGCTCACCCCCCGAAAGGGTAACTCCGCCGCCCGAGGTCTCGTAAAAGACACGGTCGGAAAGAAGCTCCTCCATGATCTCGTCGATGCTGCAGTCCCTGCCGACCCCTTCCAGGGCGCCGAAGGCACAACGTCCGACACACTCCCCGCAGCGGACACAACGTGAGCGGTCGAGCAGGTGTCCCTCGGCGGTCAGACTGTGTCCGCCGTGGGTGCAGACGCAGGCGCAGCTGCCGCAGAGCCGACATCTGTCGGAAAAGTACATTATTTCTTTGGAAAGGGCTTGGGATTCGGGGTTGTGACACCAACGGCAACGTAGCGGACAGCCCTTGAAAAAGACCGTGGTGCGTATGCCGGGACCGTCGTCAACGCAGAAGTGTTGGAGGTTGACTATCCGCCCCGTGAGGTGGCGGGGAGTTGTCTGCATAACCGCCCTCCTTATTTTTCAAACAGGGTACGTGCAATAACGGCATCCTTGAGCTCGGGAGAGAGTCTGTGGAAGTATTCGCTATAGCCTCCCACACGCACGATGAGGTCTCGGTGACCCTCGGGGTCGGCCTTTGCCGCAAGCAGGGTCTGTCGGTCGGTGGCAGTTATCTGAAGCTGGGTGCCGCCGAGGGCGAAATATCCCTCCACAAGTCCACGCAGGACCTCGGGCGGATATTTTCTGGTGATGGAAAGATTGGTCACCGCCATACCGTAGATGTCCTTTTGCTCAAAGCAGGAGGCGCTCTTGAGCATCACCGTCGGACCCTTGACCGCCTTTCCGTTGACGGGCGCAAGGGAATCGGCCTCGGGTGCTTTGGCGGTCCTTCCGTCGGGTGTCGGACCTACCACCAGACCGTTTTCTATATGACGGGTAAACTGGTGGGCGGTCGGGAAAAATCCGATGCCGAGGTCGAGCTTACCGTTAAGATAGTGCTCATAGAAGCGTGCGGTGAGGTCGTGGGCAAGGCCGTCGCATTCGGTATCGCCCACACCGTAGGCAGGACAGCTCCTAAGCAGGGCACGGAAGGTGGGATCCTCCGCCTTGAGCAGGGAGAGAAATTCATCGGGGGTGTACTTCTTCTGCCTGTAGACCAGATGTCGAATGGCAAGCAGGGAGTCGATGGTGTTTGGGATACCGCTGTCGGAGTGTATGGAGAAGGTGTATCGTGCGCCGCCCTGAAGCCAGCCCTTTTCGTTGTCGATGCAGTCGTCGACAAAGAGGGTGCGGATGGGTGCAAAGCAGGTGCGTGCACGCTCGTTCCAGTAACGGTTTATCTCGGCCATCTGCTCATCCTGTGCCCTTCGCAGGAGGGAGTTGAACCCCTCGTAGAACTCCTCAAAGGAGGCGGCGGTCGGAAGGCATTGATACATATAGTCCTCAAATATCTTAAGGACGTTGATGTTAAGGTCGGTGCCGCCCGAGTAGGTAAGCCCCGCAAAGCTGGTCTCGGTACAGCCTCCGCCTGCAAACTCCTTTGCATCCTCGGGTGTAAGCTCGGGAATTCGGGAGAGAAGGCGGCTTTGTATGGCGGCCTCGTTGTAAAATGCCGGCTGGCCGCCCCCCTGAAGCACCCGCTTTGAGGCAAGCGCCCAGAGCTCGTCGGGCATGCCCTCGACCACACGGAGCTCTATGAGCGGACGTGCAAGTCCCTCGGAGGCTTCGAGAGCCTGATAGGTAATATCGTTATAGTCGGGGCCGAGCGTGATGCTCCAGCGATCGTTGTCCTGCATGCTTTTGAACATACATTTAAGCTCGGCACGGAGATCCTCACCCTTGTGGTAGGGAGCGAGGATGTCGTCCAGCCTGCCGACGTTGTCCCATCCGTCAAGCGAGAGACAGAAGTTCAAGGCCACTACCGCCTCGTAGGCGTTGGTGGCAGGGGAGAAGGGGACGGTGCGGAGCGCATTGACAAGCTTGTCGGGAGCGCCCAGGGAGGGGAGAGCCTCAAGCGCACGGCGGTGGTAGATGCGAAGACCCTCGATAAGGTCAAGCAGTGCGGTGCGGAAATCGCTTTCGGGCTTTGCAAGAAGCCGCTCCTCGTAGCGGTCGATACCCTCTGCGAGGATGCGCTTGTAGTTTAGCATACTGTGGTTCCAGTAGCCGGGGTAGTAGTAACGGGAATGAAATTCCCTTATGATATCGTAGGCACGGGGGCTCTTGCTTTTTAACTCCTTCCAGTACACCTGATACTGATGGGCGTAATGGGGGAAGACGCAGAGAAGGCTCGAAGGATCCCGACCTTGGCTGATCTCGCCTGACGTCACACCTACGGGAAAGACGGGTGCGCCTGCAGAGTAGACCAAGGGACAGGTCTCGTAATATCGGCGGTAGCCTCGGCAGTAGGTCATCGGAAGAGGACCGTTTGGATACTCCAGTAGACCTGCGGCGAAGGGCTCTCCGATGTCAAAAAGATACTTTGCCGTTTCGTTCATAAGCACTATCCCCCTTTTTCCGTATCATATCATACGGGAAAGGCAATGTCAATAAATTTGTTACGGATAGCAGAGGCCGACCGTTGAGAGGATTGTTTCATCTGCTGTTCAGTCACGCAACGGCCAAACCTGGCTTGGCCGTTCGAGGCTCGCCCCTTCTGCGGAAGGGGACTCGGTCGGGTCTGACAGCCATTCAGGCATTTCTCTTGGACGCTCGGTTCGAGAAAACGGTGCTGTGCATAATTATAAAACGAGGCTCGCCCCTTCTGCGGAAGGGGACTCGGCCGGGTCTGACAGCCATTCAGGCTGTCATTCAACACCGGCCGTTCTCGCCTCGTTCAAGTCAAGTCCAAAACAAAAAGACATCCGATAGGATGTCTTTTTGTTTTGGAGCGGATTACGAGGCTCGAACTCGCTACCTCCACCTTGGCAAGGTGGCGCTCTACCGGATGAGCTAAATCCGCATCGACGGAGATTATTATAGCAGATAAAATCGGATATGTCAACCCCTAAATTTTTGCGGAGGCTGCTTTATCATTAAATTTAATACTTTTTTTCTTTGGGAGGACAATATATTATCGCTTTTGCATATTGAAGCAGCCGCAGAAAAGGAGTATTATATTACCATGATAAATATACGTGGAGGAATGTATATGGAAATCAAGATAGAACGCACTGCTGCTCCCAAGGAAAAACCGACCGGCGCACTGGGCTTTGGCAAGGTCTTTACCGATCATATGCTCGTTATGGACTATACCGAGGGCAAGGGCTGGCATGACCCCAGGATCGTCCCCTTCGGACCTATCTCCCTTTCTCCCGCATCCATGGTCTTCCACTACGGTCAGGAGAATTTTGAGGGCCTCAAGGCCTACCGTACCGACGACGGAAGGACCCTTCTGTTCCGCCCCTACGAGAATGCACGCCGCATGAACAACTCCTGCGACAGACTCTGTATGCCCAAGATGGACGAGGAGCTTTGGGTCGAGTGTGTCAAGGCTGCCGTCAGAGAGGATCTCGACTGGGTACCCACCGAGCCCGGTACCGCCCTTTATATCCGTCCCTTCATCATCGCCACCGACCCCTTCCTTGGCGTCCGTGCCTCCAACACCTACTACTTTATGGTAATACTCTCCCCCTCGGGAGCCTATTATTCCACCGGCATCAACCCCGTCAAGATCTACATCGAGACCGAATACGTCCGTGCAGTCCGCGGCGGTACGGGATTTGCCAAGTGCGGCGGCAACTACGCTGCCTCCATCAAGTCCCAGACAAAGGCCCACGAGGAGGGCTACGAGCAGGTGCTCTGGCTTGACGGCGTTGAGCGCAAGTACATTGAAGAGGTCGGCTCTATGAACGTCTTCTTCAAGATCGACGGAGAGATAATCACCCCCTCCATCGCAGACGGAAGCATCCTGCCCGGTATCACCCGTAAGTCCTGCATCGAGCTGCTTCGCAATAAGGGCTACAAGGTCACCGAGCGCAAGCTCTCGGTCGACGAGGTCGAGGCCGCCGCAAAGGCAGGCAAGCTCGAGGAGATCTTCGGCACGGGTACGGCCGCCGTCATCTCTCCCGTCGGCGAGATAAAGATCGGTGACGAGATCATCACCATCAACGACAACCGCATCGGCGAGGTCTCCCAGTGGCTTTACGACACCCTCACCGGTATCCAGTGGGGCCGCATAGAGGACACTATGGGCTGGACGGTCGAGATCTGAGCTAAGGAGCATACGTAAAATGGCAAAATCCTCCAATAAGAGCATCTTTGCTAAAATTGCAAAGAGATATTTCATAGACGCCCTGTCGGCTATGGCGCTGGGTCTGTTTTCCTCGCTGATAATCGGCACGATAATTGCCCTGATGGCGAAGATACCCGGTCTTTCCGCCCTCAACGGATACGCCGATTTTGCAAAGAGCGTCACCGGCGCCGCGATCGGTGCGGCAGTCGCCTACGGACTTAAGACCAAGCCCCTTGTCATCTTTTCGTCCATTGCAGTGGGTGCATTCACCTACTCCGCAGGCGGCGGCGGTCCCTTCAACGCCTATATCGGTGCGATAATAGGTGCCGAGATAGGTAACCTCATCGCAGGCAGGACCAAGCTTGACATCATCCTCGTTCCCATCTTCACCATCCTTCCGGGCTGCTTTGTCGGCGCACTTACCGGCCCCTACATCGGAACGGCCATGAAGGCCATCGGTGAGTTTATCGACTACACCACAAGGATCGCCCCCATCCCCATGGGTATGATCATCTCGGTAGTTATGGGTATGATCCTCACCGCCCCCATCTCCAGTGCGGCTATTGCCGTCAGCATCGGCATCTCCGGTATCGCAGGCGGTGCGGCGTGCGTGGGTTGTGCGGCAAACATGGTCGGCTTTGCAGTTGCAAGCTTCCGTGACAACGGCTTTTCGGGACTTATCTCCCAGGGCCTTGGCACCTCGATGCTGCAGGTGGGCAACATAGTCCGCCGTCCCCAGATATGGGTGCCTGCGATATTTGCCTCGGCAGTGCTGGGTCCGATATCGACGGTGGTATTCAAGATGCAGACCGAGCCGGGCGGCGCAGGTATGGGTACAAGCGGCCTTGTCGGACAGTTCTCCACCTATTCCGCAATGACCGCCGCAGGCCACAGCCCTGCCTATACTATCATTGCGATAGTGCTTATGCATATCGTATTTCCCGCCATTCTTGCCTTTGCGGCATCCGAGGTCATGCGCAAGCTCGGATGGATCAAGAAGGGCGATATGCTTCTGAAGTCGGAAATTTAGAAAAATTAAAAATTTCTCTTGCATTCCGCGAAATGTTATGGTATAATTGTCATTACTGATTTACTGGCGAGGGAGGTGTGTGGAATGCCGAATATTAAATCCGCCAAAAAGCGTGTTATCGTGACTTCTGTCAAGAACCTGCAGAACCGCATGATAATGTCTTCGCTCAAAACTGCAATAAAGAAGTTCGACGCCGCAACAGCCAAGGGCGATAAGACCGCTGCCGCTGCCGAGATGAAGAACGCGATAGCGACTATCGACAAGGCCGTTGCAAAGGGTCTTGTTCATAAAAACAATGCCGCTCACAAGAAGAGCCGCATCGCTCTCGCCTACAACGCAATGTAATTGAGCCAATGAAAACACTCTGCCTATGTGCAGAGTGTTTTTTCGTTATCCGTATTTGACATACGGGTGAAAAAAGGGTACAATAATATATTATACCGGGGGGTGCAGAGTATGAAAAAATATATGGTCATAGACGGCAACAGCATCATAAACCGTGCCTTTTACGGTCTGCCGCCGATGAACGCCGAGGACGGAAGACCGACTAACGCTCTGGTCGGTTTTTTTGCCATACTTCACAGACTTCTCAAGGCCGAGGAGCCAAACGGAGTATGCGTCTGCTTTGACCTCCATGCGCCCACCTTCCGCCATAAGATGTATTCGGGCTACAAGGCTACCCGCCACGGTACGCCTCCCGAGCTGATAGAGCAGATACCCATGCTCAAGGAGCTCCTTGACGGCATGGACATACCCAGATACGAGCTTGAGGGCTACGAGGCAGACGACCTGCTTGGCACCATCAGTCGCCGTGTCTGCGAGGGAGGGGACAGCTGCCTGCTGGTCACGGGCGACCGAGACAGCCTTCAACTTGTCGGCAACGGCACCATCCTTCGCTATATCTCCACGGGCAATAAGGAGGATACCCTCTACGATGCACTGAGGATATCCATCGACTACGGCGTCGAGCCGACACAGCTTATCGACGTCAAGTCCCTCATGGGCGACACCTCCGACAATATCCCGGGGGTAAAGGGTGTGGGTGAAAAGACTGCACTTTCGCTGATACAGAGCTACGGTGATCTTGAGGGGGTCTATGCACACCTTGACGAGCTTCGCCCAGTCCTCAGACAAAAGCTTGAAAACGACCGTGAAAACGCCTTAATGAGCCTTACCCTTGCCCGTATCGAAAGAAACGCTCCCCTTGAGTTTACGCCCTCCGAGCTTGACCGTCCGATAAGGACCGAGGGTGAAATATACGACGCCATGCGCTCCCTTTCCTTAAACACCGTTATCTCAAAGTTCGGCATCCGCCCCGCCGCCGAAAAGGAATCTTC
The DNA here is from genome assembly GCA_017532825.1 of Clostridia bacterium. Taxonomy (GTDB): domain Bacteria; phylum Bacillota; class Clostridia; order Oscillospirales; family QAMX01; genus RGIG6452. The sequence goes on from JAFXIT010000038.1 coordinate 14,857, forward strand.
TGCCGTCGGACTGACGGTCGCACGGGTCGAGGACGGACTTGAAAAGGGATGGGCTTATTTTGAAGGGGAGGACGGACTGTATTCCTCCGACGGCGAAAGGGTCTGCCGTTCAAATGATCGCCCTTGCGACCTATTTGACGGAGGTACGGTGTGGTATTCAAAGCCCATGGTAAAGGCCGCACTTGAAAAGGGGGAGAAGCCGCCCTGCGTAGCCTTTGACGTACTTCTTGCGGCCTACGTTTTAAATCTGCCGACCGAGCTTTTCTCCCTTTGCGAAAGGCTTTTAAACGTTGCCCCCGACTCTCCCGCCGCATCCGCCTTGGCACTTGCAAGGCTTCGCCCCCTGCTTGAAAGCAGAATAAAGGAGGAAGGTCTTGAATTTATCTACTATTCCATCGAGCTTCCCCTTGCAGGTGTGCTTGCCGAGATGGAGCATGCGGGCTTTGCAGTTGACAGAGACTCGCTTTTAGCCTTCGGAGAAGGGCTTGAGGCCGAGGCCGACACATTAAAGGATGAGATATACTCCCTTGCGGGGCATGAATTCAATATAAATTCTCCAAAGCAGCTCTCGGTGGTACTCTTTGAAGAACTGGGGCTTCCTGCAGGGAAAAAGACACGCACCGGTTATTCTACCGACATCGACGTGCTCAAGCACCTGACAAGCCGCCACCCCATAGTTGAAAAGATACTCCGCTACCGAGGCTTTACAAAGCTTCGCTCGACCTACGTTGAGGGGCTTGAAAAGCAGATATCCGCCGACGGACGGATACACTGCCATCTCAACCAGACCGGCACCGTCACCGGCAGGATAAGCTCCTCCGAGCCAAACCTCCAGAATATCCCCGTCCGCTCCGACCCCGGAAGCGAGCTTCGAGGGATGTTTATTGCAGGGGAGGGTATGATGCTTGCCGATGCCGATTACTCCCAGATAGAGCTGATGGTACTCTCCCACGTCGCAGGGGACGAGCTTATGATGAAGGCCTTCAACGAGGGCGCCGATATCCACCGTGCCACGGCGGCGCTTGTATGCGGCGTCGAGCCCGACGAGGTAACGCCTGCCCAGAGAAGCGCGGCAAAGGCGGTAAACTTCGGCATCGTCTACGGCATCTCCGATTTTTCGCTTGCCGACGACATCGACTCTACCCGTGCCTACGCAAAGGAGCTCATCGACGCCTACCTCTCCACCTACTCGGGTGTACGGGACTATATGCAGGCGACGGTTGAGTTTGCAAGGGAAAAGGGCTACGTCTCGACGATGTTTGGCAGGCGCAGATACATCCCCGAAATAAAGCACTCCAACTTCAACCTTCGCAAGGCCGCCGAGCGCATTGCCTACAATACCCCCATTCAGGGTACTGCGGCCGACATAATAAAGCTTGCGATGGTAAACGTCTCAAGGCGCCTCAAGGCCGAGGGTCTCCAAACGAGACTGATACTTCAGGTGCACGACGAGCTGATAACCGAAGGCCCTGCCGCCGAGGCCGAGTCTGCCCTTGAGATACTGACCTCCGAGATGGCCCGTGCGGCGACCCTTGCCGTGCCGCTGAACGCCGATGGAAGCATCGGGCGGAGCTGGAAGGAGGCAAAGGCGTGAGGATACTCTTTGTATGTACCGGTAACACCTGCCGCAGTCCGATGGCAGAGGCTCTGTTTAACGCTTCGTGCGGTGTAAAGCATTTCGCTTTAAGCGCAGGCATTGCCGCCTTTGACGGGGCGACTGCCTCCGAAAATGCCGTTCTTGCGATGGAGGAGCGGGGAATAGACCTCTCGTCCCACCGTTCTCGCCCTCTTACGCCCGAGCTTTTGAATGGGGTGGACAGGGTATACTGTATGACTTCCCGCCACGCACGGGCGATAGCGGCGGCCTATCCCGATCTGAAAACGCCGATATACGTCCTTGAGCCTGCCATACCCGACCCCTACGGCGGAAGCCTTGAGGACTACCGCCTCACCGCCGATGCCCTTTCGGCGGCGGTGGAGGAGATCATTTCGGAGCTTTGATATGGATATATTGGTTTTTAGACTTAACCACACCTCCTCGGCCGAGCTTGCCGAGCTTGAAAAGTCCTGCTTTAGCGACCCTTGGACGGTCGGAATGTTCCGTGACAGCTTTAACGACCCCCTGACACGCTGTTTTGGAGCTTCTGTCGGAGGAAAAACGGTCGGATTCGGAATGATGATGGCCGTCGCAGAGGAGGGAGAGATACTCCGCATAGCGGTCCGCCCCGAGCTTCGCAGGGGCGGCATAGGCCGTGCCTTGATGCAGACCATGGTAGATGCCGCCGCAGAGGAGGGACTTACCTCGATGACCCTTGAGGTACGTGCCTCCAATATTCCCGCCACCGAGCTCTACAAGGCCTTCGGCTTTGAAGAGATCGCCATTCGTAAAAACTACTACGAGCATCCGACCGAGGATGCCCGTATCATGGAGAAGAAGCTATGCTCGTACTCGCAATAGAATCATCCTGCGACGAGACCGCCGCCGCCATCGTGCGTGACGGCAGAGAGGTCCTTTCCTCGGTCGTCGCCTCCCAGGCCGACACCCACGCCATCTACGGGGGCGTTGTCCCCGAGATCGCCTCGAGAATGCATATAGAAAGCATCTTTTCGGTAGTCGACAGCTGTGTAAAGCAAGCATCTTTACATACCTCGGATATCGATGCTGTGGCAGTTACAGCCGCTCCGGGACTTATCGGAGCCCTGCTTACGGGACTTTCCTTCGCCAAGGCCGCCGCTTTGGCGCTTGATAAGCCCGTTGTACCCGTCCACCACATAAAGGGACACGTTGCGGCAAACTATATCGCCTTCCCCGAGCTTGAACCGCCCTTTTTTGCCCTGGTAATATCGGGCGGACACACCCTTTTTGCCGACGTGCGTGACTACGATGAGATGGAGATACTCGGCTCGTCACGTGACGATGCGGCGGGCGAGGCCTTTGACAAGGTTGCACGTGTTCTCGGACTGCCCTATCCCGGCGGTAAGGCAATGGACGAGCTAAGGGCGTTGGCAGATCCCAAGGCGGAGTCCTACCGTCTGCCTCGTCCCGAATTCCCCGATGCGCCGCTCGACTGCTCCTTCTCGGGGCTGAAAACTGCGGTAATAAACCTCTACCATAACGCCCTTCAGAAGGGAGTAGAGCTTGACAGAGCCCTCCTTTCAAGGAGCTTTCATGAGGCGGTGGCCGACGTGCTGGTACCCCGTGCGATAAACGGAGCAAGGGCCTGCGGCAGAAATATACTGGCCGTTGCAGGCGGTGTTGCGGCAAACTCCTACATACGTCAGCGCCTGACCCAAGCCGCAGAAAAAGAGGGGATTAAGCTCTATATCCCGCCGCTGTCGCTTTGCGGAGACAATGCCGCAATGATAGGCTCTGCAGGCTATTACGCCTACCTTGCCCACGGCGGAGCGGAGTTCGATCTCAACGCATACGCCACCATGTCGCCTTCGGAGACTTTTTGACGGAGAAGAAAAAATACCGTCGGTATAATCACCTTTACGGACAAAGGTTTACCTTCGGGATATTGCACAATTTAAGCCCCCTGTTTTTGGTAAAAACGACGGGAATTATCTGCTTGACTTTCCCATGCAACCCCGCATTTTATCCACGTATGGTAACACACTAAAGCGATAATGATTATCACTAATTCTAAAAAGGCTTTGTTTTATGCGGATTATTTATTGTGGAAAACTCTGTGGATAATGTGAATAACTTTTTGTAGAGTAAGCTTTACGGGCAGTCCCATTGACAAGAAGTCGTCTCCGTTGTAAAATATATATAAACACAGAAAAGAGGACTCGGATATGACCAAGGAACAGATCGCACACTTTGAAAAGATAGTCGCTTCGCAGCTTGAGCGCATTGAAAAGATGAAGGCTGAGGGCGATTTTATTGACTATTCTGCGCTTGATACGCTCATCATCGGCATCTGCGGCGGCGACGGCATCGGTCCGGAGATAACCGCCCAGGGCGAGAGGGTACTGCGCTTCCTGCTTGCCGACGAGCTTGCCGCAGGCAAGGTGGAGTTCAGGCATATCGACGGTCTCACAATAGAAAACCGTGTCGCCGTAGGTAAGGCGATTCCCGACGACGTCCTTGAAGAACTCAAGGCCTGCCACGTCATCCTCAAGGGACCGACCACCACCCCCAAGGCGGGAGACAAGTGGCCCAACATCGAGTCGGCAAACGTCGCCATGAGAAAGTCTCTTGACCTCTTTGCCAACGTCCGTCCCGTCAAGGTGCCCGATCAGGGCATCGACTGGGTGTTCTTCCGTGAAAACACCGAGGGCAGCTACGCCGTCGGAAGCCAGGGCATAAACATTGACGATGACCTCGGCATCGACTTCTGCGTTGCCACCACCCAGGGCTGTGACAGAATAATCCGCCTTGCCTTCGAGTATGCCCGCAAGACCGGCAGAGGCAGGGTAGACGCCGTCACCAAGGCAAACATAATCAAGACCACCGACGGCAAGTTCCTGCGTGTGTTCGAAAAGATCGCCGAGGACTATCCCGAGATCGCCCACGACAACTGGTTTATAGATATAATGACGGCCAACCTCATCAACGAAAAGCGCCGCCGTGACTTCCGTGTTATGGTACTTCCCAACCTCTACGGTGACATCATTACCGACGAGGCCGCCGAGATCCAGGGCGGCGTGGGTACTGCAGGAAGCGCCAACATAGGCAAGAGGTACGCCATGTTCGAGGCCATACACGGTTCTGCACCCCGTATGGTCGAGGAGGGCAGAGCACAGTACGCCGACCCCAGCTCGGTCCTTCGTGCCTGCTCGATGCTGCTTGACCACATCGGAAAGGTCGAAAAGGCTGCACTGCTGGAAAAGGCGCTGGATATCTGCTGTCTGACCGAAAGAAAGGTAGTTCTCACCGGCAGAAGCACCGGCGGAACGGGCGCCGAGTTTGCCGACTACGTAATGGAGACCGTCAAAGCGCTTTCCTGATCTTATCCGAAAGGAGCTCATCTATGAGCAAGAGTGCATTTATCTCTATGGCGGTCATACGCCGTCTGCCAAGGTACTACCGTTACATCCACCGACTCTGGCTTGACGGGGTAACCCGAATATCCTCACGTGAGCTGGCCGACAGGATGGAGCTGACGGCATCTCAGGTGCGGCAGGACTTCAACTGCTTCGGGGAGTTCGGGCAGCAGGGCTGCGGCTATGACGTGGCATTGCTCAACACCGAGATCGCAAAGATACTGGGGCTCAACGAGGGCTACCGTGTCATTATGATGGGTGCGGGAAGGCTCGGAAGCTCCATTATCGAAAACTTCAACTTCGAGTCGAGAGGCTTTCACCTTGCGGCGGTGTTTGACAGTGATCCAAACAAGATAGGCACCGAGATCGACGGACTTAAGATAAACGATCCTGCCGACCTTGAAGGGCTCTGCGGCGGCAGAGAATGCCCCGAGATAGGGGTGCTGTGTGTGCCTCGTGAGGTCGCACGTGAGTGCGCCCTGGCACTCAAGAAGGCAGGCGTCAAGGCGATATGGAACTTCACCTCCGAAAATCTCTACGACCTTGGGCTTGTAGTTGAAAACGTACATATATCCGACTCTATATTGACCCTCGGTTACCGTCTTAACGAGCTTGAAAGGGAGCTCTACGGCTGATATAAAACAACAGACCGTCTGCAACGCCGCAGACGGTCTTATTTTATTTTCCGAGCAGGGGATAGAGCATCCCCACTGCGTCGCCTACGGTAAGCGGGGAGGTCATATCCTCGCCTCCCGAGAGTGCTCCGAGAGCCATCATATCGGCTGCTGCATCGGATGCCCAGGCGGGTGCGGAGGGGTTGACACAGGCGGCATAGGCGTCTCCGTCCTCCGAATCAAACAGACGGGAGAGTATCACCGCCGCCTCCGAGAGGGTGATGGATTCACCGCCTCTGACTGCGGGGTCGATTATGATACCGCTTTCCACCGCAAGGGCGATATACCCCGAATATTCGTCACCGCCGTATTCAGCCGACACACTCAGGGTCGGCTCAAGCCCTGCCGCACGCATTGCCATGGCGGTAAACTCCGCCCTCGTCAGAGCCTTTTCGGGCTCCAAAAGGCGTACTCCGCCGACGGTCCTGCCACAGTATATATCCTTTTTTGCAAGGATGGCGGCGGGGTAGTCAAGGGTCGTTCCGCTGAGATCGTCGTAAAGAAGCTCCGAAGAGACCTTTTCGACCTTTACCTTTACGGTTGCGGGCTCGGAGCGGTTGCCCCTTGAATCTACGGCGCAGTAGGTAAAGCTGTAGCTTCCGCTCTTGCTGCAGGTGAATACCGTCCTGCCGTCGATGGTCTCAAGACTGCCCTTTTTGGGCTTGGATAGGATGATATATCCCTCAACGTCACCGTCGGGGTCGTAGGCACGCAGGGAGATGGGGGTAGCGATGCCCTTCCCGACGGTTACCGAAATATCGGCGGCCGCAGGTGCGTAGCATCTTTCCGAAAGAAGATTTATACTGACTGTTGCCTGGGGGCCTGCAAGACTTCCCTTTATGGGGATATAGTCAAACGAGGCCTCGAGCTCGTTTTCGGTAAAGGGGATAAAGACCATCTCGGAGATGTCCCGTGAGGAAACTATATCGCCCTCACGGAGGGTCTCGCCGCCAAGCTCGAGGATGCCGTCCTCGGGGGAGGGCATACGCACGAACATCACCGCATCCGCCCCCGAGCCGAAATCGTCGGCATCAAAGACTATTCTTGCGCCGGGCAGACCGTTTTTTGCAAAGGGCAGGGCCGCAGGAACTGCGGTATCCTTTGCAAGACTCTGCTGCAGAGGGTAGAAAACTATCAGCAGAGCCAGTATAGATATAAGGCTTACCGTTTTTTTCATTTTGTATCGGTCCTTTCACTTAAAGCTGTATGTAAAGCTATTTTTTGCACGACAATGCAAAAATAACCGCGGAATATTCTGACAAAACGCTTGAATTCAGAGCCGTATTGGGATATACTTATTGTGTGTGACGCTACCGCAAAGGAGGCGGAAAGGATGAAAAGGCTCTGCGCCGTAATATGTATAATTCTCTGCCTTGGGTCGATGGTCGTCTCGAGCGCAGACTTTTCCGTCAGCGGTGCAAATGCGGATCTCTCCGAGCTCCGCACCCTCGGTCTTGTCCCCGATGACGTTTCACCCGAGAAAAAGTTTGCCGTGTACGAGCTTGTGAAATTTGCCTTCCGCCTTAAAAACGTCGGTCAGAGGTTTCCCGGTGAGGCCTACGCCGCCATAGGCCAAGCTGCAGGGTACGCCGACGTCAATAACCTCGGCGGAGATTTCGTCGGTCTTGCGGGATATTCCATTGCAAACAGACTCTTTGAGCCGAGCTCGGATACCATCTACGGTATTGCCTCAAACGTCAACGCCGTCCAGCTTGCCTATGTCTGTCTGAGACTGCTCGGAATGGGTGAAAACTACCTTTCGGGACAGTCACAAAGCAGCCTCCTTGAGCTTGCGACGGTACACGTGTACGGCGGGGAGAGCTTCTCCGACCCTGAAAATACATTTACCTTCAACTCGGTCGCACCGGTGCTTGCATCACTTCTTAATGCACGCACGGTAGACGTTGCCGTTATGCCAAATACCCTCTCCATCGTCCGCCGTACCCAGACCATGAACCAGACCCAGTACGGCAGGGTGTCGGTGACAAACCGAAGGATCGTCTCGCTTGTCGACGGCGGGTATCTTACCGATACGGGGGTGTTTATCCCGGCAGATAGGCCCTCGGAAGACCTGCTTGGTCTCTTTGCAGACGTTTCGGTGTCAGAAAGCGGAGTCGGTCTTGCCGTTGCTGACAATGCCGATGCGGGACGTGACCGCTGCCACGACAACGTAGCGCTCTCCCAGAACGGATTTTTACTCCTCGTCCCTGACGACGAGCTTGCATTTATGCGTATCGACGGCAAGGACTACTCGGTATACCTTTCGGCACGTGAGCTGATATGGTTTTGCCCTCCGAATTCTACCGAGGCCTACCAGATACCCTGCGGCGAGGTCATGCTTGCCGTGAGCCCCTATTACAACTCCCGTCCGTCCTACACAATACGGTGTGTGGTGGATAGGTATGACCGACCGATGTACCTGAGGATATATCCCAAATGAGCATAAAAATAGGAAACGTAGAGCTCTGCGGCAGTCTCGGACTTGCGCCTATGGCAGGCGTTGCCGATATGGCCTTCAGACGTGTCTGCAGGGAGCAGGGTGCGGCGTACAGCGTTACCGAGATGGTCAGCGCCAAGGCGCTCTGCTACGGTGATAAAAAGACCCCGAGACTGCTTGCCCTTGCCCCAAACGAAAAGCCTGCGGCGGCGCAGATTCGGAAGTGAACCCGATTTTTGCGCCGAGGGCGCACGTATAGCCGCTGAGCTGTCGTCTGCCGACGTGATAGATATAAATATGGGTTGCCCCATGCCGAAGATAGCGGGAAACCGTGAGGGTGCGTCGCTGATGCTTGATCCAAAGCGTGCCTCAAGGGTCATTTCTGCCGTCGTGGCGGCCATAGACCGTCCCGTAACGGTTAAATTCCGCAAGGGCTACGATTCGGAGCATGTCAACTGCGTCGAGTTTGCACGTATGTGCGAGGCCTCGGGGGCAAGCGCGATATGTATCCACGGCAGGACCCGTGAGCAGATGTATTCGGGACTTGCCGACCTTGACGCCATGGCCGCCGTGGTGGCTGCGGTGAAGATACCCGTAATGGTCAACGGCGACGTTACCGACCTTGCCTCGGCAGAGCGTCTGCTTGAGTACACCGGAGCGGGGTTTGCATTGGTCGGACGTGCGACGCTTGGAAACCCCTGGCTGTTTGCGGGCAGGGAGCCGTCGTCGGTGGAGGAGAAGCTTGAGATGCTCCGCCGTCAGACTCGGTATGCTTCCGAGGTCAAGGGAGAAAGGGTCGCCTGCGTGGAAGCCCGCAAGCATGCGGCGTGGTATCTCAAGGGCGTAAGAAATGCCGCCGCATGGCGTCAAAAAGCGAACGATATCTGCTCTTTTTCAACTTTGGATGCCTTTTGCAGCGGAGTTTCGGCAGATTGTGAGGAATAAAAATTTCCCGACGGGTATTGATTTTCCGTCGGGAAATATGTATAATATACAGGCAAACAGGCGGTAGTAGTTCAATGGTAGAGCGTCAGCTTCCCAAGCTGAATGTTGCGGGTTCGAGCCCCGTTTACCGCTCCAAAAAGAAAAGGAGAGCGCAAGCTCTCCTTTTTCTTTTTGGTAGGGGCGAGAACGGCGAGTCTAAGCAAAATACCTGAATGGTTTTTGCCTCGCCGAGCCCTTCCGCAGAAGGGAGAGCCCCGTTTACCGCTCCAAAAAATTCCGTACATGCGAGTTGTGCGGAATTTTTACTTATTACCTCTTCACTCTTCACTTTTCACTAATTTGGCGTGTACGGAATTTTAAGTAAGAGGTAATAGTGAATAGTGAAAAAGTATGGTTGATTTGCTTTGCAAATCTTTATTTTTTAGTGTTACATTTTTGTAATGTAATATGTAATATGAGCACAAAAAGAAAAGGAGAGCGCAAGCTCTCCTTTATCTTTTTGGTAGGGGCGAGAACCGAGCGTCCAAGAGAAACGCCCAAACGGTACCGTATTATCACATTTTTCTTCAAAATATAAAAAACTCTTGACTTTGACCTTGGGTGAGGGTTTATAATATCATCGAAGGTGATCTTATGAAAATTAACGACGTGGAAAGAATCACTGGCCTTACCCAAAAGGCCATCCGTTTATACGAAAGCAAGGGACTTATCAGCATAGTAAGAGATGAAAACGGCTATCGAAATTATACGGACGAAGACATAGTTACCTTTAAAACAATAAAGCTGCTCAGAAGCGTGGGACTATCCATCGCTGATATAAAATTGTATATCTTCGGAGTTGTGGACATCGGCGAGATCATGGATAAAAGAAAATCCGAGATATTAAAGGAAAGCGGCATCAATTCCGAAAAGTACCGCATCTGCGAAGACATATCGAAGGGAATTGACCTCGACAGATCAAGAGATACGGAGATCCTTACGGAAAACGAAGAAATAAATTCTACGGAGCACGGAAGCCTTTCGGTGGGTGTGGATATCGGCACGACTACCATCAGCGCCGTCGTATATGACATTGATCACAAGGAGCAGCTTGAAGCGTATACGGTCCCCCATCACTCTTACGTCTGTTGCGATACGTTCTCGGAGCAAAGCACCTCCGTTATAACGGAAAAAGCAGAAAAGCTGCTGTCACACATCATGAAATGCTATACCAACATCGTCAGTATCGGATTATCCGGACAGATGCACGGTATCGTCTATATAGATTCGGACGGAAATCCGATCTCAAATCTGATAAATTGGCAGGATAAACGGGCGGATCAGCCTATAGCAGAGGGCAAAACGGCCTGCGAGCTTATCCGTATCATTACGGGAAAACAGATCTCGACCGGCTACGGTATCGCTACGCACTATTACAACCTGCAGAAAGGGTTGGTTCCGGAAAAAGCCGTCGGATTTTGCAGCATTATGGACCTTTTCGGCATGAAAATATGCGGACTTAAAAAGGCTGTCACACACACCTCCGTAGCGGCAAGCTTTGGCTTGCTTGACATAAAAAAAGGCGAGTTTTTACTTGATAAGCTATCGTTATTAGGGATTGACGGCCGCTTTTTACCGTCGGTCACCGCTGAAAGCCGTGTGATCGGAAGCTGCGAAGGGATACCCGTTACGGTTGCCCTCGGAGATAATCAGGCAAGCTTTTTGGGTGCTGTCAGCGAGGACCGAGACAGCATCCTGGTCAACATCGGAACGGGCTCACAGATCTCTGCGGTGAGCGAGTATTGCGAGCACGATTCAGATATCGAGCTCAGGCCGTTTATAGACGGGAAATATCTCGTTTGCGGCTCCGCTCTGTGCGGTGGATATGCCTACTCGATGGTCGAAAATTTTTTCAGGAGCTATATGGTCAGTGCGGGGATGCAGGATGTGTCTCAGTACAAAACCATAAACCGTCTTGCGCTTGATGCATACCAAAAGGGTGAAAAGGGGCTTGACGTGGATGTTTCCTTTTTCGGCAAAAGAAGCGATCCCGACAAGAGAGGCTCTGTAAATGCGATCGATCGGGAAAACTTTACTCCGGAGAGGTTGGTGCTTGGCGTCCTTTGCGGAATGTGTAACGAGCTGTACGAGCTGTACGAAGGCTTTGAGGAAAAGAAGCCGAATATAGTTGCCTCGGGCGGCGGGGTGAGAAGGAATCCCGTTCTGAAAAAGCTGATAGAGGACCGCTTCGGCCTGCCTGTGTCTGTGAATGCTACGAAGGAGGAGGCGGCAACGGGAGTGGCGCTGTTCTCGGCATACGTCGTAGGAAGGATCGGGTACGATAACGGTTTTTCGGAATATATAAGCTATGTTTGAGGAGGACGGATCTGAATGAATATAAAATTAGCATTTAAGGCGGATAAGATTCCGTTGTATTTCGCTTGGCACAAAAACGGCGCAAAAACACTTGAGGTCGAAGCCCTTGATGGCGTTTTGACGGTGTCGGTACAATACGATTACGACCCACGCCCCCTTTCGCTCAGCGGAGAGGTCAAGGTCGGCGACTGCGTAGAGGTCATACTGTTGAGCCACAGAATAGAGCTGTATATCGATCGTGAGCTCAAGGACGAGGAATGGCCTGCAGGGAACAGACTTTTTTCGATCGGCGACGAGCTTGTACCGAAGGCGGACGTTGAGCTGACTCAGTACCGTGAAGAAAGCAACGACGATCCCGTCGTCATCTCAAGCTTTGAGAATGCGGAAGGTTGGTCTCCGGGCAAGGGAGTATTCGTGGGCGACTGTATGCCGTACAGACGTGGGGAGGAGTATCACGTCCTTTATCTGAAGGACAGACATCATCACAAGAGCAAATGGAGCCTCGGTGCACATCAGTGGGAGCACATCTCAACGGAGGACTTTAAAACATGGCGTATACACCCGATGGCAGTTCCGATAACGGATGCTTCCGAGGGATCTATATGTACGGGCTCTTGGATCAGAAACGGCGATAAGGAATATTTATATTACACCGTGAGAATGGGCAGAGGGATACCTGCGCCGATCTGCCGAAGCGTCTCGGACGACGGCTATCACTTTCAAAAAGACACGGCATTCGGCTTTACCGTTTCACAAAAATATCACGCAGCCAGCGCAAGAGACCCCAAGGTAATAAGGGGCGAGGACGGACTGTTTCATATGTTTTTAACAACCTCCTTGAGCGAGGATGGCAGAGGTTGTCTTGCCCATTACGTTTCAAAGGATATGGAAGCATGGGAGGATTTCGGTCGGCCGATCTATGTTTCCCCGACTGCGGAGCAGCCCGAATGCCCCGATTATTTTAAATACAACGGCAGATATTATCTGGTCTTCAGCCTCGAAAGCAGGGCGCATTACATGCTGTCGGATAAGCCCTTTGAGGATTTTATAATGCCGGACGAGCCTATCATCCCCTGTGCAAGTGTTCCCAAGTGCGCCCTGTGGGAGGGCAGACTTGTCTTTGCAGGGTTCAAAGCGATCGACGGGTATGCCGGCACCATGACCTTTAAGGCGGCCGTGTGTAATGAACGAGGCGAGCTTGTTTTTGAGGAGCTGTAATTTTGCGTCCGATTTGCTGCGGTGTGTGCCGCTTCCTGCATTCCGATATTGCTTAAAACAGCAAAATATGTTATAATCAAGACCAACAAACGGCGCAGGCGAAAATATACCGTCTGCGAGATTGAAATGTGGGGATATTTATGGTAAAGGACATAAACGTAAACATTTCGTATGCGTTTTATTATTCGTCCGGAGCGTTTTCAAGCGGGGAGATGTTTTTGAACCGTGTAAAGGGACTGTTCGGCTCGGTAACGGTATATGACGAGGATATGCAGACCGACGATCCCAACATAAAGGATATGCAGACCGCCCAAAAATTTCTCCGCGGCGGCGGACAGACCTATAAGGTCTACCGAGCCTTCATAAACGACATCCGCCTCGGTGCGGACGAAAAAGGCCCCCAACGGTTTTGCATTATGTGCACCTACTTTGAGGAATCGGACATTATATCCATTTCCTTCCACTATGAGCTGAAGGGAATAACCTCGGACGAGGTCATAGCCGTCCGCCAGTCGGGAGTACACGTTGAGTATGAGTCTGCAGACGGCAGGCTTTCCTGCAGTGCCATTGCCACCAAGATAAGGACCGACCTCGGTCTTTCGGTGCACGACGAGTCCAGCACCCTCATCGAGATCACCAAATTCGGCGACTACGACAGTCTATCTAAGATAGAGCAGGAGAAGAAAAATCTTCTCTACGGTATGCTTTCGGGCGACGAGGGATACGAGTTCGTACCCGACGAGCTGGTCGACCAGCGTCTTGCCCTTAGTTGGGGCAGCCGAGACTTTATTCGCATATACGCCGCCAAGCAGGCATTTCTATTCGTAAATCTTATCAAAACGCCCCATCAAAGGGAGTACCTTGACAGGCAGATACGCTTTGGCACTGCGACCTACGGCGGTTGTGACCCCTACTTCTTTATGGAGGAATGTCCGTTGACGGTCAACCACGGCATTCTTTTCTCGGTAGAGTTTGTAATGGTGCTGAAGGCGCTTGTAAACGAGGTGCTGATGTTCCAGACAAAGCACAGAAAGAGAGTGCATGCGTCCTACTACAAGCGCATCCGTGAGACACGTGAATTCAGACGCAAGATAATAAAGGTCCTTGAAAAGGTCGAGCAGACCCAGATCGCCGAGATAGGGGAGCTGAGCGCCGTGTTGCTCAACAGTCAGCACGTTGCGCCCATTATCGAAGAAGTCAAGTACCTCCTTGAGCTGCTCGAGGGAGACCTGTCGCTTATATACTCCGAGCGAAACAACGCCATGGTCACGGTGCTTACCGTACTGGGACTTTTGCTTGCGGTATGGCAGGTGCTTTTAGCGTTGTGATAAAGGGATCGTTTAATGGGCGCGAAACGAACGAAAAACGGATTTCGGGAGTTCTGTGCTTGATACTGTCAGGGCAGAGACGATAACGATGAGCCCCGTTTGCCGTTCCAAAAGGAAAAGGAGAGCGCAAGCCCTCCTTTTTATTTTTTTGCAGGGGAGAGAACGGCGAGGCTAAGTAAATCACCCGGATGGGTGCCGAAAAGATTTTGGAAGCGTGTAAAGCTGTTTATATGTTTATATGTTGAAAAGAGGGAGAATCTATGGTATATTTAATAAAAGAGAAGCAGATATTGTTTTGTCAGATCAAGGAGAATTTAGCAGTATGAAAAAGCTTACGTTCGGAACGCCCGAAAAGTACGTTCCTTCTCTGTTTTGCCAAGATTTCCGATATGAGGAAAAAAGCATCAAATATCCTGTGGATAAGATATCGTTCAGAGAGAATGCGCGGGGATGCGTGCTGGAGCTTCCCGTTGAGAAAGAGGAACACTTCTTCGGTCTTGGATTGCAGCTCAAAGGATTCGATCTTACCGGCAGGAAATATATTTTGCGTGTGAACTCCGATCCCATAGCCGAAACGGGAGATTCGCATGCGCCCGTTCCTTTTTTCGTCAGCAGTAAGGGGTACGGAATATTTATTGATACTGCGAGATATGCCGAGATCAATTTCGGAAAAATATACGTAAAGGGAGCAAAGCAACAGCTCAAGACAAGGGAAATAGCAACCTCAACAGAGGAACTGTACACTTTGTCCGAGCTTACCGACGGCTCGGTGATCACGGTGCAGATACCCGCTGCAAAGGGCGTGGACGTGTATATTATGGAGGGGGAAACCGTCACTGACGTTGTATCACAGTACAATATGCTTTCCGGTGGCGGATGCAATCCTCCCGAATGGGGTCTTGGAACTATCTACCGTTGTTGCACGAGGTATTCGCAGGATAGGGTATTAAGCACCGCACGGTATTTTAAAGAAAACAGGCTTCCCGTATCTGTCATCGGCTTGGAGCCGGGATGGCAAACGAAGACCTATTCCTGCTCCTACGTCTGGAATAATGAACTGTATCCCGAGCCCAAGGAAATGGTTGAAAGCCTGTATGCCGACGGGTATCACGTTAATCTGTGGGAGCATGTGTTTACCCATCCGAGCTCTCCGATATATAAGGAACTGCTTTCCTACTGCGGCAACTATGAGGTCTGGAACGGACTTGTCCCCGATTTCTCTTTTGCCGAGGCAAAGGAGATATTTGCACGTTATCATAGGGAAAACGTCACTTTCGGCTTGATAGATGGGTTTAAGCTCGATGAATGCGACGACAGCGACTACCAGCGTAACTGGAGCTTCCCGCTGTGCAGTGAATTTCCGAGCGGTATGGACGGTGAGCAGTATCATTCGCTTATCGGAACGCTCTATATGCAGACGATGCTCTCTGTGTCGGGAGACACTCTTTCGTCGGTGAGGAATGCGGGCGCACTCGGAGCATCATATCCTTTTGTATTGTACAGCGATCTGTACGACCACAGAGATTTTGTGCGGGGACTCGCTACCGCGGGATTTTCGGGTATTTTATGGACCCCCGAACTTCGTCATGCGGGAAGCAGGGAGGAGCTTTTGCGCAGATTGCAGACAGTGGTCTTTTCTCCGCAGTGCCTTATCAATGCATGGTATTGCGAGGAACTTCCTTGGTTGAATTATGACTGTGAGGATGAGGTGCGCGAGCTCCTTTGCGAAAGAGTCAAGCTGATACCCCGCCTTAAAAAGGCGTTTGAGAATTATAAGAAAAAGGGGATACCTCCTGTTCGCGCTGTGGTCTCCGATTACACCTCGGATGCGGAAACGTATGGCATTGATGACGAATATTTGCTCGGCGATGACCTGCTGGTGGCACCCATCATCAGCGGAGAAAGCAGGAGGAGCGTTTATCTGCCGCAGGGAGAATGGAGCGACTATTGGACGGGAAAGCCCGTGCAGTGCGGTAGGTTTGATGTGGAGACTGAAAAGATCCCTGTCTACGTGAAGAACGGCAGATGAAAAAAGCACAAAAGGAATGGAACGTATGGAGCCTAAGGATTACAGCGTCGTAAAGATCGAGGGTGAGTACGCCTATCTCCGCGCCGACGGGTGTGGGGAAGACGGCGACATTTTTATCGCATTGGCACTTCTGCCGCCGGGCATTGACGTGGGCACGAGACTTCACTATGAAATGTTCAGCTATGCGGTAATTGATAAATAGAGCCAAGGAATGAGCGGTCACGGCATGAGCGATAACTATATTGACAAGCCCCTGCACGGATGGTAATATTTAAAAAACTACGAAATGGCGGTAGACTTTATGGTAAAAGCCCCTCTTTACAGAGATCCCATCTACAACGGTGCGGCTGACCCGATGGTGATCAGAAACGTCTCAAACGGAAATTATTATATGTTCTACACCCAACGCAGGGCAAATCAGCAGGTGGAAAACGTCTCCTTTGCCTACGGCACGGCCATCGGCGTTGCCGAGTCGCACAACGGTGAGAACTGGCACTACCGAGGGGCGCTCGACCTCGGCTTTGAGTTTGGGCACAATACCTATTGGGCTCCCGAGATCGTATACGACGAGGTCTCCGGGCTCTACCATATGTACGTGTCGTATATTCAGGGGGTATATTCCGACTGGGAGGGTACGGCAACCATAGAGCACTATACCTCCAAGGACCTCTTTTATTGGGATCATATAGGTCCCTTGAGCTTCGGCTCAAAGCGCATCATCGACCCATGCCTGTTTAAGCTGCCCTCGGGTGTGTGGCGTATGTGGTACAAGGATGAATGCCACCACGACAACACCTGCTACGCCGACAGCGAAAACCTCTATGACTGGGAGTTTAAGGGTATTGCGACCGACGACGAGGCGCAGGAGGGACCCAACGTCTTTGAGTTCGCAGGCAGGTATTGGCTCATAGCCGACGTGTGGCGTGGGCTTGCGGTATACAGCTCCGATGACTGTGAGCATTTTTACAGACAAAAGGGGGAGATCCTCTCCACCTACGGTAAGCGTGAGGACGACGGCACAAGAGGCGCACACGCCGACGTGTTTACAATCGGAGACAGAGCCTTTATCGTCTATTTCACCCATCCCGATGCCAGTCGCTTCGAGCGTTCCTCTGTCCAGATGGCCGAGCTCAAGGTAGAGGACGGGGTGCTGACCTGCGACAGAAACGCCGAGTTTTCCCTTCCCGAGCGTATCGACTGACCTGCAACCGATGTCGGTATGATCCTCACCGATGGAAGGCTCGGTGACCTAAAAGAAGACGTAAAATAAAGCACCTGCCTTTGGGGCAGGTGCTTTTCGTATGTGGTTTAATAATTCTTCTTGGGATCGTCGCACAGACCAAGAATGTAGTCGGTGGAGACGTCGTAAAACAGAGCGAGCTTTATCAAAATGTCGGTCGGAATATCCCGTTGACCCAGCTCGTAGTTACTGTAGACCTGCTGCGAGCAGCTCAACATAGAGGCCAGGGCTTTTTGGGTCAGGTCATTGTCTTCTCTTAAATCGCGTATTCGTTTGTACATAAGACACGCCCTTCCTCATAAGACATATATAAATTATATCAAACCGCAAAATGCAGTATTGACTTATACTGCAAAATGCAGTATAATATTTTAAAAAGAAAGGGGATATAAAAATGTTTTGTAATCATTGCGGGAATCAAGTGGACGAGAATGTCGCATTTTGCAGCAGATGTGGTTCAAGGGTAGAGATGAAGGAGCATCAATCACCGACAAAAGAAATAACAGGTGATTTTCCGGTAGTAATGTCAAAGATACCATTGAGGCTTGATACAAATGAGGTTTTAATAGAACAGCATAGCGCAGCTTTTGTACTAAGTAGTATTTCACAGGGGATTTTTTCATTAACCAATAAAAGAATTATTTTTACAAAGGATGGAGCGGGTAAAGCCTTCTTTAAACGCGGAGGACTTCTTGGAATGGCATTGAACATGGGGGCAAAAATACCTGATGAAATAAGATTAGACGAAATAAGAAAGGTAGAGCCTACCTCCTGCCTTCAAGGGAAAGCGGCAATGCTAGTTACTATTATTTCTGGATATCAATACAAGATTGCTTTGCAAAGTATGGCTTTTGGAAAAACGAATGAATTATGTGAGGCCAGGGATAGGATAGTTGAACTCATAAACAACACAATTTCAAAAGATTAACAATTCAAAAGAGGTGAAACCGATATATGTTTTGTAGTCATTGCGGGAATGAGATAAAAGATAATGCCAGCTTTTGCGGCAATTGTGGGAACTCTGTGGGAGGAGCAAATGCACGTCCGATGTACGGGACGTACACCCATACGTCTACTGTGCTAAACACACTGTCACAGCGGCTTAACACAAATGGTGTTATTTGGCTGGTCATAGGTGTCTTGCAGCTTTTGGGCGGACTTTTTTTAAATTGGTTTTTACTTATCGTCGCCGTTGCAAATATTGTGTCGGCCGTTCAGGATATGCGCTACAGCAAGACTGTGTTAAGTAATCCGAGAGGGGTGGTTGCAAAGTTTACACCCATCTTTGGACCGGTTGTAATATTGGTTTATAACCTTATTATAGGCGGAATAATTGGTGTTATAGGGTCGCTGTATTATTTCTTTGCAATAAGAAGCTACGTGATGGAGCACAGGAGTCTGCTTCAAAGCTTGGATGTATAGCAGAATAAAAAGCAGGTCGCAAGACCTGCTTTTTATTCTGCTCGACAGCGGTCATACGG